>CAMDFY010000008.1 GCA_945897705.1 Bifidobacterium breve | reverse complement strand
CGTGCGCTCGCCGATCTGGAGGCCACCCACCAATCTGAAGACTGCCCATCGAACGGGTGAAACTCACACCCGAACCACTGGCGGTAGTCGCACCGCCTGGGTAAGACTGAACGCCGTGTCCGCCCTGACTTTCACCGTTCTCGCGATCGTGCTCGCGGGGCCAGTTCCCGAGCTGCTGGCCCGCTCGGCCTGGCCGATGCGAGCGCCGCGGGCGGCGATCGTTCTCTGGCAGTCGATCGCGGCGGCGGCCGTACTCTCGGCGTTCAGCGCCGGATTGGCGATCGCCAGCGGACTTTTCACCCGACAACCCGGCGGAGGGCCGGATTGGAGTCCCGCCGCGGAGATCGGCGCCCTGGGCTGGCCGCTGTGGCTGAGCTCGGTAGGGGTCTTCGCGCTGACCCTCCTCATCGGGGTGCGACTGGTCGCCTCGGCGGTGATCGTGGCCGTCGAAACGCGTCGTCGTCGCGCCCATCACCGAATGGTGGTGGACCTGCTCGGTGATCACCGTCATGGGTCGGGCGTCCGGGTCATCGACGTCGCCGAGCCGCTGGCCTACTGTCTGCCCGGCATCCGGAGCCGGGTGGTGGTGAGCGAGGGCACCCTGTCGGCGTTGAGCCACTCCGAAACCACGGCGATACTGCGTCACGAACGCGCCCATCTGCGGGCCCGCCACGACCTGGTGCTCGAGGCGTTCATCGCCGTGCACACCGCGTTCCCACGATTCGTCCGCAGCGGTAGCGCCCTCCACGCCGTTCATCTGCTGGTGGAACTCCTCGCCGACGATGCCGCGGTGCGCGCCGTCGGGCGGGCTCCGGTGGCCCGCGCACTGGTGGCCTGCGCGGCTGCCCGAACCCCGGCGGGCGCGATGGCTGCCGGCGGCACCACCGCGGTGATCCGGGTGCGGCGGCTAACCGGGCCGCCCAACAGCATGCTGCTCTCGCTGGGCGCCTACCTCGCCGCGGCCGTGGTGTTGGTGGTGCCGACCATTGCAGTGGCGGTGCCCTGGCTCGCCGAACTGAACCGGATCTTCCACCCCTGACTCCACCAACCCAAAAGACAACCAACCCAAAAGACAACCAACCCAGACGACAACCACCCCGGAAGACAACCACCCCCGCCACGAAAGGCACCCGCATGAGCCCCTCGAGCAATTCCGTCGCGCAGATCGGCGTCACCGGTCTGGCGGTGATGGGGTCCAACATCGCCCGCAATTTCGCCCGGCACGGCTACACGGTCGCGCTGCACAATCGCTCGATCGCTAAGACCGACGCGCTGCTGGCCGAACATGGTTCGGACGGGAACTTCGTCCGGTCGGAAACCATCGCAGATTTCCTGGCCGCCCTGCAGCGTCCGCGCCGGGTCTTGATCATGGTCAAGGCCGGCGAGGCCACCGACGCAGTGATCAACGAACTCGCCGACGCCATGGAACCGGGTGACATCATCATCGACGGCGGCAACGCGCTCTACACCGACACCATCCGTCGTGAGAAGGCCATGCGGGATCGAGGCCTGCACTTCGTCGGAGCCGGGATCTCCGGTGGCGAGGAGGGCGCGCTCAACGGCCCGTCAATCATGCCGGGCGGGCCGGCCGAGTCCTATAAGTCTCTCGGCCCCTTGCTGGAGGAGATCTCCGCTCACGTCGACGGCGTGCCGTGCTGTGCCCATATCGGCCCGGACGGGGCCGGACACTTTGTGAAAATGGTGCATAACGGCATCGAGTACGCCGACATGCAGTTGATCGGCGAGGCCTACCAACTGCTGCGCGACGCAGCGGGCCTGAGCCCGGCACAGATCGCCGACGTCTTCACCGAGTGGAATGCCGGCGACCTCGACAGCTTCCTGGTCGAGATCACCGCCGAGGTATTGCGCCAGGTCGACGCCAAGACCGGGAAGCCTTTGGTGGACGTGATCGTTGACGAGGCCGAACAGAAGGGCACCGGCCGCTGGACGGTCAAGTCAGCGCTCGATCTGGGCGTGCCCGTCACCGGCATCGCCGAGGCGGTGTTCGCCCGCGCCCTGTCTGGCTCGGTGCCTCAACGCCGCGCCGCGGTCGGTATGGCCTCGGGCGCACTCGGCGAACGCCCAACGGACGCAGAGAAATTCATCACCGATGTCAGCCAGGCGCTCTACGCATCGAAGATCATCGCCTACGCGCAGGGTTTCAACCAGATCCAGGCCGGTTCCGATGAGTACAACTGGGGCATCACCCCCGGCGTCCTGGCCACCATCTGGCGGGGGGGATGCATCATCCGGGCGAAGTTCCTCAACCGCATCAAAGAGGCGTTCGACACCGATCCGGATCTCCCGACGCTGATCGCCGCGCCGTACTTCCGCGACGTGATCTCCTCGGCCGTCGACGGCTGGCGCCGCGTCGTGGTGACCGCCACCGAACTGGGGATCCCGATCCCGGGCTTCTCCTCGGCACTGTCCTACTACGACGGCCTGCGCAGCGAACGCCTTCCCGCAGCACTGATCCAGGGCCAGCGTGACTTCTTCGGAGCGCACACCTACGGGCGCACCGACGCCGCGCCCGAGGCGCGATTCCACACACTGTGGAGCGGCGACCGCCACGAAGTGCAGGCCTGAACCTGTGCGGTTCCTCGACGGGCACACGTCCGGCTATGACCTGACCTACAACGACGTCTTCCTGGTTCCCGGTCGATCCGACGTCACCTCCCGGTTCGACGTCGATCTGTCCACCACCGACGGCACCGGAACCACGATCCCCGTCGTGGTCGCCAATATGACTGCGGTGGCCGGGCGGCGGATGGCCGAGACCATCGCGCGCCGCGGTGGGATCGTGGTGCTGCCTCAGGACCTGCCGACCGATGCCGTCCGTGCGACGGTGGACTTCGTCAAGAGCCGCGACCTGGTGGCCGACACCCCGGTCACGCTGGCTCCCGACGACGCGGTCTCCGACGCCGTGGCCCTGATTCACAAACGCGCCCACGGCGCTGCGGTCGTGGTCGACGGTGGGCGCCCGATCGGCCTGGTGACCGAATCAGCGACGATCGGAGTCGACCGTTTCGCCCGGGTGCGCGACATCGCGGTGAGTGACTTCGTCACCGCGCCGTTGGGCATCGACCCTCGACGGGTTTTCGAACTGCTCGAACAGGCGCCGATCCCGGTGGCGGTACTGACCACTGCGGACGGATGCCTCGGCGGCGTGCTGACTCGGACCGGAGCCGTGCGGGCGGGGATCTACTCCCCCGCGGTCGATGCCGCGGGCCGGCTTCGCATCGCCGCGGCACTCGGCATCAACGGCGACGTGGCGGCCAAGGCCCGGTCGTTGGCCCAGACGGAGATCGATGTCCTCGTCATCGACACCGCCCACGGCCACCAACACAAGATGTTGGACGCCATCAAGGCCGTCAGCGCTCTGGATCTGGGCATTCCGCTGGCGGCCGGCAATGTCGTCTCCGCCGCGGGCACCCGGGACCTGATCGCCGCGGGGGCGTCGATCGTCAAGGTGGGCGTTGGGCCCGGGGCAATGTGTACCACCCGGATCATGACCGGGGTGGGTCGGCCGCAATTCTCCGCGGTTCTCGACTGCGCCGCTGCGGCGAAAGAACTCGGTGCGCACGTGTGGGCGGACGGCGGTGTGCGGCACCCCCGCGACGTCGCGCTGGCGTTGGCCGCCGGTGCTTCCAGCGTGATGATCGGGTCGTGGTTCGCCGGCACCTACGAATCCCCCGGCGACCTGATGTACGACCGCGAGGGCCGGCCGTACAAGGAGAGTTACGGAATGGCCTCCAAGCGTGCGGTGGCTGCCCGAACGGCGGCCGACAGCCCGTTCGACCGGGCCCGCAAGGCGCTCTTCGAAGAAGGCATCTCCACCTCGCGGATGGCGCTGGACCCCGATCACGGCGGAGTGGAGGACCTGCTGGACCACATCACCTCGGGGGTGCGCAGCACCTGCACCTACGTCGGCGCCCGCACACTTGCTGAACTGCACGAACGAGCGGTCGTGGGGGTGCAGTCGGCGGCCGGATATGCCGAGGGACACCCACTGCCCGCCGGATGGTGACCCCGCGGGTGGTTGTTATCATGGGCATTCGCCCAGACTCCCCGACCTGGCCACACTCCCCAACCCATCCAGCGGAAAGGACCCTCAGTGCCGCAGGACCCACTCGTGGCGTGCTGTCCTGAGTCCTCCACCCGTTCTGAATGCTGCGCCCGACCGGAGTGCGGCGAGGAGTCGGACGAACCATCCTCTAGTCGGCCGGACCCAGGGTCCGGCTTTCACCCCGGGCGGCTCCGGTGAGTGCTCTCACCGTGGCGCTCAGCCTGGTGTTCTTCGTCCTACTGACAATGGGCACGGCCGTGTTCGTGGCCGCCGAATTCTCGCTCACCGCTCTCGAGCGCAGCGCGGTCGATGCCAACGCCAGATCTGGCGGCAAACGGGACAAGATGGTGGCGCGGGCGCATCGGACCCTGTCGTTCCAACTCTCCGGCGCCCAACTGGGTATCTCGATCACCACGCTGGCCACCGGGTTCCTGGCTGAACCAGTGCTCTCGCGGTTGTTGGTCCCGGCGCTTGAGGCGCTCGGATTTCCCGCCCGTGCCGTGCCGGGCACCTCGTTGGTCGTGGCGATTCTGCTGGCTACTTCGCTGTCGATGGTGTTCGGCGAGTTGATACCCAAAAACCTCGCGGTCGCCCTGCCGTTGCCGACCGCCCGCGCCACTGCCGGCCCGCAGATGGCGTTCTCCGCAGTGTTCGCCCCGGTCATCCGGCTGACCAACGGCGCCGCCAACTCGATTTTGCGCCGGATGGGCATCGAACCCGCCGAAGAACTGCGCTCAGCGCGGTCGCCCCAGGAACTGGGTTCGCTGGTCCGCGGGTCTGCCGAGCGGGGAGGGATCGACGAGAGCACCGCCGATCTCGTCGACCGTTCTCTACAGTTCGGTGCCCGCATTGCCGAGGAATTCATGACACCGCGGACCGAAATCGAAAGCCTGCAGGCCCACCACACCGTCGCCGACCTGCTGGCCGCGTCCGCTCGCACTGGTTTTTCCCGATTTCCGGTGGTCAAGGGCGACCTCGACGAAACCGTTGGCCTAGTGCACATCAAGCAGCTGTTCGGAGTGCCGGCCGCCGAGCGGGCGAGCACCCGCCTGGATGCGCTTGCGGTGCCGGTTCCCACCGTGCCGTCCACCCTGGACGGCGACGCACTGATGACGCAGGTCCGCGCGAACGGCCTGCAGACCGCGCTGGTGGCCGATGAGTACGGCGGCACGGCGGGCATGGTCACCGTCGAGGATCTGATCGAGGAGATCGTCGGCGACATCCGCGACGAGCACGACGACTCGACACCGGATGTGCGGCCGGACGGCGCCGGTTGGGAGGTCGCGGGTCTCCTGCGCATCGATGAGGTGGCGGCCGCCACAGGCTTCCGCGCACCGGAAGGTGAGTACGAAACCATCGGCGGGCTGGTTCTCGAACAGCTGGGGCACATCCCTGTTCCGGGCGAGTCGGTGGACTTGGCCGCCTTCGATCCGGAGGATTCCGCCCGGATCCCGCTGCGGTGGCGAGCGACCGTGGTGGCGATGGATGGCCGCCGCATCGACCGGCTCGCCCTGATTCGGATGGGCGACCGCTGATGGGCGCCGACATTTTCGGAGTGCTGCTGACCATCGTGCTGCTCGGGATCAACGCCTTCTTCGTCGGTTCGGAGTTCGCGTTGATTTCGGCTCGGCGGGACAGGCTCGAAGCGCTCGCCGAACAGGGCAAGAAGCGAGCGGTGACGGTACTGCGTGCCGGTGAGCAACTGTCGCTGATGCTGGCGGGAGCGCAACTGGGTATCACCGTCTGCTCGATCCTGCTCGGTCGCGTCGGTGAACCGGCGGTGGCCCACCTACTGGAAAAACCCTTCGGATTCTTCGGGGTTCCGGATGCGGTGCTGCACACGGTCTCGTTCGCGCTGGCGCTGGCCATCGTGGTGATCCTGCACGTGCTGCTGGGCGAGATGGTGCCGAAGAACATCGCAATCGCCGGGCCGGAGTCGACGGCCATGCTGCTGGTTCCCCTCTATCTGGTCTACGTGCGTGCGGTGCGCCCATTCATCAGTCTTTACAACTGGGTGGCCAACACGATCCTGCGACTCTTCGGCGTGCAGGTGAAAGATGAACTTGAGGTCACCGTGTCGACGGTGGAACTCGCCGAGATGATCGCCGAGTCGCGATCGGAGGGGTTACTCGACCCCGAGGAACACATGCGGCTGTCCCGGGCGCTGCAGATTCGCAATCGGGCAGTCGGCGACGTGGCAATTCCGCTCGCCGAGATCCACGCCGTTCCCGCCGCGGCACCCGGGACCGGCCCCAGGGTGGACGCCATTGAACACGCCCTGGCCACGACCGGATATTCACGCTTCCCGATTGTCGGTGCCGACAGCGAATTCGTCGGCTTCGTGCACATCAAAGACATGCTCGACCTCGTCGACCATCCCGGGGCCGTGGTCAGCGCCTCCGCCATGCGCTACCTGCCCCGTTTGCCCGCCACCATGGCACTTCCGGACGCGCTCACCCGCCTCCGCAAGGACAACAGCCACCTGGCTCTGCTCACCGCCGACGACGGATCGGTCTGCGGGATGGTTGCCCTTGAAGACCTCGTCGAAGACGTGGTCGGAACCGTCCGCGACGGCACACACCGATAGGATCAGGCAACTTTCCTGCAGGGAGGAACTCATGACCGATCGAGTCGCGGTGGGCAATTTACGCGTGGCACGGCCGCTGTACGACTTCATCAGCGACGAGGCTCTGCCCGGCACCGGTCTCAACCCGGACAGCTTCTGGTCGGGCGTGGACAAGGTCATCACCGACCTGACTCCACGCAATGCCGCGTTGCTGGCTCGCCGCGACGATCTGCAGGTGCAGATCGACAGGTGGCACCGCCAGCGAGTCATCGGCGGTTTCGACCCGGCCGACTACCGGCAGTTCCTGACCGATATCGGATACCTGCTTGCCGAACCCGCCGACTTCACCATCTCCACCTCCGGTGTGGACACCGAAATCACCTCGACCGCAGGCCCGCAACTCGTGGTGCCGATCCTCAACGCGCGCTTCGCCCTCAACGCCGCAAACGCCCGCTGGGGTTCGCTCTACGACGCTCTCTACGGCACCGATGTCATCAGCGCCGACGACGGCGCCGAGTCGGGCGCTCGGTACAACCCGGTGCGCGGCGAGCGGGTCATCGCCTACGCCAAGCGATTCCTCGACGACGTCGTCGGACTGGGATCAGGCAGGTACACCGACGCCGTCCGGTTCCTGGTCTCCGACGGCGAACTGGAGGTTGCGCTGGCCGACGGCGACGTGACCGGCCTCGCCGATCCCGGACAGTTCGCCGGATACACCGGCCCCCCGGACTCCCCCGATTCGGTGCTGCTGGTCAATCACGGTCTGCACATCGAAATCCTGATCGACCCGGGTTCAGCGATCGGGTCCACCGATCCCGCCGGCATCTCCGACGTGATGCTGGAGTCGGCCATCACCACGATCATGGACTTCGAGGATTCAGTAACCGCCGTCGATGCCGACGACAAGGTACTGGGCTACCGCAATTGGCTCGGTCTGAACCGCGGCGATCTGTCCGAGTCGGTGAGCAAGGGCGGCAGCACATTCACCCGGGTGCTCAACGACGATCGGTCCTACCGGGCCCCGGACGGAACCGATTTCACCCTGGCCGGCCGGAGCCTGCTGTTCGTCCGCAATGTCGGCCATCTGATGACCAATGACGCCATCGTCAAAGTCAATTCCGACGGGGACGAGTCAGAGGTCTTCGAAGGGATCCAGGATGGTGTGTTCACCAGCCTGATCGCTATGCACGGCCTGGCCGCCGGGGATGCCAACGGGCCGCATCGCAACAGCCGGACCGGTTCGATCTACATCGTCAAGCCGAAGATGCACGGGCCCGAGGAAGTCGCGTTCACCGTCGAGTTGTTCGGCCGCATCGAGGACGTGCTGGGCCTGCCCGCCAACACCATCAAAATCGGCATCATGGACGAGGAGCGCCGCACCTCGGCCAACCTCAAGGCCTGCGTGAAGGCCGCCGCGGACCGAATCGCGTTCATCAACACCGGGTTCCTGGACCGCACCGGCGACGAGATCCACACCTCGATGGAAGCCGGCCCGATGATCCGCAAGGGCGCGATGAAAACCCAGCCGTGGATCCTGGCCTACGAGGACCGCAACGTCGATGTCGGTTTGGCGACCGGATTTTCCGGCCGCGCTCAGGTCGGCAAGGGGATGTGGGCGATGACCGATCTGATGGCCGCCATGGTGGACCAGAAGATCGCCCAACCCCGCGCCGGTGCCAGCACCGCCTGGGTGCCCTCGCCCACCGCCGCCACCCTGCACGCCATGCACTACCACTACGTCGACGTCGAGGCTGTGCAGCACGAACTCACCAGCCGGCAGCGCGTGGGCCTGGAACCGCTGCTGATGATTCCGCTGGCAGCGGAGATGGCCTGGGAGCCCGACGAGATCCATGAGGAAGTCGACAACAACTGCCAGTCGATACTCGGCTACGTGGTGCGCTGGGTCGAAGCCGGCGTGGGGTGCTCCAAGGTGCCCGACATCCACAATGTCGCGCTGATGGAGGACCGCGCAACGCTGCGCATCTCGAGCCAGTTACTGGCCAACTGGCTGCGGCACGGCGTCATCACCGAGGCAGACGTCACGTCGAGCCTGCGCCGGATGGCCGCGGTGGTCGACCAGCAGAACAGCCACGACCCGGATTACCGCCCGATGGCCCCGGACCCCGAGGGCAGCATCGCCTTCCAGGCCGCTCAGGAATTGATTTTGTCCGGCGCGGCGCAGCCCAGCGGCTACACCGAGCCGATCCTGCACCGGCGTCGCCGTGAGTACAAGGCCGCGCTGGGACATCCGCACCAACCGGGGACCCGCTAGATGGGCCGGCACAGCATGCCCGATCCCGGGAATGCCTTCGGTGAACCTGCCGACGGTGACGCGACAGGGCGCCGCCGCCGGGTCGACCCCGCGGGTCGCGGCGTAAGCAGAGGTGTCATTGTCGCGCTGATCGCGGTGGTCGCCCTGGTTGCCGCGGTGATCCTGTGGCAGTTCTTTTCCGACGCGATGTCGCGACGTTCCCAAGACGCTGCCCGCCAGTGCGTACAGGGAAGCGCCACGGTGGCGGTCGTTGCCGATGCGGCGATTGCCGGCAACGTCGAGGCGTTCGCCGAGATCTATAACGCCGAGGCCAAACCGGTGGGCGACACGTGCGTGGATGTGGTCGTCAGACCGGCCGACTCCGATGCCGTCGTCAACGGTTTGACCGGCCTCTGGCCGGCCGACCTGGGTGAGCGACCGGGTCTGTGGATTCCCGCGAGCTCGGTGTCCTCGGCGCGCCTGCAGGCACTCGCCGGTGCGCAGATTGTCAGCGACGCCCGATCCCTGGCCACCACACCGGTGGTGCTGGCCCTCCGGCCGCAACTCGCTGCCGCGCTCGGGGCACAGGGCTGGGCGGCGCTTCCGGCGCTGCAGACCAACCCGACCGCGCTGGATCCGATGAACCTTCCCGGATGGGGTTCGCTGCGGCTGGCGCTGCCCATCGACGGGGCCAGCGATGCTGCCTATCTGGCCGCCGAAGCCGTCGCGATCTCCTCCGCGCCGCCCGGGGAGCCGCCCACCGCCGGCCTCGGTGCGGTCACCGAGTTGATGGGCGGTCAGCCTCGACTGGCTGCAAACAACGCGACCGAAGCCTGGAACGCGCTGACGGCTCCGGGTGACCCTGCCGCCGCCGGTGTGCACGCTGTGGCGATCACCGAGCAGCAACTGTTCAGCCGGGCCGGGAATCTACAGGACGCGAAAGACACCGTCGCGCAGTGGATTCCGGATGGTCCGGTGGCGATCGCCGACTACCCCACCGTCCTGCTGGCCGGAGACTGGCTCTCCGAGGAACAGGTCAGCGCCGCCAGTGAATTCGCCCGCTTCATGGGCAAACCCGAACAACTCGAAGCGTTGGCCCGCGCCGGGTTCCGGGCCGAGGGAACCACCCCGCCGGCGAGCGACGTCGTGAGTTTCCCGACCCTGGCGGCGCCGTTGCCGACCGGTGACGACGCGATGCGCGCTGCGCTGGCTGCGGCGGTGGCACCGGCCGGCGCAGCGGTGACCACAGTGGTCCTCGATCAAGGTCTAGCCGGCGACGAAGGCGGCCAACCGCGACTGGCCAATGTGACCGCCGCGCTAAGCAATCGGATTCGCGCACTGCCACCCAATGCCGCCGTAGGGCTGTGGACGTTCGACGGTGCCGATAGCCGTCCGGTGGTGACCACCGGTCCACTCTCGGACGATCTCGGCGGCCAGAGGAGATCGGATGCACTGATGTCGACGCTCGACACCCTGGCGCCGACCGGAGGTGGGGCGGTGTCATTCACGACGCTACCCCGGGCCTTTACCGACGCGCTCGCCAATTACCGCCCCGGGCAGCCGAATTCGATTCTGGTGATCACCCAGGGTCCGCATACCGACCGAACCCTGGACGGCCCGGGCCTGGAGAGCTACCTCGCGTCGGCCGCCGATCCGAACCGTCCGCTGACGATCAACGTGATCGACTTCGGCGCCGACCCGGACCGCCCCGTGTGGGAAGCGGTGACTCGACTGTCCGGCGGCAGCTACCAGGAAATCGCCACATCCGACTCCGCCGACCTGGTTGCTGCGATCGCCCGGATGCTGTCCTAGCGGCGACGCCGCCATGAGACGAACATGACGCCGATCATGACGGTGGTCAACGCAAAGGTGAGCCACTGAAACGGCACGCCTCCGTATCGGGTGAACGGTGCCCCCCGGGGTCCGAGTGGCACATCGGCGACCAGCAGTGCTTGCCCACCGAGTGGGGTCTGAATGTTGTCGCTGGCCATCACCCGTCCGTTGGGGGCGACGATCACCGAATCCCAGGCGGCATCCGCCTTGACCATCGCCACCCGGTTCTCGACGGCCCTGAATACCGTCGAGGCACTGCGGACGCTGGAGATCGATTCGACGTCGATGCTCGGTGCCAGGATCAACTGCGCCCCATCGGACACCGTGCGACGGGCGGGACCATCGGGGAAGTCGATATCGAAGCAGATGATCATGCCGAGGGTACCCACTGATGTCTGTACCGTTGGATATACCGTTCCCGGAGTGAACGACTCCCCCTCTGCAAGAACGCGTTTGGTCTTGAAGTAAACGATCTCGACGCCGCCCTGCGGGTCCCATAGCAATCCGGTGTTGGGCGCGGAACTGTCCTGGGCGTCCGGAGTGAACCCCATCGCGAGATACACGCCGGTCTGGCGGAGCAGCGCGGGAATCCAGTCCGTGTTGACCAACCGCGGGTCGTAGTCGAGGGTCTCCTCCGGCCACACCACGATCCGAGCGCCCCGGGCCGCCGCCTGCCGCGTCATATCGCTAAGCTCGGCGATCTGATCGGCTCGGCGCTGCTGTTCGCTGCGGCCAGTGCCCATATCACCGGCCGAAATCAGTGTTCCCGGGCTCGCATTTGTCAGTCCGGGCTGTACTGTCGCAACCCGCACGGCCGGGCCCATCCGGTTGGACACCGCGGTGTACAGCACCATGCTGACAGCAACCCACAGGATGCTCACCGCGGCCGGAACGGCAAGGGACAGCGCGAGCACCCGCCGGGGCACCGGAACGTCTGCCAGGTCAGGTCGGCGGCGGTCCAGCAGGGCCAAGACCGCCAGGGCGATCGCCGCGTTGATGACGTGCAACAGCAGGGTGAGCGCCGGCGTCCCGGTGATGCTGACCGGCGCGATCAGCTGTGGCGCATCCGCAATCCGATAGGCCATCCACATATAGGTGCCGATGATCTCGTTGTTCTGCACCGCCAGATCGATGGCGACCCAGATCAATCCGAACTGCACAACGAACCAGCGGTACCCGGTGCGTTCGGCGAACGGCCGCAGGAATGCCCCGATCACCAGGCCGATCGCCGCACTGACGGCGGCGGCGCCGACGATGATCCGCACCGGTAGCACCGATGAGCTCAGCATCCCCACCGCGAAGTAGTGCGCCCCGAAGGCCATTGCCACCGGAATCGCGCTCCACCGCCGCGGCAGAAACCGGTACTGCGCGACATACATCGGGACGAACGCGACGACGGTGAGCCACCACAGGTTTCCGTAGGACTGCCAGATGACGATCAGCAGCACCGCACTGCACACGCTCAGGGCCAACCCGATGAGAATTCGCGAGCGACTCATGGACATATAATTTAGTCGGCGGTGCGCCTAACCCGCCGTCGGCGGTTCCTCGGCCCTGCTCATCTCATCGAATTCGGCCCGCAATCGAAAACGCGGCGCCACGGCGACGAGGATGAGTGTCGACACTCCCAGCGATGCCAGCGCGAGGCTCACCGAGGCCCTGTCGGCGACCACCCCGATCACGCCCTGTCCCACCGGCCCGGCGATCAGCGGGATCAGCGCGAAGTACGTGAAGAAGGCCGCCTGCGAATCCTCCGGGGTCCACAGATGCACCGCAGCGTTGAGAATCGCCTCGTCAAGGCTGAGCGCCAATCCGATCGGGGCGATCGCGATGACGCACAGCATCAGTGTCAACGTCGGACCGGCGTCGAGTCGGCTCGCCCAGGCCAGGGCCAGCACCCCGACACCCATGACCGCGAAACTCGCACGCTGAATCGGCCCCCACCCGACGCGGCCGCGGAGGTAGCGCAGTGCGCCGCCGGTCAGCAGTCCCCCGCCGACCGCAGCGACTTGCAGGATCGCCAACACAATGGGGCTGGTACCGATCGACCGCGCGATCGCCGGCAACGTCACCGCATACCCGCCGATGAGAACGCCCAAGCCGGTGAACGCACACGCCGCGTAGAGATCTCGTCGACGGCGGGGCCCGAACAGGAGTCCGACCACGCTGCGAAACCGCTGCCGGGGCGCATCAGGTGAGAGGCCGGCACCGAGCAGGGGGATCACGGCAAGCGCGGGCAGGACATAGGAGACGGCGTTGAAGACATAGATCCAGAGCGGACCGGCGGTCGCGAACACCGCGCCGCTGATCAGAACCCCGACAATCGAGGTGAGCGCGATATTGCGCGTCACGGTGGCGTTGAAACGGGTCAACGTCGCCCGCGGTGCGAGCATCCGCTTGACGATCATCGCCGAGGGTGAGAACAACCCCGCGGTCGTGCTCATCAGCAGACACCAGATCAGTAATGGCACAGTGCCGAGATGTCCAGTGATGACCAGCACCACCGGGACACCCGACAACGCAGCCGAGGCGAGATAGCGCACGACAAAGGTTCTCGGCGCTCCGAAACGGTTGACCAGGCACGTCGCCACGCCGGGGAGAACCAGCGGTGGCAGGCTCCAGCATGCGGCGATCAACGCGGTCACAGCGACCGAGCGACTCAGGTCGAACACGATATAGGCGTTGGCCAAAGTGACCATGGCGGAGCCGAGGCCGCTGGCCGACATGGCCCACAGCCACAGCCTGCGCGCCGTGGCGAACTGATCGACCGTCAGGCGAAAACCTCGATCGGCGGACACGAGCACACCAGATTGCGATCGCCATAGGCGCCATCGATGCGGCGCACCGACGGCCACACCTTGGGCCGGAATGCCTTTCCCAATGGATAGGCGGCCTGTTCGCGGGTGTAGGGGTGATCCCACTGCTCGACCAGCAGGCACCCGGCCGTGTGTGGGGCGTTACGCAGCGGGTTGTCCTCGGCCGGCCAGTGACCCGAACCCACCTGGTCGATCTCGGCCCGAATAGCGATCATCGCCTCACAGAACGCGTCCACCTCGGCCAGGCTCTCGCTCTCGGTGGGTTCGATCATCAGCGTGCCGGCCACTGGGAAACTCATCGTAGGGGCGTGGAATCCGTAGTCCGCCAAACGCTTCGCTACATCATCGACCGTGACGCCGGTGTTCTTGGTGATCGGCCGCAGATCGAGAATGCACTCATGCGCCACCATGCCGTTCTCGCCGGTGTAGAGAACCGGGTAGTACTCGTCAAGCCGTCGGGCGATGTAATTGGCCGACGCGATCGCGGTCAAGGTGGCCGCACGCAAGCCGGCCGCACCCATCATCCGGATGTAGGCCCAGGTGATCGGCAAGATCGAGGCCGACCCGTAGGGCGCCGACGACACCGGGCGGCCCTTGGGCAGTTCGGGCGCCATCGGGTGGCCCGGCAGATAGGGCGCCAGGTGGGCGCGCACCGCGACCGGTCCGACGCCGGGCCCGCCCCCGCCGTGCGGAATGCAGAACGTCTTGTGCAGGTTCAAATGGCTGACATCGCCGCCGAACTTGCCCGGCCGTGCCACGCCCACCAGGGCGTTGAGGTTGGCCCCGTCGACGTAGACCTGGCCGCCGGCGTCGTGGACGGCCCCGCAGATCTTGGCGATGTCGTGCTCGAACACCCCGTGGGTCGACGGGTAGGTGATCATCAAGGCGGCCAGCGTGTCGGCGTTCTCGGCGATCTTGGCGCGGAGTTCGTCAAGGTCGACGTCGCCGTTGTCGCGGCAGCCGATCACCATCACCCGCATGCCGGCCAGAGCCGCCGAGGCGGCGTTGGTGCCATGCGCACTCGATGGGATCAGGCACACGTCGCGGTGCGACTCGCCACGGTCGACGTAGTAGTCGCGAATCGCGAGCAGTCCGGCGTACTCGCCCTGTGATCCGGCATTGGGTTGCAGCGAGATTTCGTCGTAGCCGGTGATCCCGGTCAGCCAGTTCTGCAGGTCGGCAATCATCCGGCGGATGCCGGGTGAGTCGTCGACCGGTCCGAACGGATGCAGTTTGGCAAACTCCGGCCAGGTGATCGACTCCATCTCAGCGGCGGCGTTGAGTTTCATGGTGCACGAGCCGAGCGGGATCATGCTGCGATCCAGCGCAATGTCCTTATCGGAGAGCATTCGCAGGTAGCGCATCATCGAGGTCTCGGTGCGGTAGTTGCGAAAAGCCGGGTAGTTCAGGAAACTCGTTGTGCGGGTGCCGATCTCAGGTTCGGTAGCATCGCCAATCGCACCTGCCCCGAAGGCGTCCAGTACGAGCGCGACATGGGCATCGGTGGTGGCTTCGTCGCATGATACCGACACGTGATCGGCATCGGCGCGCCAAATGTTGATCCCGCGCGCCTTGGCGGCCGCCTGAATCTTGATGGCACGCCCGGGAACACGCGCGAGCACAGTGTCGAAGAAGCTCTCGTGCACCACGTCGATACCGGCGGCGGACAGGCCGGCGGCGACGCTGCGGGCGTGGCCGTGCACCCGGCGGGCGATGGCGGTCAGGCCCTCGGCGCCGTGGTAGCCGGCGTACATGGCGGCCATCACCGCCAGCAGTACCTGCGCGGTGCAGATGTTGGAGGTCGCCTTGTCCCGGCGGATGTGCTGTTCGCGGGTCTGCAGCGTCAGGCGGTAGGCCGGCGACCCATCCGCATCGACGGAGACCCCGACCAGCCGGCCCGGCAACTGGCGAGCGTGACTGGTCCCGACCGCGAGGTAGCCGGCATGCGGACCACCGAAGCCCATCGGAACCCCGAACCGCTGGGTGGTGCCGAACGCCACGTCGGCCCCGATGTCACCGGGCGGGGCGATCAGCGTGAGCGCCAGCAGGTCGGCGCCGAGGGCGACGAGGGCGCCCCGTTCATGAGCCTGTTCGACTAGTTTCGTCCAGTCGGTCACCCGGCCGCTGGCACCGGGCATCTGGGCGATCACCCCGAAGAACTCACCGTCGGGCAGGCCGTCGCGCAGGTCGGCAGTGACGATCTCGATGCCCAGCGGCTCGGCGCGGGTGGCCAGGATGGCGGCGGTCTGGACGAACAGGTCGGAGTCGACCGCCAGCCGGTTCGCCGATCCGCGCGCCGCGCGGTGCATCAGGGTCATCGCCTCAGCGGCGGCGGTGCCTTCGTCCAGCATCGAGGCGCCCGCCAGGTCCAGGCCGGTCAGGTCGGCGATCATGGTCTGGAAGTTCAGCAGTGCCTCCAGCCGGCCCTGGCTGATCTCCGGCTGGTACGGCGTGTAGCCGGTGTACCAGGCCGGGTTCTCCAGGATGTTGCGCACCAGCACCGGCGGGGTCAGGGTGTCGTAGTAACCCTGACCGATCATCGACACGTCCGTCGTGTTGGAGTCGGCGAGCGATCGCAGTTCCGCCAGCGTCTGATGTTCGGAGATGGCGGGCGGCAGCGTTTCCAATCCCGGCGCGATTCCCTGGCCGGTCAGCGGGTCGAGGATCTCGGCCGGTAGGGCCTTGGCGGCCAGCTCATCGAGCGACGACACGCCGATGACACCGAGCATGGTGGCGAGGGCGTCGGCATCAGGGCCGATATGGCGGGCGGCGAAGTTCTCAGACACAGGCACTCCTCGGGGTGGACGCAACCATCGGACGTCCTCCCCCTCTGTCATGGGTGCCTGAGAGATTCAGCAGCAGATGGCTGCTTTTCCCCATCGGCGGGCGGCCGCGAAACGGTCGCCGCTTTCCAGAGGCATCGTGTTCCGGTGCGGTCCTGGGGCCTGAGAGATTGACGGAGAGGTGTTGCTCCTTCGGCGCCCGAGACTGGCTGTCCCGGAACTCTCCCGCACGGGGTCGATGCGTCCCTGAGTCTAGCCGCGAGCAGACATAAAGTCGCATTGGCGGGGCCGAAAAGGTGCGAGTTTGCGTCTGCTCGCGGGAGGAAGTGCGGGGTCAGCCGATTTTGCGGTCGCGACTCTTGCGTCGGGAGGCCAGCTCGTCCTCGGGGGACGGGATCGACTCGGCTCCGTCGGCCCGTTCACCCGGGAACTCGGCGATGGCTCCGGTGAGTTCGCGCATGGCCCCGCTGACCGCGATGCCGAATACGCCCTGGCCGCCCTGCAGCAGGTCGACGACTTCCTCGGCCGAGGTGCACTCGTAGACGCTGGTGCCGTCGGAGAACAGGGTGATGTTGGCAAGGTCCTCGACGCCGCGCTGACGCAGATGGTCGACGGCGACCCGGATGTTGTGCAGCGAAATACCGGTGTCGAGCAGGCGCTTGACGATCTTGAGAACCAGGATGTCCTTGAACGAGTACAACCGCTGACTGCCCGATCCCGCCGCGCCGCGGATCGACGGCACCACCAGCGAGGTACGAGCCCAGTAGTCCAACTGCCGGTAGCTGATTCCGGCGATCTGGCAGGCATTCGGGCCGCGGTAGCCGATCAATTCGTCGGGTACGGAGTCATCCGGAAAAAGGCCACCCTGCACCGGTTCGCTGACTGCGTGAACACCCGTGGGGGCGGAAAGGTCAAGTTCTCCCTGTCGTGACTCATCGCCCACGATGCATCCTCTCGCCGTTCACAGCCGTAGCCGTCTCCCCGGGGATGAGCATACGCCCCGGGCGGCCCCTGCCGTGGGACTCACGCCGCCACATCAGCGGACGCCGCAGGACAAATGATGAACGCCGCAGGTGCGATTGTCTGGCCCCGAAGGGCGTGTCGCGGCAAGCCTGGCCCAACTGATGCGCGTCCGTGATCCGCGCGGCCCGGCCCTCAGGTCGCCTTGAAGTCATCCGGCGAGACGCTGTCGAGAAATTCCTTGAATTTCTCCACCTCGTCTTCGCGCATCGTCCCGTCGGATTCCTCGTCACCGTCCTCGGGCATCAGCAGGCCCGCCTCGTCGAGCACCGCCTCCTCGACGTGGATGGGAACACCCATCCGAATCGCCACCGCCACCGAGTCCGATGGCCGGGCCGACACCCGGACGTCGTTGTCGAACACCAGATCCGCGTAGAACGTGCCCTCACGAAGGTCGACGATGCGCACCTCCTTGAGTGAATGACCAAGGGCACCAATGACATCGCGGAAGAGATCGTGGGTCAGCGGGCGCGGCGGTTCCACACCCTGCTGCTGCATGATGATCGCCTGCGCCTCGCTGTCGCCGATCCAGATCGGCAGAATGCGGTCACCGGCGGACTCGCGCAGCAGCAGCACATGCTGGTTGGTGGGTTGCTCAATACGAACGCCGATAACGAGTACCTCAGCCATCGGTAACCGACCTCCGCCAAAGATGTGCGTGAACCTTCACGAGTCTAGTCCTCAGCGGTCCAGGACGTTACGAACGGCGGACTTGATCAGCGAGGTGTGCAGGCTGATCGCCAGCGCCGCCACCTCCCGGGCCAATTCATCGGCTCGGTCGCGGGCGCCGGTGGTACCGGCCTTGCCGACCGGGCCGGCGATCTGGGCAATAAGGTCGGACTGCCGATCAGCGGCCGAACGGAAGGCTCGCAGGTGCCGGGGTTCCACGCCGTACTCGGCCAGTGCCGCCGCGCACTGGACGATCACCACCGAATGCTCGTCGAAGAACCCGCCCGGTCCGGCCGTAATGATGCCGGCCTTCCGCAACGCGGCAAGAAGGTCCTCGCCGACGCCCGAACGCTCCCGCAGGTCCTCCCGGCTGAGTCGGATGGGCACCGGCGACGCGACGGTCTGCGCTGCCGGTCGGCGTTGGTCGTCGGCTCCCACCAGTCGCGGAATCGGATAGAGCGATTCCCGCTCCGGCAATGCCCCGTCCGGCTGAGAGTCCAGTTGGGCCTTGATGACCTTCAGGGGCAGATACTGGTCCCGCTGGGCGGTCAGGATGAACCTCAGCCGGGCACTGTCGTAGGCGGTGAACCTCCGGTAGCCCGACGGGCTGCGCTGGGGTGTGACCAGGCCCTCGGACTCCAGGAAGCGGATTTTGGAGATCGTCACATCAGGGAAGTCCGGCCGGAGCATGTCCAAGACCGCTCCGATCGACATCCCGGCGGGCTCACTGCTATCGGGGGCGCTCATTAGCCCCCCGCAACACCGTCGTCCTCGGCCGGCTTGGGACCGGTCAGAAACACCAGCCGGAACTTGCCGATCTGCACTTCGTCCCCGTTCGTCAGGGCGGCCGAGTCGACCGGCTCACGGTTGACGTAGGTGCCGTTGAGGCTGCCGACGTCGACGACGTGGAACTCGCCACCGTCGGACCGGAACTCGGCGTGGCGGCGGCTGACGGTGACGTCGTCGAGGAAGATATCCGAGTCCGGATGCCGGCCCGCCGAGGTCGTTGGCTGGTCGAGGAGAAACCGGGAACCGGCGTTGGGGCCGCGTTTGACGACCAGCAGTGCTGCCCCGGCCGGTAAGCCCTCGACCCCGGACACCGCGCCCGATCCCGACGTCCCGGCGGTCTCACCGGTCGCGGCGTCGAGATCGTTGAGGAAATCCGCGCGGAAGACCGAGGTGGTCTCCACCGTGACCTCATCGGAGGTCGCGCCGGTTCCCGCTGGTCGGTCCTGTTGGGTCACTCAACCACTCCTCGCCGTCCCGCGCCGTGTCTGGCAGTACTGACCGTACCGTCCAAGGATCGCTGCACCCTAACAACGGCGGTTTCCAGGCCGACGCTCCCCATCCCGGCGTGTCTCAGCCCGGTATTTCTCTCAGCTGAGCGTGCCCCGGTAGGCGTCCGCGTCGAGAAGTCCCGCCAGTCCGTCGTCAAGGGTATCGCCGCCCGCACGCAACTCCAAGAGCCAACCCTGCCCGTAGGGATCGGAGTTGACCAGTTCGGGTTTGGCCTCCAACTCGGCGTTGACCGCGACCACCGACGCCGACAGCGGCGCATAGAGGTCCGAGACGCTCTTGGTGGACTCGACCTCGCCGAACGACTCCCCCGCGGTGAGATCGGTACCGACGTCGGGGAGTTGGATGTAAACCACGTCGCCCAGCGACTCCTGGGCGAAGTCGGTGATCCCCACCCGCACCGTGTCCTCGCTGGTGCGCTGCACCCACTCGTGCTCAGCGGTGTAACGCAAGTCGGCGGGGATGTCGCTCACGGGTCTCCTCGTTTCGCCGGGGACAACCCGGGGTCGGGCGGGTCGGGCAGGTCGGATCGAGCCTAGGTCATCGTCGCCGGATGCGCCCGTGGCAGCCCGCGCAGCACCAGGCGAACCTGCAGCAGATACAGCACCGCCGACCACAGGTACATGCCGATGCCCCAGATCAGGAACGCCCAGCCGATCAGTCCGGTCACCCTGCTCCAGCCAGAATCCCACTGCCCCAACAGAATCAGCGGGAATCCCGACATCAGCGCGAAGGTTGCCGCCTTGCCGACGTAGCTCACCGGCAGGGCCGTGATGCCCCGACTGCGCAGCGCCGGCAGGGTTGCGGCGAGTACGGCATCTCGACCCAGCAGGATCCCCACCACCGGCCACCCGACCACGCCGGCCAGGGCCAGACCCACCGGCACCGCGATCATGTAGATGCGGTCGACCAGGGGGTCGAGCAACTCCCCCAGCCGCGAGGACTGGTTGGCGACCAACCGCGCGATCTTGCCGTCGGCCCAGTCCGAGACGCCGCCGAACATCAGGATGGCCACGGCCGGACCGTAGGCATGCCGCACCAGCAGCAGGTAGAGGAATACCGGCACCAGGATCAGCCGGATCACGCTGAGGATGTTCGGGATCGTCAGCACGCGACCCTGACTGCGGTCGAACCCATCGGGCATGCGGGGAAACCTTCCGGTCAGCGGAACACGCCGGGCAGGCTCAGCGCGGACAGCGTGTCGTCGCGCAATGGGTTGTCGTGGACCATGTAGGTCCAGGTCGAGGTGGGCCGCGCAAGTTTGGACAGGTCCAGGCCGGGTTCATCGACGAGCACGTTCGCCGTCTCGAAGGTCTGCTGGGAGGCCTCGATGGCGTCGGCCGCAAGACCCGCAAACGCGTCCACGGCCAGTCGGTGAAACTCGTCCAACGGGTTTTGCCGACCCAGCGCCCGCAGATGGATGCTCTCGCGAATGTCGGAGAGATAGGCGAGGTGGTCGGCCCACCCGCGGTCGAGGTGGAACAGCATGATCTGTCGGCAGATCCGCTCCAGTTCATCCTCGGCACCAGTATCCGAACCGGCCAGTTCCTCGACGAGTTCGGCGTAGCGGGCCGGAGACAGTTCCCGCAGTTCTTCGCGGGCAGTCGCCGTGCTCAACAGCGTCGTTCGCCGCTCGACGATGATGGCCCGCTGTTGGGCGATCAGCTGGTTGTACCGCCAGGTGTTGGCGTGCACGTCGAGCAGGCGGCCTTCGGCGACCCGTTGGGCGTGATCGAGCAGCGTGGTCGCCTTGAGGCTGATGGCGCGCCCATTCTCGTCGCACTCCGCGGGCAGCTTGGCCGGATCGAGGTGCGCGTCGACGACGTCGTCCTCCCAGCTGGCGAAGAACACTGACGAACCCGGGTCGCCCTGTCGGCCGGCCCGGCCGCGCAACTGGTTGTCGAGTCGCTCGGTGCGATGACGGCCGGTTCCGATCAGATGCAGACCGCCGAGCTCGGCAACGGCATCATGATCGGCCTCATCGGATCCGCCCAGTCGGATGTCGGTGCCGCGACCGGCCATCTGGGTGGACACCGTGACCACACCCAGCTTGCCGGCCTCGGCGATGACCCGGGCCTCCTCCTCGTCGTTCTTGGCGTTGAGCACCACCGCCGGAACTCCGCGGCGCGTCAGACGGGCGTGCAGATCTTCGGACTCGGCGACGTCCTGGGTACCGACCAGGATCGGCTGGCCGGTGGCATGCACCTCGATGATGTGATCGATGATGGCCTCGTTCTTGGCCGAGGTGGTGAGGTAGACCCGGTCGGGCTCATCGACGCGAACGTTGGGCGCATTGGGCGGGATGGGTGAGACTCCCAGCTTGTAAAACTGGCGCAACTGCTCGCCGGCGGCCAATGCGGTGCCCGTCATCCCGCACACGGTCGGGTAGCGGTTGATCAGTGCCTGGACCGTGATGGTGTCAAGCACCTCACCGGTCTCGGTGGTCTCGATGCCCTCCTTGGCCTCGACCGCCGCCTGTAGGCCGTCCGGCCAGCGCTGCAGCGCGGCGATTCGTCCGCGAGAGGCGTTGATCAACTGAACGGCGCCGTCGCGGACGATGTAGTGCACATCGCGTTGCAACAGCACATGGGCATGCAGAGCCACGTTGACCTCGGTCAGCGTGGTCGCCACGTTCTCCTCGGCGTAGAGGTCGATGCCACCGAGTGCCTTCTCCAGCCACCGCGCGCCGGCGTCGGTCAGGTGCACGTTGCGACTGTCGTCGTCGGTGGCGAAATAACGGTCGGCATCCCGGTCTGCGACCAGTTGACCAACGAGTCGCACGATCTCGAGTTTGGGGGTCTCCCGATGCGAAGTGCCCGCCAGTACCAGCGGCACCAGTGCCTCGTCGACGAGGACCGAGTCGGCCTCGTCAACGATCGCGACATCGGGGTTCGGCGACACCAGATCAGCGACATCAGTGACGAGTTGGTCGCGCAGGACATCGAAGCCGATCTCGTTGACGGAGGCGTAGGTGACATCGCACTGGTAAGCGGCCCGACGTTCCTCGCGGGTCGAATCGGCGGTGATCCAGCCGACTGTCAGACCCATCGCCTCGATCAGCGGCCCCATCCATTCGGCGTCGCGGCGGGCCAGATAGTCATTGATGGTCACCACGTGGACGCTGCGCCCACCGAGTGCGTAGCCCGCCGCGGCGATCGCACCCGAGAGTGTCTTTCCCTCACCGGTACCCATTTCGATGACATCCCCGGCCATCATCCGCAGCGCGCCGAGCAGTTGGACGTCGAAGGGACGCAGGCCGGTGGCCCGCTCGGCGGCCTCCCGCGCGATGGCCAGGAACTGAGGCGCATCCGCCGATTCGGCAAGGTCCGCGAGGTTCAGCAACCGGGCCGCCTTGGCCAGTTGCTCACCGTCGAGACCGGCGGCCTTGTCGGCGAACTCCTCCGACGCCGACACCTCCGCCATCGAATGCGCCGTGACCTTTTCGTCGGTCGCGCCGAGCAGTCGCCAGAATCCCCGGCTCAGCCGGCCCTGGCCGGAGGGACCGGTCTTGGAAATCTTCGCCACGGCGTCAACGGTACCGGCGGCAGGCCGGACCGCTAAGCACGTGCGTCGGTGGTGGCGCCGGTTCGCCGTTGGGGTAGCTTGCCGGGGACTGCCCCCGCAGGGAGGAGAGCGACGTTGGAGCCGTACAAGCCGTCAATGGACTGGGGCAACGAGCTGGTCCCGTCACTGCTGTGGATCCTGAAGGCTTGGGCGATCTCGGCGGTCCTGACCCTGATCGTGCTCGTACTGCTGGCCCGGTTCACCGTCTGGGGCCGGCAGTACTGGCGTGTCACCGGCGACTACTTCACCGGCCGCTCGGCGGTCAAACTGTGGGTCTGGCTGGGCGTGCTGTTGCTCTCGGTGATGATCTCGGTCCGCATCAGCGTTCTGCTGAGCTACTTCAGCAATGACCTCTACACCTCGCTGCAGGTGGCCTTCGAGGCCACCAGCGCCAACGAGGAGGTGATGCGCGCCGACGCTATCCGCGGATTCTGGAACGCGCTGATCATCTTCGGAATTCTGGCGACCATCTACATCAGTCAGGTGATGCTCGACATCTACCTGACCCAGCGCTTCATCATCCGGTGGCGCACCTGGCTGACCGATCGTCTCACCGGTGACTGGCTGGGCGACCGCGCCTACTACCGCGGCCGGTTCACCGATTCCAAGACCGACAACCCGGATCAGCGCATCCAGGCCGACGTCGATATCTTCACCACCGGCACCGGCGGCTCGCCGAACTCGCCCACGGTCGGGACCGGGGCGATGCTGTTATTCGGTGCCATCTCCTCGGTCTCGACGGTGGTGGCCTTCATCCCGATCCTGTGGAATTTGTCGTTCGATGTGACGGTCTTCGGAGTGACCCTGCCGAAAGCGCTGTTCTGGGTGGCGTTCGTCTACGTGTTCTTCGCCACCGTGGTGGCGTTCTGGATCGGACGACCGCTGATCCGGTTGAGCTTTCGCAACGAGTTGACCAACGCGGCGTTCCGTTATGCGCTGGTGCGTCTTCGCGACGCGGCCGAGGCGGTGGGCTTCTACCGCGGTGAGCCCACCGAACGCGGTCTGCTGCGCACGAGGTACGACAACATCATCACGAACTACCGCGCCTATGTCCGCCGGACGTTGCAGTTCACCGGGTGGAACCTGGCGATGAGCCAGATCATCACCCCGTTGCCGTTGATCGTGCAGGCGCCCAACCTATTTAGCGGCAAAATGGATTTCGGCGACGTGACGCAATCGGCGAGCGCATTCTCCAACATCAGCGACTCACTATCGTTCTTCCGCAACGCCTACGACCAGTTCGCCGCCTACCGCGCCTCCATCATCCGCCTGCACGGACTGGTCGAAGCCAACCACCTCGCCCGGGAGATGCCGAGCCTGGAGACGGTTGACAGCGCGGATGGCTCGTTGGAGCTGCGCGGGGTCGAGGTCCGCACACCGAGTGGGAGCCAGCTGGTGGACCCGCTGGATCTGCGGCTGGAGCCGGGCGACTCCATGGTGGTGACCGGACGCTCCGGCACCGGCAAGACGACGCTGCTGCGAAGCCTGGCCCAGATGTGGCCGTACACCTCGGGCACGGTGCACCGGCCCGTCACCGGGCACGAAACCATGTTCCTGTCCCAGATGCCGTACGTCCCGCTAGGCGACCTGCGCACGGTGATCTCCTATCCGGCCAAGTCCGGCGAGATCAGCGACGAGGATCTGCAACAGGTGCTGGCCAAGGTGGCACTGCCGCATCTGGCGAACCGGCTCAACGTCGAAGAGGACTGGGCCAAGGTGCTCTCCCCCGGCGAGCAGCAGCGGGTGGCATTCGCCCGGATCCTGCTGACTCGTCCCAAAGTGGCGTTGCTCGACGAAGCCACGTCAGCCCTCGACGAGGGTCTGGAGTGCGTGGTCTACGACCTGGTGAGTACCGAACTGCCCGACACGGTGCTGATCAGCGTCAGCCACCGACCGACGATAAACCGGTACCACCGGCAACACCTCGAGTTGCTCGGGGACGGTGCGTGGCGACTTGGCCGGGTCGACGATCCCGAACCGGCTCCGGTCTGAGCGATTGACTGTAAGGCTGGGCCGCGATGGACACCTACGAGCCTTCCCTGGACTGGGCCAACGAGATCCCGGCCTCGCTGCTGTGGGCCGGCAAGGCCTGGCTGATCACCGCCGCGGCCACGCTCATCGTGCTGGTATTGCTGGCCCGCTACACCACCTGGGGTCGGCAGTTCTGGCGGGTCACCGGCGGGTACTTCCGGGGCCGCGACAGCGTCGTGGTGTGGGTCTGGCTCGCGGTGCTGCTGTTCTCCACGTTGATCGCGGTGCGACTCAACGTGCTGCTGAGTTACTTCAGCAACGATCTCTACTCATCGCTTCAGGTGGCCTTCGAAGGTCTCGGCGCCGGAAACGAGGTCGTGCGCCAGTCCGGTGTCAGCGGATTCTGGATTGCCATCGTCACCTTCATGCTCATCGCCGCGCTGTACATCAGCCGCGAGTTGATCGACATCTATCTGACCCAGCGCTTCATCATCCGCTGGCGGGTGTGGCTGACTGACCGGCTCACCGCGGATTGGTTGGACGACGAGGCGTTCTACCGCGGCCGCTTCCTCGACGAGCCGATCGACAACCCCGATCAACGCATCCAACTCGACATCGACTCCTTCACCACCGGAACCGGACAGGGCACCAACACCCCCAGCGTCGGAACGACGTCGACGCTGCTCTTCGGTGCGATCAACGCGATGGTCTCGGTGGTGGCCTTCACACCGATCCTGTGGGAGCTGTCCGGACCCCTGACCTTCTTCGGCTGGACGCTGGGTCACGCCCTGTTCTGGATCGCCCTGCTGTACGTGTTCGCCACCACGGTGGTCGCGTTCTGGATCGGCCGGCCGTTGATCAGGTTCAGCTTTCGCAACGAACTGACCAATGCGGCATTCCGCTACGCCCTGGTTCGCCTTCGCGACGCCGCCGAGTCAGTCAGCTTCTACCGCGGTGCTCGCGCCGAAAAGCAAGTCCTGCGAACGCGTTTCATGGACATCATCGCCAACTACCGCCGGTTCGTGGTGCGCAGCCTGGCGCTGCTCGGCTGGAACCAGTCAATCAGTCAATTGATCAATCCCCTGCCCCTGATAGTTCAGGCGCAGCGACTCTTCAAGGGCCAGATCACCTTCGGTGACGTGACGCAGTCGGCATCGGCCTTCAGCAGCGTGCACGACTCACTGTCGTTTTTCCGGGCGGTCTACGACTCCTTCGCCTCCTATCGCGCCACCATCATCCGTCTCGACGGGCTCGTCGACGCCGACCAGCGCGCCGTTGCGCTGCCCCGCCTGCAGGCGCAGGAAAGCACCGACGGCGCCCTTGAACTCTCCGATGTGCAGGTTCGCAACCCGAATGGCAGTGTCCTGATCACCGGCTTGGATCTGCGGCTGGAACCGGGCGAGTCGTTGGTCATCACCGGATCATCCGGATCCGGCAAAACCACCCTGCTGCGCAGCATCGCCCAACTGTGGCCGTATACCTCCGGCACCCTGCGGCGTCCCGACGGCGAGGGCGATGCGATGTTCCTCTCCCAGGTGCCGTACCTGCCGCTCGGTGATTTGCGCGCGGTGCTGTCCTACCCGAACGTCGAACGCGAGATCAGCGATGCCCAACTCGCCGCCGCACTCGAGGAGGTGGCGCTAGGCCATCTCGCCGACCGGCTCGACGAGAACAACGACTGGCCAAAGACGCTCTCACCCGGCGAGCAGCAGCGGATCGCGTTCGCCCGGGTTCTGCTGCACCGGCCCACAGTGCTGTTCCTCGACGAGTCCACGTCGGCGATCGACGAAGGCCAGGAATTCGCGCTCTACCGGCTGCTGCGGGACCGGCTGCCGGACACCATCACGGTGTCGGTCACCCACCGCGGCACGGTCAAACAGCATCACGACCACCACCTGCGCCTGCTCGGCGGGGGCGACTGGGAGTTGACCTCGGACTAGCCCGCCGCGGCGTGAGCTACAGCGTCGACGCGCCCGCCGCGGCGTGCGCTACAGCGTCTACGCGCCCGCCGCGGCGTGCGCGCCGGCCCGGCGGCCGAAGAATGAGCCCTCGCCGAGTTGCGTCCCGCTGGAGTACCCCTTGCCGTCCTGGGCGATATTCGACGCGCACGTCCCCGCGGCATACAGGCCGCTGATCACGCGGCCGTCCTCCCCCAGCACCTCGCCGTCGACGCTGGTGGCCAGTCCGCCGACGGTGAAGCCCGAGTACATCGCCTTGCCCAGCGACAGATCGAAGACCGCCCACGGTCCGTTGTCCTGTGGCGCAAGGTATTCCGGTTGTTTATGAAATTCCGGATCCTCGCCGGCGGCAGCATGCGTGTTGTAGTTCTCCAGCGTGGTGGCGAGGTTTCCCGCCGGTATTCCCAAGGCTGCCTCCATCTCGGCAACAGTCTCGTAGCCGTCGATGAACTTGATCAGCGGGAAGTCGGGCCGCTCCAGGTGGTCCTCGTCGACGATGAGGAACGCGGCGTGGTCGGGCTGGTCCATCACGAAACCCGACGTGCGCGAGTGGTAAGAATCCTCGGCCACGAACCGTTTGCCGAGTTTGTTGACGATGAGTCCAGTCAGCAGGATCGCCGGCGGGTACACCGGTGCGGTGATGAACGACTGATCCATGTGTTTGGTGGCGCCGCCGACCGAGACACCCAGCCGAATGCCCAAGCCGTCGTCGTAGGTGTTGCCCAGGACGAACGGCTTCTCGGCGAGTTCCGGGGTGTAGGTGGCCACCATGTCGGGGTTCATCACAAACCCGCCCGCAGCGATCACCACGGCGCGGGCTCGGATGGCGCCGGTCTCGGCGAACCGTTTCCACGCCACCCCGACGACGCGCCCGTGCTCGGTCACCAGGTTCGTCGCGCCGGTCTCGTAGCGGATCTCGACCCCGAGTTCAGCCGCCCGCTTGACCAGCAGGTCGATCACCATGGCCGCGCCCTGAGTGTCACCGGGCACCGGAACCTTGTGGCCGCGCGGAGCGGGAACCGCCATGTCCTTGTACGGCCACACCTTCTCGTTGCCGGTGTACATCAGGCCCTCGGTGCCGGGTTGGATCACCGCTTTGTGCGGGTAGTAGCTGCGCTCGAAAGCGATGCCGAGATCCTCGAGCCAGTTGAAGTGCTCGACGCTGCCCTCGCAGTAGGCGCGGATCTTGTCGTGCTCGGGCTCCCGCGACATCGCGACCAGGTACTTGTACATCTCCTCGGCGGTGTCGGTGTGACCGGTGGCTTCCTGCACCGCGGTGCCACCGCCGAGATAGAAGTGCCCGCCGGCCAGTGCGGTCGTACCGCCGGCGACGGCGGCGCGTTCCAGAACGAGCACCCGGGCACCGGCCGCGGCCGCGGTCACCGCCGCACAGCCGCCCCCGATCCCGAAGCCGATCACCACGACATCGACCTCATCGGACCACTCGGTCACCGACTCGGCGTCGATTGTCGCGGGAATATCGAGGCCGCTCATGGGTGCCCGGCGGCGGGTTCGTGGTGTGTCATTCCGCTGAGGATATCTGCGGCGTCGGCACCTGGCTAGAACGTGTTCTAGTTCCCGGCGGTCCGGCCTGCGGTAGTGAGCAGGTTGCCGAGCGCGGCGCCGTCGGCGGCAGCCTGCTGGTTCGTGGCCTGCCAGGAGACCGCGGCGGGGAACTGGCCCCACGTGCTGTTGAAGATTCCGACCAACACGGCGCGGCCGTCGGCGGTCAGCGTGTAGACCGGGCCGCCGGAGTCGCCCTTCTGGCTGACTACACCGTTGGTCATGGTGAACCAGCCGTTGTTGACCCGTTCCACGGTCCCGCAACTCTCACCGGTGACGATGCCGAAGTGACAGACGGGCTGGCCGGCCGACAGTGGCGGGGCGGGATCGGCCACCAGCGGGCGGCCACCCGGGAGGGCGTTGGTGATCGAGACATCGGCGGCCAGACTGATCGTCTCGTAGTCCGAGATCACCTCATCGACGCGGACCACCGAACCGTTGGGGGTGTTATCCCGCGAAGAGGTCACCACCCCGATGACGCGGCCAAGTCGGTCGGTGACCGGGCCGGCGCCGCGGCAGTGTCCCGCCGAATAGCCCACCCGTGCGATCGGATCGACGAATCCCAACGTGCAGACCGTGGACTGCTGCCGAATCTCCATCCCGGGCGACACCGTGACGCCGACCCCGGTCGGCACCGGCAAGGCCCAGGTCACGTCGTCGTCGGCGGAGGCGACCGGGATCAGGACAGCGGCCATGGCGCCGGCGGCGAGGACGAGAGATCCTAGGAAGCGGGCCACGATACACCTCGATCGGTCTCGGACGCGCGAACGGCGCGGTCGCAACAACGTGTCGACTGTGTATCGGGGTTTCGTCCCGATCGTTACCAACCAGTGATTGCGGGTCCGCGCCGTCCGGCGTAGAGCGACCTGCGGTGCAGGTCAGGGGATGTTGATGACCTGTCCGACCTCGATATGGTCGGGGTTGGCGATGTTGTTGAACTTGGCCAGTTCCTGGTAACGGTTGCCGTCGCCGAGGTACTGCTTGGCGATGTTGAACAGCGTGTCACCGCCGACGACGGTGTGGGTGCGGACCTCGGCGGCCACCGGGGCGATCTCCACCTTCTCCTCCACCAG
>CAMDFY010000007.1 GCA_945897705.1 Bifidobacterium breve | reverse complement strand
CGCCGAGGTCAGGGAAGTGCCGGCGGCGGCAGGCCCGGCGCGGACACACAGGTGCGCGTCACACCATCGATCAGCGTTCCGGAGGGACACACCGCAACGCACTGAAAGCCCGGGGTCGTGGCGTCCTCAAATTGACCGAAGGGGCAGGTCTGATCAGCGACTGCCGATCCCGCGGGACCACCCACAACGACGACGCCGAGGCCGAGCACGGCGGCACTCACCAACCACCAGAACCTACTATGCTTCGACTTCATCACGCTTCGCCTCCGATGTACCGACTGACCAGCACTGTAGCGGCGCACAGCGCCGTCTTTCGGTTGCCGCGCCGTAAGCAGGATGCCCGGATTGAGGCCGGCCGATTGAAGAATGAGGAGCACGGATGCCGGTGCAGGTCAGGCCGGCCACTGACCGCAACCTGATCGAACTGGCCGAGGTTGCCGCTGTGACGTTCCCGCTTGCCTGCCCTCCCTCGGCGGCCACTGCTGACATCGACGACTTCATCGCGGCTACGCTGTCGCCGCAGCGGTTCGCAGAGTATCTCGCCGACCCGGACCGGGTAATCCTCACCGCAGTCGATGTCGACCGAATCATCGGCTACACCATGCTGGTTCATGGCACCGGAACCGATCCGGACGTTGCAAGCTGCATCGACGTACAGCCCGCGGTGGAACTGTCCAAGATGTATGTGCTGCCGCACTGTCACGGCGGCGGGGCGGCGGCGGCTCTGATGCAAACCGGGATCGACTGGGCGGCGCGGCGCGGCGCAAGGGCCGTGTGGCTTGGGGTCAACCAGGGCAACCACCGCGCGCAACGGTTCTATCGCAAGCATGGTTTCGGCACCGTCGGCGTGCGCACGTTCCGGTTGGGCACCGCCGTGGAGAATGACTTCGTGATGGTTCGCCCCTGCCGCGACGCATCGCCGGTCTAAGTCGCCGCGGGTTCGGCGTTGCTCAGCGCCATCAGTCGCGAGGTCGCGCGCAGGTATTTCTTGCGGTAGCCGCCCGTCAGCATCTCCTCGGAGAAGATCGTGTCCAGTTTCGCCCCGGAAGACACCACCGGTATGCCGGCGTCGTAGAGCCGATCGGTTAGCGCAACCAGGCGCAGCGCCACGCCCTGGTCGTCGAGTTCCCGCACGCCGGTGATGTGCACGGCTGAAATCCCCTCGATCAGGGTCAGGTAACGCGAGGGATGCATGGTCGCCAGATGGGCGCACAGGGCGTCGAAATCGTCGATGGTCGCGCCGGGCAGTTGCGCGGCCCGGATGCGCACCTCAGCATCGGTGAGCGGCTCCGGAGCGGGCGACAGCCCTCGATGCCGATAGTCTGGTCCGTCGATCCGCACTGTCGTGAAAATGCTTGCCAGCGTGTTGATTTCACGCAGAAAGTCCTGCGCGGCAAACCGGCCCTCACCCAGTTGTTCGGGCAGCGTGTTCGACGTCGCAGCGATCGAGACGCCGCGCTGCACCAATTGGGATAGCAGCCGCGAGATCAGCGTGGTGTTACCAGGATCGTCGAGTTCGAACTCGTCGATACACACCGCGGTGTAGTCCGCCAGCAGGTCGATGCACTCGACAAACCCGAATACACCGGCGAGTTGAGTCAGCTCTCCGAACGTCGCGAACGCCCTGGGGTTCGAATCAGGCAGGCGGCGGTATATCGAGGCCAGCAGATGCGTCTTCCCGACCCCGAAACCGCCGTCGAGGTAGAGCCCGACCCCTGGCAGGATTTCGCGTCCACCGAACAGTTTCCGCCGGCCCGCCCGCCGGCGCACCGCCTCGTCGCAGAATCTGTAGCACGACGCCAGCGCCGCGGACTGCGTTGGTTCGCCAGGATCCGGCCGGTAGGTCTCGAAGCTGACGTCGGCGAACGTCGGCGGCGGCATCAGTTGCGCGATCAGCCGCTGCGGCGAGGCCGTCGGGTGACGGTCCACCAGATGCCCGGTCATGAGCGCGACTGTATCGACGCGACGGGGACACCGACGCGACGGGGACATACGTGGTGCAATCACTCCCATGAACGACGCCGGAGCCGACGAGCCACGCTTCGCCCTGCTCGGTGACGGCGCGGCAATCGACGACGACCAGATGTACCAGCTTTACGCCTACCCGGACGTCACCGGCTGGATCGTCCGCGGCAACGCGATCGCCAGCCTCGACGGCGGCGCCACCACCGGTGGGACCTCCGGTGGACTCGGTGGATCCGGCGACCGGCGGCTGTTCGCGGTGCAGCGCGAACTGGCCGACGTGATCGTGGTCGGGGCGGGTACCGCGCGAGCGGAGAATTACGGCGGTGCGCGCATGACGGCCGGCCAGCGCCAGCGACGCCAGGTCCGCGGTCAGCGCGAGATCCCACCGATCGCGCTGGTCACCCGCTCCGGCGATCTCGCGCATGACATGGCTGTGCTGACCCAGACCGAGGCGGCCCCGTTGGTGCTCACCTGTTACGACAGTGCGCGCGCCGCCCGCGCGCGGCTGGGATCGTCGGCCGAGGTCATCGACTGCTCCGGCGTCGATCGCTCCCGGGTGGACCTGTCCGTCGCTCTGGCGCAACTGGCCGAGCGTGGGCTTCGCCGAGTGCTCAATGAAGGCGGCCCGACCCTGCTGGGAGCATTCGTCGAGGCGGGCCTGCTCGACGAGATCTGCCTGACGACGGCGCCTCTGCTCGTCAGCGGGGGCGCGGTGCGGATCGCCGCCGGAGGAACCGATGCCCTGACCAGGATGCGCCGCGCACACGTCATCACCGACGCCGACGGGTATCTGTACACGCGTTACATCCGCGCCCACTGAGCGCATTCACTGGGTCGCTACTGTGGTGCTCATGCGTCGGGGCGGTCGGATTACGGGTCCGTTGACAGCGGTGGGCGCGGTCGCGATAGCAACCGTCGTCTCTGCACTGCTGGCCGGATGCGCGCCCTGGCTGGCCGCCAACCCTCAGTTCGCCAGCGATGCGGCCCGAAATCCCGGCGACGGACCCGTCACGAGCACGGTGGCCGCCGGCCCGCCCGCGATTCTGGCGCCCCGCAACGATCTGACCTGGCGGGACTGCACCGCCAAGGGATTCGGCGACGCCGGCATCCCGGCGATACCGGGTGTGATGATGGAGTGCGCCGACTATGACGCCGACCTGGATCCGGTCGGCGGCGCGACCGGGACCCTCACTATCGGTGTGATGCGGGCCAAGTCCGTGCAGACTCCACCCGATGTCGGCCCATTGGTGTTCACCACCGGTTCGGATCTTCCGTCCTCACTGCAGTTGCCGGTGTGGCTGTCGCGGTCGGGTGCCGACGTGCTCCGGTCGAGACCCATCGTCGCGGTGGACCGGCGCGGTATGGGGCTGTCGAGTCCGATCGACTGTCGCGACGAATTCGACCGGGTGCAGATGCGCGAGCAGACGCAGTTCACTGCCGGCGACGATCCGGTTGCCAGCCTGGGTGCGATTACGACGACGGCCACCACCGGATGCACTGACGTGATCGCCCCCGGCGACTCGGCCTATGACAACGCTCGCGCAGCCGAGGATTTGGAGAGGTTGCGCAGCACCTGGGATGTGCCCACGATGGCATTGCTGGGCATCGGCAACGGTGCGCAGGTCGCGTTGGCCTACGCCGGTTCCCATCCCGAGAAGGTGGCCCGACTAGTGCTGGACTCCCCCATCCCGGCCGGGGTGAGCGCCGAATCCGCCGCTGAGGAACAGGTCAGAGCCCAGCAGGGGGCGTTGGAGGCGTTCGCCGCGCAGTGCGTCGCGGTCAACTGCGCACTCGGCCCCGATCCGCTCGCCGCGGTCGATTCGCTCCTCGGCGCCGCCCGCGCCGGACGCGGCCCCGGCGGGCTGCCGGTGTCGGTCGTGGCCAACGCCATCATCACGGCGCTGGGCTACCCCAGTGGCGACCGGATCGGCAGCACCGTCAAATTGGCCGACACCCTCAACGCCGCCCGCGGCGGCGACACCAATCAACTCAACAGCCTGATCAACCAATCAGAGGCCCTCCGCGGCAGCGACGGACAGTTCGTCAACACCTGCGGCGACGCACTGAACCGTCCCACGCCGGACCGGGTCCGAGAACTCTTCGTGGCCTGGGGCAAGCTCTATCCGCAGTTCGGTACCGTCGCCGCACTGAACCTGGTCAAGTGCCTGAACTGGCCCAGCGGCGCCGCAGCACAGGATCCGCAGAACCTCAAAGTCGACGTGCTGCTCCTCGGCGTGGAACACGATCCGATCGTCGGCGGTCAGGGCGTGTCGGCGATGGCGGCGACCGTCATCAACGCAGGCGCGACCAGTCGCCGGGTGATGTGGCAGGGCATCGGACATGGCGCCAGCATCTACGCGGCCTGCGCGCTGCCGCCGGTGCTGGGCTACCTCGAGTCCGGCGAATTACCGGCCACCGATACCTTCTGCCCCGCCTAAGCCGCCGACACCGTGCGCCGGTGTACGGTGCGGACGTGGCCCGGGTTGCTTCCCTCCTGCAGACCGCATTCCGTCCGCGCACCGGCCCGCCGACTACCGCGGCGGTGGTGCGCACCGCGCTCTGGCCGATCGCGATCATGTCGATCATCCACCGCAGTTGGGTGCTGACGTCCAACGGCTACATCACCGACGACTGGGCGCCGGTCTACTGGGCGCTGCGGCACTTCCGGGCCAGTGAGCCGGTGTACAACGAGGCGTTCGACCAGGTGGATCCGCACTATCTCTACCCGCCGGGCGGCACCCTACTGATGGCCCCGTTCGGTTACTTCGACTCCATCTTCGCCGCGCGTAACTGGTTCATCCTGCTCAACACCCTGGCCATCATCGCCGCAGCCTGCCTGCTGGTCCGGCTGTTCAACTTTCCGCTGACCTCCGTGGCACTACCGGCACTGCTGGCGGCGATCTTCGTCACCGAGTCGGTGACCAACACCCTGGTCTTCACCAACATCAACGGATGCATCCTGCTGGCCGAGGTGCTGTTCCTGCGCTGGATGCTGGACGGCCGGGTGAGCCGACAATGGTTGGCGGGCATCGCAATCGGCCTTTCGCTGGTGGTCAAACCGGTGCTCGCGGTGCTGCTGCTGCTGCCCCTGCTCAACCGGCAGTGGCGCACGCTTGTCATGGCCATCGCGGTGCCGGTGGCGTTCAACGCGCTGGCCTGGCCCCTCGTTGTCGATCGGGGCAACTTCATCCACCGGACGCTGCCCTACATCCTGTCCACGCGCGACTACTTCAATTCCTCGGTGTTGGGCAACGGCGTGTACTACGGATTGCCGATGTGGCTGATTGTCGCCCTGCGGGTGGGGTTCGTGGTGCTGGCGGCGCTGAGCCTGTGGCTGCTCAACCGCTACTACCGCACTCGCGACCCGCTGTTCTGGATGCTGACCTCCTCGGGTGTGCTGCTGATCGCATCCTGGCTGGTGCTCTCCCTGGCCCAGGGCTACTACTCGATGATGCTGTTCCCGTTCCTGATGACGGTGGTGCTCAAGAATTCCGTGCTGCGCAATTGGCCGGCCTGGCTGGCCACCTACGGCTTCCTGACACTGGACCGCTGGCTGATGTGGCGCCTGCCGACGACGGGCCGGTTCTTGGAATACATGAAGATCACCTACGGATGGTCGCTGATGCTGATCGTGGTGTTCTGCGTGCTGTATTTCCGTTATCTCGACGCCAAGGCCGAAGGCCGCCTCGAGGATGGAATCGACCCGGCATGGATGGCGGCGGCACGACGTCCTCCCGCGCCGAGCGTTACGCCTGCGTGACGTTCGGCCGCGACTGCTGCGCTGGCGTAACGCTCGCGGTACCGTGACGCGCATGCTGGAACTCTCCGACGACGAATGGCGTAAGCGGCTCAACGCCGCGGAGTATCGGGTGCTGCGCGAGGCCGGCACCGAACCCGCGTTCACCGGTGAATACACCGACACCAAGACCGAGGGCGTCTATCAGTGCCGGGCATGCGGAGCCGAACTGTTCCGCAGCACCGAGAAGTTCGAGTCACACTGCGGGTGGCCGTCATTCTTCGACCCGTCGCACTCGGATGCGGTGATCCTGCGTTCCGATGACACGCTGGGCATGCGCCGTGTGGAGGTGGTGTGCGCCAACTGCCACAGCCACCTCGGCCATGTCTTCGCCGGGGAGGGTTACCCCACCCCGACCGATCAGCGCTACTGCATCAACTCGATTTCCCTGAAGTTGGTGCCGCAGGGTTCCTAACCGGCCTACGGCAACCGGCTGACCAATTCCTCGACGCCGACCCTCGGGCCGGTGAAGAACGGAATCTCCTCGCGGACGTGCAGGCGGGCCTCAGTGGCACGCAGGTCACGCATCAGGTCGACGATCCGGTGCAACTCCGCCGCCTCGAATGCCAAGATCCACTCGTAGTCGCCGAGCGCGAAAGCCGGAACGGTGTTGGCCCGCACGTCCTTGTAACTGCGGGCGGCGATCCCGTGGTCGGTCAGCATCTTGCGCCGCTCATCGTCGGGCAGCAGGTACCACTCCAGCGACCGCACGAACGGGTACACACAGACGTAGTTGCCCGGTTCCTCACCGGCCAGAAACGCCGGCACGTGGCTCTTGTTGAACTCGGCCGGGCGATGCAACGCAACACTGCTCCACACCGGCGTGACGGCGCGCCCGAGTGTGGTGGTTCGCCGGAAGTCGCTGTAGGTGCTTTGCAACGCCTCAAGACGTTCGGCATGGGTCCAGATCATGAAATCGGCGTCGGCCCGCATCCCCGCCACGTCATACAGGCCACGGACCACCACGCCGCTGTCCTCTTGCTGCTTGAGGAACGTGGCGGTCTCGTCGATCACCGCGGCCCGGGTTTCGTCCTCGTAGCCCAGTACCCCGGGTCGCACCGCGAACGCCGAGAACATCACGTAGCGGACGGTGGCGTTGAGTGTGTCGTAGTCCAGTTTCGCCATGACCCCATGGTGCCACGGGCACCTAGTGTGCGATTGTGGCGGCCACCACCGTGGCCGCGGCTCGGCCGGCCGCGGCAACGCAGGCCGGGACCCCGACGCCGTCGAGGTAATTGCCCGCGACAGCCAGGGTGGACGGCAACCCGGCCCGGATCGCGGCGATGAGATCGCCGTGGCCGGGCCCGTACTGCGGCAGGGCATCGATCCAGCGGTGGATCAGTACCTCGATCGGGTCAACGTCGATATCGAACACCGCGGCCAGATCGTCGCGGGCCCACGCCTGCAGTTGGTGATCGTCGGCGCCGGCGATGTCGTCACCGAAGCGGCCGAACGACATCCGCAGCAACTCGGCGTCGCCGCGGGCACCCCATTTCCGGGTCGTGAGCGTGATGGCCTTGGCATGCAACGGTTCTCCGGTTGCCACCAGAACACCGGACTGAGCAGGAAAGGGCGTGCCGGGCTCGACAGCCATCGCCAGTACGGCGCCTGAGGCCACCGGGATTCGCCCGGCCGCCGCCGCGGCATGCGGTGCAAGATCCACCAGCAGTGCGGCCGCCTGCGGGGCGGGCACCGCCAGCACGACGGCATCGGCCTGCCGGGTCCGGCCGGTGTCGTCGTGCAGCTCCCAGCCCGCACCCGCAGCGGTAATGCGGCATACCGGCGTCTGGACCCAGTGCGCCCCGGCGCGCACCATCAGAGCGTCGAGCAGCACCTGGTACCCGCCGTCGAGAGCGCCGAAGACCGGCCCGCTGCCCGCACCCGGCAGGACCGCGCGGACCGCTTCGGTCAGGCTTCCGGCGCCGGCGTCGAGGGCGGCGGCCACCGTCGGTGCCGCCGACCGAATGCCGATCCCGGCCGCCGATCCGGCGTACACACCGGCCACCAGAGGGTCGACCGAGCGGGCCACCACCTGGTCGCCGAACCGGTCGGCGACCACATCGCCGAGCGCGGGATCGGAGCCTGGCTGCCACCGCAGGGTCCGGTCCGGCTCATCGGCGATCTGCGCGCAGGTGGCGGCGTCGACGAGACCGGCCACCGATTCGGCCGAACTCGGGATGCCGTTGACCGTGCCGACCGGCAGGGGGTGCAGTCGGTCCTGGCTGTACACGACCGGGCGCACCCCGGTGGTTCGGATCAACCGGTCCGTCAAACCGAGTTCGGCGAGCAGCGCCGGGACCTCCGGGCGACGGGCGATGAAGGCTTCGGCACCGATGTCCACCGGCTGGCCGCCAAGCCGCTCGGTCCGCAGGACGCCGCCGGGACGGTCGGCCGGGTCGAACACGGAGATATCGGCCTGTTCGCCGACGGCACTGCGGATCCGGTAGGCGGCCACCAGACCTGAAATACCGCCTCCGACAACGCAATACCGCACAGTCCCCCGTCCACCCGGCTGACTGGCATCAGGGCTCACAGCGAATGCACCAAAGCCACCAGGTCGGTGATCAACTTGGGATCGGTGCCCGGCAGCACGCCGTGGCCGAGATTGAAGATGTGTCCGCCGGCGCCCGCATCGACGGCACGGCGACCGTCATCGGCGACGGCCCGCGCGGCCTTCTCGGTGGCCGCCCAACCGGCCAGCAGGACGACGGGATCGAGGTTGCCTTGCAGAGCCTTTCCGGCGCCGACTCGACCGGTGGCGTCGGTCAGTGACGTGCGCCAGTCGACGCCGACGACGGTTGCACCGGCGTCGGACATCGCGCCGAGCAGCTCCGCGGTGCCGACGCCGAAATGAGTCATGGGCACGTGACAGTCCGCCAGCGCACCGAATACCCTTGTGCTGTAGGGCAATACATAGCTGCGGTAATCGGCCAGCGACAGAGTCCCCGCCCAGGAGTCGAAGAGCTGAATGGCATCCACGCCGGCGTCAAGCTGGACCTTCAGGAATTCGATGGTCAGATCGGTGAGCGACGCCATCAACGCGTGCCAGGTGGCTGGCTCGGCGAGCATCATCGCCTTGGTCCGCTCATGGAGTTTGCTCGGGCCGCCTTCCACCAGGTAGGAGGCCAGGGTGAACGGCGCGCCGGCGAAGCCGATCAGGGGGACGTCGCCAAGCGCCGAGACGAGCAGGCCGACGGCCTCGGCGACCGGGCCGACGGTCTGCAGGTCAAGGGCCGTGATTGCCGCGACATCGGACCCGGTCCGGATCGGGTGAGCGATCACCGGACCGACATCAGCGACGATGTCGAGCTCGATCCCGGCTCCGCGCAACGGGACGACGATGTCGGAGAACAGGATCGCCGCGTCGACGCCGTGCCGGTGGACCGGCTGCAGGGTGATCTCGCAGATCAACTCGGCGTCGAAACATGCCTCCATCATGGTGTTCTTAGCACGCAGCACGCGATACTCCGGCAGCGAGCGACCAGCCTGCCGCATGAACCAGACCGGCGGCCGCGACGGCGTGCGCCCGGCGGCGGCGGCCAGGTAGGGAGCCTCGGGAAGCTGGCGGCGGTTGCTCACCGGGACAATGCTGCCACGGCTGTCTGCGCCGTTTCACCGGCACGGCGCGCCTGCCTGCGCGGCTCACCCGATGGGGCTAGCGTCATCCCGTGACCAGCGCGGAGCCGACACAGTTCCGCGAGGCGGTGGCGGCGATGAATGCCGCGGAGGTTCGGCCTGAAATCGAGCTTGGCCCGATTCGCCCACCTCAGCGCCTCGCGCCGCACAGCTATGCGCTCGGCGCCGAGGTCCGGCGCCCCGAGGGGGAGATCGTGCCCGAGGGGTCCGACGGCGATGCTTTCGGCCGGCTGATCCTGCTGCACGACCCCGACGGCGCCGAAGCATGGGACGGGACGATGCGGTTGGTCGCCTTCATTCAGGCCGATCTGGACCCGGCCGAGGCCGTCGACCCCCTGCTGCCCGAAGTGGCATGGAGTTGGCTGGTGGAGGCACTCGAGTCGCGGGCCGAGCACGTGACTGCCCTGGGCGGAACGGTCACCGCCACCACGTCGGTGCGCTACGGCGACATCTCCGGGCCCCCTCGCGCCCATCAACTCGAGATGCGGGCATCCTGGACGGCCACCACGTTGTGCCTGGCGACCCATGTCGAAGCGTTCTGCGAAGTGCTTGAGCATGCGGCGGGACTCCCTCCGGCCGGGGTGACCGATCTGAGTTCGCGCTCCCGCGCCTGAGATGTCCTCCCCCGACGACCAAGACGTTCCGCCCGAGGATCCCGGCGGTCCGGAGCCCACTCCCCTGGCACGTCCCTGCGATGGGGTCCCGCCGGTGTCGGTCAGTGCCGACGAGATCGCCGGCGCAGCAACGAAACTCGCGGCGGGCAGCGGCCCTTTCGCCGTCGATGCCGAACGAGCATCGGGCTTTCGCTACTCCAACCGCGCCTACCTCATTCAGATCCGCCGCGCCGGCGCCGGAACGGTCCTGATCGACCCGGTCAACCACGGCGGCAGCCCGATCGACGTGCTGGCGCCCCTCGCCGACGTACTGGCCACCGACGAGTGGATCTTGCACGCGGCCGACCAGGACCTGCCCTGCCTGGCCGAGGTCGGGCTGCATCCGCCCGCGCTGTACGACACCGAATTGGCGGGACGGTTGGCCGGCTTTGATCGCGTCAATCTCGCCGCCATGGTGCAACGCCTACTCGGCCTGGGCCTTGCCAAGGGGCACGGAGCGGCCGACTGGTCCAAACGCCCGCTGCCCGAGGACTGGCTGAACTACGCGGCTTTGGACGTCGAGGTGCTGATCGAGTTGCGGATCGAAGTCGCCGCGGTGCTGGCGCAGCAGAACAAGACCGGATGGGCGGCAGAGGAATTCGAGTACCTGCGCCACGCTGAGAGCGCGCCAACCCGCCGGGATCGCTGGCGCCGGACATCGGGCCTGCACAAGGTTCGGACAAGTCAGGGCCTGGCTGCGGTGCGTGAGATGTGGACCGTCCGCGACCAGATCGCGCGGGGCCGCGATATCGCGCCAGGGCGGATTCTGCCCGACTCGGCGATCATCGCCGCGGCACTGGCAGATCCCAAGACGGCGGCCGAACTCACTGCGCTGCCCGTCTTCAGCGGTCCGAAACAGCGGCGCAGCGCCCGGATGTGGCTGGACGCCCTCGAGTCGGCACGCCGGACCGATGATCCGCCCGAGGCCGCCGAAGCCCTCACCGGGCCGCCGCCTGCGGTGCGGTGGGCCAAGCGCAAACCGGAGGCAGCGGCCTACCTGGAGTCGGCCCGCGCGGCACTGGGCACCCTGTCCGAACGGGTCGGGGTACCAACCGAGAACCTCCTGTCCCCGGATCTGGTGCGCAGGCTGTGCTGGGACTTCCAGGAGGTCCCCGACGTCCGCGGCGTCATAGCGGACTTCCTCAGGGCCGGTGGGGCACGCAACTGGCAGTGCGAATTGGTGGTGCCGGCGCTGTCAGCCGCGTTGAGCCAACCCAACGTCGATGAATCCGCCGCGGGCGGATCAGTCGATCTGCTCTGAGACTGCCTCGTCGCGAGCGCTCAGTGCGGCCACCCAACCGGTAACCTGGCGGGCGACGTTCTGTTCGGTCAGGCCTACCTCGGAGAGGACCTCGCCGCGGCCGGCATGGTCGAGGAACTGTTGGGGCACACCGACATCGCGGCACGGCACGTCGATCTCCGCGGCCCGCAACGCAGCCGAGACCGCCGAGCCGACGCCGCCGCGAACGCCGCCGTCCTCCACTGTGACCACCAGTTTGTGCGCCCGGGCCAGCGTGCCCAGTGACTCAGGCACCGGCACCACCCAGCGCGGATCCACCACGGTCACGCCGATGCCCTGTTTGCGGAGCCGTTCTGCGACCTTGAGCGCCATCCCGGCGAAGGACCCCACCGCGACCATCAGGACGTCGTTGGTTAACTCCGGCGCGGACCGGGCCAGGACATCAATCCCCGAGATCCGCTCAAGTGCCGGAATATCTTGGCCCACTTCGCCTTTGGGGAAGCGAATTGCCGTCGGACCGTCGTGGATGTCCAGTGCCTCGCCGAGTTCTTCGCGCAGTCGGGCGCCATCCCGCGGGGCCGCGACCCGGATTCCGGGCACGATGTTGAGCACCGACAGATCCCATACGCCGTTATGGCTGGCGCCGTCGTTTCCGGTGACGCCGGCGCGGTCCAGGACGATGGTGACCGGCAGTTTGTGAAGGGCGACATCCATCAGAACCTGGTCGAAGGCCCGGTTGAGGAAGGTCGAGTAGACGGCTACCACCGGATGCATGCCGCCCATGGCCAACCCGGCCGCGGATGTCATCGCGTGCTGTTCGGCAATGCCGACGTCGAATAGCCGGTCGGCGAATCGCTCACCGAAGGCCGCCAGGCCGGTGGGCCCGGGCATCGCCGCGGTGATCGCCACGATGTCGCGGCGCTTGGTCGCGTAGGCGATCAGGGCGTCGGAGAACACCGCGGTCCACCCCGGTGCCGAGGCTGTCGTCGCCAGGCCGGTGTGCGGGTCGATCACGCCACAGGCGTGCATCTGCTCGGCCTCGTCGTTCTCCGCCGGCGGATACCCCATGCCCTTGCGGGTCGCCACATGCACGATCACGGGCGCATTGAAGCCGCGGGCATGACGCAGTGCGTTTTCCACCGCGTGTTCGTCATGGCCGTCGATCGGTCCGACGTATTTGATCCCGAGGTCGGAGAACATCACCTGCGGGGAGATCGCGTCTTTGAGTCCGACTTTGACGCTGTGCATGGCCTGATATGCGACCTCGCCGATGACCGGTACGCCGCGAAGCGCGATCCGGCCGCGTTCCAAAATCCGCTCGTAGCCCGGTTGCAGACGCAGGCCGGCGAGATGGTCGGCGAATCCGCCGATGGTCGGCGCGTAACTGCGGCCGTTGTCGTTGACGACGATGACGACCGGCCGTTCGGCCGCAGCGATGTTGTTCAGCGCCTCCCAGCACATCCCGCCGGTCAGTGCACCGTCACCGACGACGGCGACGACGTGGCGGTTGCGCTCACCCCGTAATTCGAAGGCCTTGGCCAGTCCGTCGGCGTAGGACAGCGCCGCGGAGGCGTGGCTGGATTCGACCCAGTCGTGGGCGCTCTCGGCACGTGACGGATAACCCGACAGGCCACCCTTCATCCGCAGCGTGTCAAAATCGCCGCTGCGTCCGGTCAGCATCTTGTGCACGTACGCCTGGTGACCGGTGTCGAAGATGATCGGGTCGTGCGGGGAATCGAACACCCGGTGCAGGCCTAGTGTGAGTTCCACCACGCCGAGGTTCGGGCCGAGGTGTCCGCCGGTGGCAGCAACCTTGTGGATCAGGAACTGGCGGATCTCCACCGCGAGTTCTGTCAGCTGGTCCTGGGAAAGGTGCTGCAGATCGGCAGGGCCCCGGATCTGTTCGAGCATCGGCTCAGTCTACGCACTCGTGCCCGGTGATTCCGGCCCGGCGACGTAGACGTCCGGCACCCCGTCGCCGTCCGCATCAGAGGTTTCCAGTTCGAAAACCGAACGATAGTGCCGGTTGCGGATCCGCAGCAGCACCGCCGCCAAACCCGCTGCCAGCAAAGACCCGGTGAGCACCCCGACCTTCACCACTTCCTGACGAGTCGGGTCCGAGCCGAACGCCAAGTCCCCGATCAGCAGCGATACCGTGAATCCGACGCCGGCCAGCAGGGACACCCCGAGGACGTCGATCCAGCGCAGTGATGCGTCGAGGCTCGCGCGGGTCGCAGCGGCCACCAGTCGTGTGGTGCCGAACACACCGATGGTCTTACCGACGACGAGGCCGGCGACGACGCCGAGAGCAATCGGATCGCGCAGCGCTGTCACAAATCCGTTATAGCCACCGAACGTCACTCCGGCCGCGAAGAAGGCGAACACCGGCACCGCAAATCCCGCCGAAACGGGCCGCATCACATGCTCAAAGCGCTCGGCCAGGCCGGGCGCGCCGGTCTTGGACGTCAGCACCGGCACGGTAAAGCCCAGCAGCACCCCGGCGACCGTGGCGTGCACTCCGGACTCGTGGACGAACGCCCAGGTGATCAAGGCCAAGGGGACCAGCAACCACCAGGAGGTGACACGTCGCTGAACCAGGACCGCGAACACCGTCAGTGCAACCAATGCCAGGCCCAACGCGCCCAGGTTGATCTTGGCGGTATAGAACACCGCGATCACGGTGATCGCGAGCAAGTCATCGACCACTGCCAGGGTGAGCAGAAAGGTGCGCAGCGCGGCCGGCAGATGGGTGGAGATCACCGCCAATACCGCCACCGCGAACGCGATGTCGGTGGCGGTCGGTATCGCCCACCCGCGGGCCGCGCCGTCACCGGATCCAGCGGCGAGCGCCACGAATATCGCAGCGGGAACCACCATGCCGCCCACCGCCGCGGCGATCGGTAACGCCGCCCGAGCCGGATCGCGGAGGTCTCCGGCGACGAACTCGCGCTTGAGTTCAAGACCGACGACGAAGAAGAAAATGGCCAGCAACCCGTCGGCCGCCCAGCCGCCCAGGCTCAGGTTCAGGTGCAGGCCGTAGTCATCGGAGCCGACACGCAGATCGGTCAGAGCGTGATACGACGCCGCCCACGGTGAGTTCGCCCAGATGAGCGCGGCGGCAGCGGCGCACAGCAGCAGCGCGCCGCCGACGGTTTCCTTATGCAGGATCGTGATGACGCGGCGGGTCTCCGACCACGATCCGCGGGCGAACAATCTGACCGGCAACCGAGGCCGACCGCCCCGATCAGTCTCCGACATGATCGGCCTTCTCCAGCAGCGCGATACACTCGACGTGATGCGTCAATGGGAAGGCGTCGAAGACCCGGATGGAGTCCACCCGGTAACCGTGCTCGCGGTAGATCTTGATGTCGCGCGCGAAAGCTGCTGCTTCACAACCGATGTGGAATACGCGCCGAACGCCCGCACTCGAGAGTAGTTCAATCACCGGCCGACCCGCTCCGGCGCGGGGCGGATCGAGCACCGCGATGTCGGCTCCGGCGGACCCCGCGGCGAGGACGCGTCGAACCGAATCACAGACCACCTGCACCTGAGGTAAGTCGGCCAGCGCCGACTGCGCCGCGGCCGATGCCGCGCGCGAGGTGTCCACCGTCAGCACGTGACCCTGTTCTCCGACCACCTCGGCGAGGCTCGCGGCGAACAGGCCGGCGCCACCGTAGAGATCCCAGGCCCGCTGCGCGTCGCAATCCTGCGCCCACTGCTGCACCAGTTCACTGTAGAACGCGGGCGCGTCGCGATGGGACTGCCAGAAGGCCGTCATGGGCAGCCGCCAGACGCGCCGGCCCACCCGATGCACGGACTCCCCTGATCCCTCGATCGCGGTGCCGCCACGACGGCCGCGAGTGGTCGCCACCACATGCCGGTGATCGTCGTCGTCGACCACGACGTGCAACCGGTCGCCCGAACGCAGTCGCGAATCGGTGAACACTCCGCCATCGAGGTGGGCGAACATGCTCTCAGCGAGTTGCCCACACCGCAGATCGGTGACGAGTTCGTCGCTGTGATAACGATGGAAACCGACCCTGCCGTCGTCCCCGACGTCCAGGCGTACCCGGGTGCGCCAACCCCGCGCGTTGCCGGAGCCGACCGGCGCGGCCACGCCCTGCCACGCGTAGTCGCCCAGCCGCTCCAGCTGATTGCTGACCACCTGGCCCTTGATCACCCGGGCTGCGTCGAGGTCGACAAAAGCCAGATCGCAGCACCCCGCACCGTCGACTCCGGCGATCGGGCACAGCGGCGCTATCCGGTCAGGCGAGGGTTCGAGAACCTCCAGCGCCTCGGCATGCCAATACGAACCGCGTTGCGACGTGACCCGCACCCGCAGCAGTTCCCCGGGTAACGCGTAGCGGACGAACACCACCCGCGCCTCGTGGCGGGCGACGCAACTGCCGCCATTAGCGGCCGGCCCGGCGCGCACCACCAGGTCCTCCGGTGTCCCGGTGGTCACTCCACGAAGCCGCGGCGTACGTCGCCCGCTGCGTTCTGCATGTCGAGTGGACGAAGATCAGACGACGAATTCAGCTGCCACGGAACAGAAGCCACCACCACATTGGGCATGAACCGCAGGCGGGTCTTGAGCCGCAGGGCGCTCTGGTTGTGCAACAGGCTCTCCCACCAGTGCCCGACCACGTATTCCGGAATGAACACGGTGATCACGGTACGCGGGGCCTCCCGGTTGATCCGCCTGATGTAATCGATTATCGGGCCGGCGATTTCGCGGTAGGGCGAGGCGAGCACCTTCAGCGGAACCGTGACATCACTGGCTTCCCATTCAGCCGTGAGTCTGCGCGTCTCGACCTCATTGACATCGACACTGAGCGCTTCGAGCACGTCCGGTCGCGTCGCCCGGGCATAGGCCAGCGCCCGAAGTGTGGGTAGTTGCATGGTCGAGACAAGCACCACCGCGTGGTTGCGGCTGGGCAGCACGATCTCACGTTGCTCAGCCTCGATCGGCGTCAGCTCGCGCGACACCGCAGCGTAGTGCCGGTTGATCGCCTTCATCATGACGAACAGCCCGCCCATCGCCAAGATTGCGATCCACGCCCCGGCCAGGAACTTGGTGACTAGCACCACGATCAGAACCGAACCGGTGGCGGTGAGCCCGATGGCGTTGATGATCCGGGAGCGGATCATCCGGCGTCGTTCCTCCGGGTCGTCCTCGGTGCGCAATAGCCGCGTCCAATGCCGCACCATGCCGATCTGGCTGAGCGTGAAGGATACGAAAACGCCGACGATGTAGAGCTGGATCAGCGCCGTGACCTCGGCATCGAATGCGACGACGAAGGCGATCGCCGCCAGAGCCAGGAACACGATCCCGTTGGAAAACGCCAACCGGCCGCCGCGGGTGAGCAGCTGCCGGGGTAGGTAGCGATCCTGGGCCAGGATGGACCCGAGCACCGGGAAACCGTTGAACGCGGTATTGGCCGCCAACACCAGGATCAGCGCCGTCACCCCGGTGATCAGATAGAGGCCGACCGGAAAATCGCGGAAGATGGCGTCGGCCAATTGGGCCACCAGGGTCTTCTGGCGGTAACCATCCGGTGCACCGATGAGTTGCTCAGCGGGGTTATGGGCAACTTTCACACCGGTTTCGATTGCCAGCGTGATCATGCCCATGAACATCACCACCGCGATACCGCCCAGCATGGCCAGGGTGGTGGCGGCGTTGCGCGATTTGGGCTTGCGAAACGCCGGAACGCCGTTACTGATCGCTTCGACACCGGTCAGCGCCGCGCAACCGGAGGAAAACGCCCGGGCCACCAGAAACACAAGGGCAAAGCCCATGACGTCGCCGTGTTCGGAGCGCAACTCAAACCCCGCCGACTCCGCCTGCAGATCGCGGTCCATCCCGAAAATCTGAATGAAACCCCACGCCAGCATGCCGAACATGCCGGCCATGAAGGCGTAGGTCGGAATGGCGAACGCAGTGCCCGACTCGCGGATTCCGCGCAGATTGACCGCCGTCAACAGCACGATCGCGGTGACTGCGAACGCCACCTTGTGCTGGGCGATGAACGGCACGGCCGAGCCGATGTTGGACATCGCCGAGGCCATCGAGACGGCCACCGTCAGCGTGTAATCGACCATCAGCGCGCTGGCCACCGTCAAGCCGGCGGTCGGGCCGAGGTTGGTGGTGACAACCTCGTAGTCGCCGCCACCGGAGGGGTAGGCGTGCACGTTCTGCCGGTAGGAGGCCACCACCACCAACATGACCAGCGCCACCGCCAGGCCGACCCAGGGCGCCATCACCAGCGCGGACAGGCCCGCGACCGACAGCACCAGGAAGATCTCCTCGGGCGCGTACGCCACCGAGGACATGGCATCGGAGGCGAACACCGGCAGGGCGATGCGCTTGGGGAGCAGCGTGTGGCTCAGCTTGTCGCTGCGGAACGGCTGGCCCAGGAGCAACCGGCGCACGCCCATCGAAACCTTGGACACGAGAGCCAAGAGTAGGCCTTGCCCGCGGTGGAGGTAGCGTTCGGACTACCGTGCCGCTCGCCGGGTGGGCTGCACACGACAGAGCGCCGGAGGTCCCCGAGTGCGAGTTGTGGTGATGGGTTGCGGCCGGGTGGGCGCCTCGCTGGCCGAAGCGCTATCCCGACTCGGACACGACGTCGCGGTGGTCGACCGCGATGCGACGGCGTTTCACCGGCTCTCCCCGGTGTTCACCGGTGAGCGCGTTCTGGGCATGGGATTCGATCGGGAAGTGTTGCTACGAGCGGGAATCGAGCACGCCGACGCCTTCGCCGCGGTGTCCTCCGGCGACAACTCCAACATCATCTCGGCCCGGTTGGCGCGGGAGATGTTCAGCGTCCAGAAAGTGGTGGCGCGTATCTACGACGCCAAGCGGGCGGCGGTCTACGAGCGCCTGGGAATCCCCACCGTGGCCACCGTGCCCTGGACCACCGACCGGTTGCTCAATGCGCTGATCGGCGACGTCGAGGCCACCCGGTGGCGAGACCCCACCGGCACTGTCGCGGTGGCCGAGGCGGCACTGCACGAGTCGTGGATGGGCTACCGGGTGTCCGACCTCGAGGAGTCAACCAGTGCCCGGGTGGCGTTCCTGATCCGGTTCGGCACCGGCGTGCTGCCGGAGTCCAAGACCGTCATCCAGGCCGGTGATCAGGTATATCTCGCTGCGGTGTCCGGTCAGTGCGCCGAAGCACTGGCCATCGCCGCACAACCGCCGGCGGACGGGGTCGGGGAATGAAAGTCGCTATCGCCGGCGCGGGTGCAGTCGGGCGTTCGATCGCCCGGGAGTTGGTCGAGAATCGCCACGAGGTGACCCTGATCGAGCGCAACCGCAACCACGTGGACGTCGACGCGATCCCGGCCGCGGACTGGCGCCTCGGTGATGCCTGCGAGTTGAGCCTGCTGGAGTCGGTGCACCTGGAGGAGTTTGACGTGGTGATCGCCGCCACCGGCGACGACAAGGCCAACGTGGTGCTCTCACTGCTGGCCAAGACCGAATTCGCGGTGGCGCGCGTGGTGGCGCGCGTCAATGATCCGCGCAACGAGTGGCTGTTCGACAGCGCCTGGGGGGTGGACGTCGCGGTGTCCACGCCGAGGATCTTGGCCTCACTGGTGGAGGAGGCGTTCGCCGTCGGAGATCTGGTGCGGCTCATCGAGTTTCGCAAAGGGCACGCGAACCTGGTGGAGATCACACTTCCCGACGACACCCGCTGGGGCGGCCGGCCGGTGCGCAAACTCGCACTACCCCGCGATGTCGCGCTCGTGGCAATCCTGCGCGGAAACCGCGTCATCGTGCCGGAGGCCGACGAGCCACTCGAGGGCGGCGACGAACTATTGTTCGTCGCTGCACCGGAAGTTGAGGAAGACCTGCGCAACCTGCTCGCCACCGGAACGCACCCCCAGTAGAAGCCCGCAGTACAAGCCCAATCAGTAGAACCCGGTCAGTTGGTGACCGGCGGCTCATCGACTCCGTCCGCGGACGGGCTGGTTACGTGGTCGGCGTGCAGCGCACGCTGGGCCGCACGGATCGCCAGATAGGTGACCAGGGCTCCGATGGCGGCCAGTGGCCAGCCCATCGCTATCCGGGCCACGCCGAGCCAACCGGTCCGATCCGCATCGTAGAGGTGGTGCTGCACGACGAACCGGGCGCCGAACACCAGAACCCAGGTGAGCGTCGCCGCATCGAACGCCAGCACCGCCCGACGCGACCGTCGCCAACTGCGGTCATGGCCGTTGACCCAACTCCAGACGTACCCGACGATCGGCCGGCGGATCAGCACCGACAACCCGAATACGGTCGCCCAGATCAGCGATGTCCAGATTCCCAGCAGGAAATAGCCCTTGGAGGCGCCGACCAGCCAGGCGATCAGCGCGCTGATGCCAACGCCCAGGAATCCGGCGAGGGCCGGTTTCACCGAATCACGCCGGACCAGACGCCAGATCAGAATCCCCGCGGCCACGCTGAGAGCCGCGATGAGCGCGGGCAGCAAACCGAACGCCGTCGACACCGGCACCAGGACCATCACCGGCAGGGCCGAGTAAACCAAGCCGCTGACGCCGCCCATCTGGCCGAGCAACGCCTGACCGGGGGTGCGACCGGCGTCAGTCGATCGCTCACCACCAGAGCTTTGGGACGTCACCGCACGATCGGGCGTCACCGCCGAATCACCGCTGGATCTCCGAATCACCGCTGGATCTCCGAATCACCGCTGGATCTCATAGTGCGGGTTGTAAATCGCCTTGCTCCCGTTTTCCAACATGCCCAACCGGCCGTGCACCCGAAGCGTCCGGCCACTGTCGATACCGGGAATTCGCCGCTGACCCAGCCAGACCAGCATCACCGTGTCGGTGCCGTCGAACAACTCGGCCTGCACGCCGCCGGAACAACCCTTGGCGTTGGTCTGCACGCTACGAAGGGTGCCGATCATGGTGACCTCCTGGCCACGCTGACAGTCGACGGCGCGGTTGGCCCCGGTGCTGGCGGCCATCCCGCTGAGTTCCTCGGCATCGCGCACGTCGGGGCTTTCCACCAATCGACGGGTGAGACGGCGTACAAAACCTTCGGCCGCAGCCATGGTCACTCCTGTTGTCGCTGCCCGCGTCCGCGACTCGGACGTACGCGGGTTGAGTTGGCGCACCAGCAACGGTAGCGCTCTTGGTTCGGCAGCGCCACGAAGCCCACCCGCGGGCTGGTCACAGACTGCCCAAGGGGACGATCAACCGATGGCGGTAGACCTGTTCGCGGTACCGATGGTCCTGCTGCCGGGGACGGGCTCAGACGAGGACTATCTGCAGCGCGCCTTCGCCTCCCCCCTGGAGCAGGCGGGTGCGGTCGTCGTCGCGGTGCCGCCGCAGCCGGATCATCTCGTGTCGGGTTACCTGCAGGCGCTGGACGCCGCGGCGGCGGCCGGACCCATCGCCGTGGGCGGAGTCTCGATCGGCGCGGCGGTGGCGACTAAGTGGGCACTGGCCAATCCGGATCGGGTCGTCGCCGTGCTCGCGGTGCTGCCGCCGTGGACCGGCCCGCCTGCCGCCGCGCCGGCGGCACTGTCCGCCCGGCACACGGCCGCGCTGCTGCGCCGCGACGGGCTGGCCGCCACTACCGCGGCGATGGTGTCGTCGAGCCCACCGTGGCTGGCCGGCGAGCTGGCTCGCTCCTGGAGCCGGCAGTGGCCCGCGCTGCCCGATGCGATGGATGAGGCGGCGGGGTATGCGGGTCCGACCGCAGCCGAATTGGGCCGACTGGCGCCACCGATGGGCGTGGTGGGGGCATCCGATGACCCGATCCACCCGATCGCGGTCGCGCAGCAGTGGGCCGCGGCCGTGCCGCGCGCCTCGCTCGTCACGGTCACCCTCGACCTTTTCGGACCCAACCCCGCGGCACTCGGCGTCGCCGCCGCGGCGGCATTGCGGGCGGTCGGCTGAACGCCGGAGCTCAGCCCCCGGTGCTGCTGGTGGTGCGGAACTGCTGGGTCGCCGACCCGGAGACTCCGCCCTCGCCGGCCGGATCGTCGGGCTGGGGTTGCTGCTGCTGCTGGGCGAGCATGGCCTGCTGCGCGGCGAACATCGCCTGTTGGGCCAGCTGGGCCTGTTGGGCCTGTTGCACGGCGGCGGCGTTGAGTTGGGCGGCCAGCGGCTCGGGCAGCTGCACGGGCAGCGGGGTCCGCACCGGCAGTGGCGTGTCGCCGCGCCGGACCACGGTGTCCGCCATGGCTTCCCGGGCTTCGGCGGCCAGCGCATCAATGGACGCGGGCAACCCGTTGACCACGCAGCGGATCATCCAGCGATATCCGTCCACGCCGATGAAGCGCACCACACCGGCGCCGGTTCCGACCACCTCACGGCCCCAGGGCCCGTTCTGGATGGAGACTGCGGCGTTGTCGTTGCGCAACGCATCAGCCAGCTCGCCGGCGACCTCACGCCACAGCCCGGGAGTCTTGGGCGCGGCATAGGCGGCGATGGTGAATCTGCCGTTTCCGGTGACGATCCAGATCGCGCTCGGGACACCCATCTGGTTGAGCTCGACCTGCACCTGACCGTCGGGCTGCATCGGGATGAGCACCGACCCCAGGTCGAGCCGCGCCACGGTGGCCTGGGCGGGGTCGTCGAAGTCCTCGATGTCGAAAGGGCCATCCGCGTCACCGGACAGGCCCGGCACCGCAACAGCGTCGTCCACCACGTCCTCGGCTACCGACTCCACCGACTCCACCGACTCCACCGACTCATCGACGTCGACCGCCACGCTGTCGTCCCGGTCCTGGGGGTCCTGATCTCGCTTACGTCTACCGAATGCCATCACAAACTCGCATGTCCGCCGGAGGAACCGTGGCCGCCCTGGCCACGGGTGGTGTCAGCGAGTCCGGCCTCATCGAACGAAGCCACCTCGACCAACTCTGGTAACTCGACTCGCTGGATCAGTAACTGCGCGATCCGGTCGCCGCGCCGGATCACGATCGGCACCGCTGGATCAAGGTTGATCAATGCCACTTTGATCTCGCCGCGATATCCGGCGTCGATGGTGCCCGGACTGTTCACGATCGAAAGCCCAACGCGCGCAGCCAGACCGGAACGCGGGTGAACCAGTCCCACCATGCCGTGCGGGACAGCGACGGCGATGCCGGTGGACACCAGGCTCCGCTGTCCGGGAGCCAGTTCGATGTCTTCGGCACTGCAGAGATCGACGCCCGCATCACCGTCATGGGCACGGGCGGGCATCGGGAGATCGCGGTCCAGGCGAACCACCGCAAGGCTGGTGGGCACGATCCGAGAGACTACCCTTGGCCTGGTGACCGGTGCGCGCACGAGTAGGCAAACCGTTCGCTACCGCGAGCGGTTGTGGGTGCCGTGGTGGTGGTGGCTGGTGGGCTTGGTCGTGTCTGCGGTGTTCGCCACCGAGGTCAATATGGGCGTGCGCACCCTGCCGAACTGGCTGCCCTATGCGGTTCTGGCGACGGCTTCGATCGGCGTCCTGCTGTGGCTCAGCCGCACCGAGGTGCAGGTCACGGACACCGGATCCGGGCTGGAACTGCTCGCGGACCAGGCGCACCTGCCCGCCTCAGCGGTCGCGAGTTCGGCACCGGTACCCCGATCTGCCAAGTCGGCCGCCCTGGGGCGCCAACTGGATCCGGCGGCGTTCGTGGTGCACCGCAGCTGGGTGGGCCCGATGGCGCTGGTCGTTCTCGACGATGCCGATGATCCGACGCCGTACTGGCTGGTGAGTTGCCGACATCCGGAACGAATGCTGGCAGCGCTACGCAGCTGAGCGGGCCCCGCACTGCGCAACCCGACCTACGTCGCGCAGTCGGTGCAGATCGTCACGCCCTTCTTCGCGCTGGCCAAACGACTGCGGTGATGGACAAGAAAACAACTGGCGCAGGTGAATTCGTCAGCCTGCTTCGGAATTACCCGGACTGACAATTCCTCACCGGACAGATCAGCGCCGGGCAACTCAAAGGACTCCGCCGACTCCGTCTCGTCGACGTCGACGACAGCCGACTGGGCCTCGTTGCGACGTGCGGTGAGTTCTTCCAGGGAATCCTCGGAAGTCTCGTCAGTCTCGGTACGCCGTGGGGCGTCGTAATCAGTGGCCACCGTCAATCCCCTCGTCGAACCTCGACATGGCTTTGTACCAGCGTCGAACGCTTGCGCAAAGCGATTACCTCCCGTGAGCGGAGAGTTCCAGTGTGAAATGCATCACAGTCCCTGCCGAGAGCGGCCCGAGTCTGTGGTGCACGCCAGAGTACCGGCGCTGACGTGCTGGCTTTACAGTGCAACACGTGGTCGCTCAACTCACCGAAGGTTCCGCCTACGACAGGGACGGGAAACCCTATCTCCGGCGCAACTACCGCCCCGGCATTATTGCGCTGGCTGCGCTCGTCGCCCTCACCGCCGTGGTGTGGACGTTCGTGTTGACCCGGCCGGTCACCGTGGGTGAGGCCGCCGCCTGCAACGTCCCACCGGCTTCCACTGACCCGGACGCGCCCCGGCTGGGCAATCGCGTTTCAGCGTCATCGATGATCGAGGTGGCGCCGGCCAAATTGGCCGAGACCAATATCCGGGTACTCAATGCCAGCGGCCAGGGCGGCCAGGCCAGCGATGTGGCCGGCTCCCTGCGGGATCTCGGCTTCGCCGCGCCGGCGGCGGCCAACGATCCGGTCTACGCCGGCATCCGGCTGGGCTGCCAGGGCCAGATCCGTTTCGGCCCGGCAGGCCGGCCGGGTGCTGCGGCCGCGTGGCTGGTGGCCCCTTGCGTCGAGCTCTATCAGGACGACCGCAAAGACAACTCCGTGGATCTCGTGATCGGCGCCGACTTCACCGCGCTGGCCAACAGCGACGACATCGCCGCGGTGCTCGCCGGCCTGAGTCCCGGCGCCACCGAACCGGCCGACTCCGCGTTGCTGACCAAGATCCACAACGGCACCTGCTGAGCGATTCAGCGCAACGGCCCCAACCCGGCGAAGCTGTCGAGGGCGGCGATAACTTGCCCCGCCACGTTCGGGGCGGCCGCCACCAACAGGCACCCGCTCGTACCCGGTTCGTCGGGGTCGGGCAAGAGCAGTTCCGCCCCTGCCTCGGAGGCGATCAGCGCACCGGCAGCCCAGTCCCACACGTTGAGGCCATGCTCGTAGTAGGCGTCGAGGCGTCCCGCAGCCACCATGCACAGATCCAGTGCCGCCGAACCGATGCGCCGGATATCACGGATTACCGGGAGCATCTGCGCCAACAGTGCCGCCTGCGCAGCACGGCGTCGCGGTTCGTAGCCGAAGCCCGTTCCCAGCAGCGTCATCGACAGGTCCGCGGCCTGGCTGCACCGCAGGCGCCGGCGGACGCCGCCAGCGACCACGTGTGCGCCCAAACCCACGCCGGCCGAGTACACGTCCCCGCTGGCGACATCCGCGACCGCCCCGGCCACCGACTGACCATCGCGCTGGGCGGCGATCGACACGGCGTACGCGGGGATTCCGTAAACGAAGTTCACCGTGCCGTCGATGGGGTCGACCACCCAGCGCACCACGCCCGGCTGCGCCGCCGCCCCACCCGCTTCCTCGCCGAGGATCGGCTCGCCCGGACGCCGTCGCGCCAGCCGATCCCGGATCAACTCTTCGGTGTCGGTGTCGGCGATGGTCACCGGGTCAGTCGGGGTGGTCTTGGCACGTATGGCCGGACTGCTCGACCCAGGCGTCCCGAAGATCTCGACACGGCGCCGACGCACCAGCTCGGCTGCCTCGGTAACCAATTGCTCAGCCACCCCGCGCAGCTCCGCGGTCAGGTCATCGTTCACGGAGTCATCGCAACACAGATCGTCGACGCTCGGGTCCTCGACGCTCGGGGCCTCGACGCTCGGGTCCTCGATGCTCAAGCGACCCGCCCGATCTCTCGGTGCGCGGGCGGCCCACCCGATAGTGTCTGTTCCGGCACCATTGCCTGATCGGGTTGATCCATCCGCCGCCAGAAGGAGCAGCAATGACCCCGACCGAAGCCGGACCGATCGAAGCTGCCAGCACGGCGAGTCATGCGCTCGGTGTGGATGTGGGCGGCAGCGGGGTCAAGGGCGCCGTCGTCGATCTCGATACCGGATTGCTCGTCGGTGAGCGGTTTCGGCTGGACACCCCGCAGCCGGCCACGCCGAAAGCCGTGACCAAAGCGGTCGCCGAGGTGGTGGACCACTTCGGTTGGGTCGGACCAGTGGGCGTCACCTATCCCGGAGTCGTGGTGGATGGCGTGGTGAAGACCGCGGCGAACGTCGACAAGTCCTGGATTGGTGCCAACGTCGCCGAACTGATGAGCGCGGCTCTCGGTGGCCGGAAGGTGACGGTCCTCAACGACGCCGACGCCGCCGGGCTTGCCGAGGCCTGCTACGGCGCGGGTCGCGACAAGCGCGGCCTAATCGTGTTGCTCACCTTCGGCACGGGCATCGGCTCCGCGGTGCTCTATGACGGTGTGCTGCTGCCCAATAGCGAGTTCGGTCATATCGAGGTCGGCGGCAAGGAGGCCGAGCACCGTGCTGCCTCCTCGGTCAAAGAACGCAAGGAGTGGAATTACCAGCGCTGGACCGAGGAGGTCACCAAGGTCCTGGTCGCGATCGAGAACGCCATCTGGCCGGACCTATTCATCGCAGGCGGGGGGATCAGCCGAAAGGCCGACCGGTGGATCCCGATGCTGAAGAATCGGACACCGGTCGTCGGGGCGGCACTGCAGAATGAGGCCGGAATCGTCGGCGCCGCGATGGCCAGCCAATCCGACCTGATCGGGTAGTCGGCACGGCCCGTGCTGCGCAGCCTCAATTAGTCGTTACAATGGTGATCGGCGCCCGCTAACCGGACAGCGGAGAGATTCCACAACGAGATCGCGCCGATATCCCCCATAGCCGACGCTTTCGGTGAGGCACGTCCGTGGCCCGTCGAACGCCAGCAGACCGAAAGGGTGTACGTGGCAGCGACCAAAGTGAGCCCGGCAACCTCGAAGCCGGTGAAGCGCACCGCTACCAGGACTCCCGCCAAAAAGACGGTGGCAAAGGCCCCGGCCAAGAAAGCGGTTGCGAAGGCGCCGGCTAAGAAGACCGCAACAGCCAAAAAGACCGTCACGAAAGCCCCCGCCAAAAAAACCGCGACACGGACCGCGACAGCCAAAAAGACCGTCACGAAAGCCCCCGCCAAAAAAGCCGCGACACGGACCGCGACAGCCAAAAAGACCGTCACCAAGGCCCCCGCCAAAAAAGCAGTTGCAAAGGCCCCCGCCAAAAAAATGGTCGCGAAGGGCCCCGCCAAAAAAGTGATGACACGAACCCCACCCGCCAATAGAGCGGCGCCGAAAGCCCCCGTCACAAAGACCGTCACGAAAGCCCCCCCTAAAAAAGCGGTGGCAAAGGCCCCTGCCAAAAAGGGCGTTAACGCCGCCAAAACGGCACCTGCCAAACCAACCGGCAAGGCCCTCCCCGCGAAAGCTGTTTCCGCGAAGACCGTTTCCTCCAAAGCTGTTTCCGCCAAGACCGTTCCGGCGAAGGCAGCCACGAAATCGGCACCGGCCAAAGCCGCCCGCGACAGCGCCAAGAATCAGGCCGAGTCCGCCGAAGGCGAACTGCTTGTCGAGGACCTAGATCTCGTCGTAGTACCCGACATCGACGTCGCTGAAGAAATCGTGATCGAGGACCTCGAGGACGTCGTCGTGGAGGAGGCGGGCGTCGTGGTCGCCGTTGTCACGGCCGGTCCCGCCACCGACGGCGAGGATGACGATGTCGCGGAGCCCTCTGACAAGGACAAGGCTTCCGGTGACTTCGTTTGGGACGAAGAGGAATCCGAGGCCCTGCGCCAAGCCCGCAAGGACGCCGAACTCACCGCCTCTGCAGACTCGGTGCGCGCCTACCTCAAGCAGATCGGCAAGGTCGCCCTCCTCAATGCCGAGGAAGAGGTCGAGCTGGCTAAACGGATCGAGGCCGGCCTGTACGCCACTCAGAAGATGACCGAGGTGGCCGAGCGCGGCAAGAAACTTCCCGTGCAGCAGCGTCGCGATATGCAGTGGATCTGCCGCGACGGAGATCGCGCGAAAAACCATCTGCTGGAGGCGAATCTGCGTCTGGTGGTCTCACTGGCCAAGCGCTACACCGGCCGCGGTATGGCGTTCCTGGACTTGATCCAGGAGGGCAACCTGGGTCTGATTCGCGCGGTGGAAAAGTTCGACTACACCAAGGGCTACAAGTTCTCCACCTACGCCACGTGGTGGATTCGTCAGGCCATCACCCGTGCGATGGCCGACCAAGCCCGCACCATCCGCATCCCGGTGCACATGGTCGAGGTGATCAACAAGCTCGGCCGTATTCAGCGTGAACTGCTCCAGGATCTGGGGCGCGAGGCCACTCCGGAGGAGCTGGCCAAGGAGATGGATATCACCCCGGAGAAGGTGCTGGAGATCCAGCAGTACGCCCGCGAGCCGATCTCCCTTGATCAGACCATCGGCGACGAGGGCGACAGCCAACTCGGCGACTTCATCGAGGATTCCGAAGCGGTCGTGGCCGTCGACGCCGTCTCGTTCACGCTGCTGCAGGATCAATTGCAGTCGGTGCTCGAGACTCTGTCCGAGCGCGAAGCCGGCGTGGTGCGCCTGCGGTTCGGCCTCACCGATGGCCAGCCGCGCACGCTCGATGAGATCGGCCAGGTGTACGGGGTCACCCGCGAACGCATCCGGCAGATCGAGTCCAAAACCATGTCGAAGTTACGGCATCCGAGCCGCTCACAGGTTTTGCGCGACTACCTGGACTAGCGTGGAATCCGATAGCTTCAGCGGAACGACATTGGAGCTGGGCTAAGGCACGCGAATCAAGTGACTGCGTCAATGCAGATGTAGCAGGTGCGGTGCGAACATCCCGAAAGCCATGAAGGCCATTCCGATCAGGAGCGCGAGGCCACTGGCCAGGAAACCCGGAATCACCAGACCGGTGATCACCGCTGCCGAGGCCAGAACGATTCCGATCTGGAAGGCCGCCGACGCGAACTCATAGTTGTGGTACTTCGCTAGCATCTCGTCGCGGTTGTGCTCAGCCGCAACCGCGCGGCGCGACAGTTCCTCGGTGCCTTCGCCCTTGCCGTCAGCGGCACCCGGCTCGGAGCGGTAACGCTCGGCGGTCTCGGACCACTCGCTGATCTGCTTCTCGGTGGCGGCTCGCTGGACCGGATCGGTGATCCCGGTGAGGCTGAGCGTGGACTGCTCGACTGCGATCAGGTTGGAGGTCCGCCGCGTGTTCTTGGCCTGAAAGAATCCCCACAGGCTGGAGGATTCGATCTGGGAGTTCAGCGCTGCGGTCTGCGAGCTCTTGCCGGCCGTCTCGGCAAAGGCCAAGAAAAGCGCGAGGACGGCAATGACCAGCGCCATTCTCTTGTTGGCGGCGGAGATGTTGCCGAGCCCGCCGCCATGCTCATCATCGTGCTGAATCTTATGCTCGGCCTCATGCTGGACCGCGTGTACACCGCGACTCATGTCGAATCCCGTCGATCTTCCGTGGACGCCGTTCTTTCGTGAATCGGCACGCTATCACGTCGTAGCAGTAGTCGCAGCCGTGCCGGCGGCCTCTGATTCGCGTACATCGTGGCGCACCGTCAAACGCTGCCGTCTGAACTTCTTCGCCTTTCGAAACTGGATCACCGATGATCCCCTCTCAGACGCCTCAACTCTTCTGAGAGGCTGTCGAGCCTCTGCCCCATATCGGCGCGGAGCGCATCGAATTCAGCGGCCGTAGCAGCTTGGTTGGCGGAGTCTTCGCGGGCAACTTGCTGAATAATCCACGATGCGAGGGTAGCGGTGATCATCCCGACGAGACTGATGCCGCCGAGCATCAGAAATACTGCGATGACCTTACCTCTGGGGGTGGTGGGAGACAGGTCGCCATAGCCGACGGTGGTCACTGTGGTGATTGCCCACCAGACCGCATCACCGAAGTTGTTGATGGTTGAACCGGGCAGTCCGCGTTCCTCATCCAGAATCGCCAGTGAGGCAACGTAAATCAGCAAGGCTGCACTGAACGCCGTGTAGGTGATCACCTTGCCGCGAATGGCCCCGCCGACAGCTTTCTGTAGTGCGCCGAACAGAACCAAAAGCCTGAGTAGTCTCAGCGGCCGCAGGAACGGCAGAGAAACGACTGCGAGGTCGATTAAGTGCCGCCGAAACCAGCGCCAACGGTCTGTAGCGAGGACGAGGCGGACGACGTAATCAATCGCAAAGACCGCCCAAGTGATGAGGAGGACGGCTTCCAACGCGGCGTCTACCTGTCCCTGTGGGTTCGCTAGGACTTGCACTGAGTACACGGCCAGGAAGATGAGCGCGATCGCGGCTAGGGGCCATTCGACGCCTTTCTCCCAACGTTGGAGGCGAGGCGGGTTGTCGAGTACCTCCGTGTCGCGAAAGTGTGTTGCCCCCTCAGCCATGTCCGTGATGACTTGTTCTGTCGCTCTGCCCCCTAGTTATCGGGGCTGTCAGGGCTAACCCCAGGCCGAAGCCGAGTGTTACAGCGGCGACACGATTCGCACGAGTCATGTTCCCTCTCCAGTTCGATCCTCGATCTCAGTATCAGCCATCATCGGCGGACCTCGCCCAGGTATTACCCAAGCCTTTCCGCCGACTTGGAGGCCCGTCGGTGCCGACGATTGCACTTGCGCGCCTACCTCGAGTGAAACAGCCTCGGCCCTGCCGGCGCTGCTAGCATCCGTCAATGGCCGCCCCGCAGCAGCACGGCCACGCGGGAAACGGCGGGCGCTTGGGAGCCTTGGTCCGCGAATCCGGTTATCTGCGAAAGTGGTTGATCCTCGGGGTGTCCATCGGGATCATCGCCGGCCTGGGCGCGGTGGTCTTCTTTCTCGCCCTCAAGTACGCCGGCGAGTTTCTGCTCGGCACTCTCGGGGCCTATCAGCAACCGCAGGCGATCGGCGACGGCGGCGGGTCCGGATCACCGGGATTCAGCCGACCCTGGGCGATTCCGTTGATCACCTTCGGGGGCGCCCTGGTGTCGGCGTTCATCGTGGCCAAGTTCGCCCCCGAAGCCCAGGGCCACGGCACCGACAACGCCATCGAAGCCGTTCACACCGATCCGCGGTCGATCCGCAGTCGAGCGGTGGTGGTCAAGTTGATCGCCAGCGCCCTGACCATCGGATCAGGCGGGTCCGGGGGCCGGGAAGGCCCGACCGCGCAGATCTCGGCAGGTTTCGGTTCGCTGCTGACCCGGCGGTTTGATCTGTCCGATGACGACGGTCGGCTCGCGGTGTCGCTGGGCATCGGCTCCGGCATCGGAGCGATCTTCAGCGCGCCCCTCGGCGGTGCCGTGCTGGCCGCCTCGATCATCTACCGGCAGGATTTCAATTATCGCGCCCTCGTTCCCGGCTTCATTACTTCGGCGACCGCCTACGCCGTCTACGGATCGATTCTGGGTTTTTCGCCGATGTTCGGATTCGTCGAACCCGACTACCGATTCGATCCCGTGCAGACACCCTGGTTCGTGGTCATCGGCATCATCGCGGCGGCCGTCGGCTACCTCTACGCGCGGACGTTCTA
>CAMDFY010000006.1 GCA_945897705.1 Bifidobacterium breve | reverse complement strand
CTGCAGGGCATCAGCGCGCACCCGTTGACGATCGGCTACTTCTCCACCGTGCATGAGGGCGGCTACATCCGGCCCGGCGGCGACCCGATCCACGAGGTCGACTACTGGAAGAAGGGCCTGCGGCACAGCGTCTATTTCACCCAGGGCATCGCGAACGCTGTCGACAACGGCTACACCACGTTTCTTGAGTTGGCGCCAAACCCGGTGGCCCTGATGCAGGTCGGTCTCACCACGGCTGCGGCGGGCCTTCACGATGCCCAGTTGATCGCGACCCTGGCCCGCAATTCCGATGAGGTCACCTCAGTGGTCGCGGCGATGGCGCAGCTTTACACCTTGGGCCATGACCTGGATTTCACGACGCTGTTCACCCGAGCGGTAAACCCTGACGACTACGCGGATATTCCGCCGACGCAGTTCACCCGCAAACCACATTGGCTCGCCGCCCAGTTCTCGGCCGACGGATCGGGCATCCTTCCCGGTACCCATGTCGCCATGCCGGACGGTCGCCACGTGTGGGAGTACGCGGCCCAGGGGCCAACCGATCTGGCCGCGTTGGTGAAAGCCGCTGCGGTACTGGTACTTCCGGATGCCGCCTTGGCGGCCTCTGAGCAGCGTGCGGTCCCAGGTGAGGGTGCCCGGCTGGTGACCACCCTCACCCGCCACCCCGGTGGTGCCGCGGTGCAGGTACACGCTCGCATCGACGAGTCGTTCACGTTGGTCTACGACGCTATCGTGACCCGGTCCGGTGCGACGACGAATCTTCCCGCCGCGGTGGCCACCGGTGTCGCGGTGATCGCGCCCGTATCCGAGCAGATCCAGGCTGCGGTTGACGATGATGCCGACATCCTGCACGACACTCTCGCCGCCGGCGCCGGCGTGGGCGGCAGCCTGGGCAAGTGGTCTCCGGATTCCTCCGAGACCGTGCACGACAGATTGTCGACGATCGTGGGCAGTGCGATGGGTTATGAGCCCGAAGATCTCCCGTGGGAAGTGCCGCTGATCGAGTTGGGACTGGACTCGTTGATGGCGGTGCGCATCAAAAACCGCGTCGAATACGACTTCGATCTGCCACCGATTCAGCTGACCGCAGTTCGCGACGCCAACCTCTACGCCGTTGAGAAGCTCATCGAATACGCGATCGAGAACCGCGAAACGGTGTCGGAGTTACACGAACACCAGAAAACGCTCACCCCGGAGCAGATCGCTGCCGAGCAGGCGGCGATCGCATCCGGGGAACTACCGCCGGAACTGGCGGCCAAACTTGCCGCCAAACATCCCGAACTCCAGTCGGACGCACCGCCCCCGCCGCCCCCGCCGCCGTCAGACCCGGCCGGACCGAACGCCGTCGCCGGCAAGGCCCAGTCGCCGGCGGCGGTCGCCGGCCAGGCCCTGAGCCAGCAGGCGGTCGTGGAGGCCCTCGGTACCGACGTCCCGCCCCGGGAGGCAGCCGAACGCATCACCTTCGCCACCTGGGCCATCGTCACCGGCAAGTCGCCGGGCGGCATTTTCAACGAACTGCCGAAGATCAACGACGAGACCGCGGCCAAGATCGCCGAACGGCTTTCCGAACGCGCCGAGGGCACCATCACCGTCGAGCAGGTGAAGGCGGCAGCGACCATTGAGGAGTTGGCCACCGACGTCCGCGAATACCTGGAGGCCGGTGAACTTGAGGGGTTCGTGCGAACCCTGCGAGCGCCGAAAGACGGCGTCGATGCCGTGCCGGTGTTCGTGTTCCACCCGGCCGGTGGCTCGACGGTGGTCTACGAGCCATTGATCAAGCGACTGCCACCGGACACCCCGGTCTACGGACTGGAACGGGTCGAGGGTTCCATCGAGGAACGCGCGCAGCACTACGTTCCCAAGCTTCTTCAGATCGGTGGTGCGGGTCCGTTCATCCTGGCCGGCTGGTCTTTGGGCGGGGCGCTGGCGTACGCGTGTGCCGTCGGACTCAAACGTGCCGGAGCCGACGTGCGGTTCGTCGGACTGATCGACACGGTGCGGGCCGGCGAGGAAGTTCCACAGACCAAAGAGGAGATTCGCGCCCGGTGGGACCGCTACGCGTTGTTCGCGCAGCGCACCTTCAATGTGGAAATTCCGGCCATACCGTACGAACAACTCGAGAACCTCGACGACGAGGGGCAGGTCCGGTTCGTGCTTGACGCCGTCAAGGCCAGCGGAGTGAACATCCCGGGCGGAGTCATCGAACATCAGCGGACGTCCTATCTGGACAACCGCGCACTGGACACTGCCAACATCGAGCCGTTCGACGGTCATGTGACCCTCTACATGGCGGATCGATATCACGATGACGCAATCATGTTTGAACCCCGCTACGGAATTCGCCAACCGGACGGCGGATGGGGCGAGTTCGCCGCCGATCTGGAAGTCGTGCCGATCGGCGGTGAGCACATCCAGGCGATCGACGAGCCGTACATTGCCAAGGTGGGCGCTCACCTCAGCGAGGCGATCAACCGCATCCAGGGCATCGAGACGCGGGAGACGCAGCCGAAGTGACCGAGAAAACCACCGCAGAACTTCTGACCGAATTGCGTGAAAAGCTGGAACTGGCAGCCGAACCCGCCGGTGAGGCCGCAGCCGCCAAGCGGGATAAGCGCGGCCTTCCCAGTGCCCGGGACCGCATCCGGGAACTGCTCGATCCAGGCAGTTTCCTGGAAATCGGCGCTCTGGCGCGTACGCCGGGCGACCCCAACGCGCTTTTCGGCGACGGGGTGGTGACCGGGCACGGCACCATCAACGGCCGTCCGGTCGGAGTGTTCTCCCATGACCAGACGGTGTTCGGTGGCTCGGTGGGGGAGATGTTCGGTCGCAAGGTGGCCCGGTTGATGGAGTGGGTGGCCATGGTCGGTTGCCCGATCGTGGGTATCAACGATTCCGGTGGCGCCCGCATCCAGGACGCGGTCACCTCGCTGGCCTGGTACGCCGAACTGGGCCGCCGCCACGAACTCCTCTCCGGTGTGGTGCCGCAGGTCTCGATCATTCTCGGCAAGTGCGCAGGCGGTGCGGTGTACTCGCCGATCCAGACCGACCTGGTGATCGCGGTCCGCGACCAGGGTTACATGTTCGTCACCGGGCCCGATGTGATCAAGGACGTCACCGGCGAGGACGTCACCCTCGACGAACTCGGCGGCGCCGACTATCAGGCCAAGTACGGCAACATCCACCAGGTCGTCGACTCGGAGAAAGAGGCGTTCCAATACACCCGGGACTTCCTGGAATTCCTCCCGCCCAACACCTTCGATGACGCGCCGGTGATCAATCCCGGATTAGAACCGGAGATCACTGCCGAGGATCTCGAACTCGATCAGATCGTGCCTGACGCCGATAATGCCGCCTACGACATGCACGACGTGCTGGTGCGGATCTTCGACGACGGGGATTTTCTTGACGTGGCCGCTCAGGCCGGTAAGGCGATGATCACTGGATTCGCCCGCGTCGACGGCCGTCCGGTCGGAGTGGTGGCGAACCAGCCGATCATCATGTCCGGGGCGATCGACAACGAGGCCTCTGATAAGGCCGCCCGATTCGTGCGGTTTTGCGACGCGTTCAACGTGCCCCTGGTGTTCGTCGTGGACACCCCGGGCTTTCTGCCCGGCGTCGAGCAGGAGCGCAACGGCATCATCAAACGCGGCGGCAGGTTCCTCTACGCGGTCGTCGAGGCCGATGTTCCGAAGGTCACCATCACCATCCGGAAATCCTACGGCGGGGCGTACGCGGTGATGGGATCCAAACAGTTGACCGCTGACCTCAATTTCGCCTGGCCCACCGCGCGTATCGCGGTCATCGGGGCTGACGGCGCGGCCCAACTGCTGGTCAAGCGATTCCCTGATCCCACCGCGCCCGAGGTCCAGAAGATTCGCGCTGACTTCATCGAGGGCTACAACCTCAACATGGCTATTCCGTACATCGCCGCCGAGCGCGGGTTCATCGATGCCGTGATCGAGCCGCACCAGACCCGGCTGCTACTGCGCAAGACCATGAGACTGCTGCGTGACAAGCAGATTCAGCGTGTCGTGCGTAAGCATGGGCTGATCCCGATCTAGATGGCGCCCGATCCGACGGGCCCCGCGGGGTCCCGGCTGTACATCTTTCCCCACACCGGTGGCTCGGCCGAGTTCTACGTGCCGTTCGCCAGGGCATTCACCGCTGACACGAAATGTGTGGCTGTGCAGTATCCGGGCAAGCGGGCCGGCAAGGACTTATCGAAGTACACCAGCATTCCGGAGATGGCGGATCGCCTCTGCGGGATGCTCAAACCCGAGGAGAACCCGGGGGGCAATGTGGCGTTTTTCGGGCACAGCATGGGAGCACTTCTGGCCTTCGAGGTCGCCCTGCGTTTCGAGCAGGCCGGCAACCCGATCACCGCTCTGTTCGTCTCGGCGGCGGCCGCCCCCGGCCTGCTACGTCGGATCGCCAACCTGCAGGGCTCGGACGCGCACCTGCTGAACATGATCAGCACTGTCACGGGTGCCAATCCGGAATTCCTCAACGACGAACAGTTCGCTGCGACACTCCTGCCGACATTGCGCGGACTGAAGGCCGTGACGGGCTATGAGAGTCCCCCAGAGGCGAAGGTGTCCTGCCCGATCCACGCGATGATGGCCGACAACGACGAGTTGGGCACCGCGGAACTGATGTCGCCATGGGAGCAGCGGACCACCGCGGCATTCGACCTGACCACCTTCGCCGGTGGCCATTTCTACATCAATGAGAATTTGCCCGAGTTGGCGCACTGGATGGAAGAGCGGATCCGGGCCCCGCGCGACGCCGCGCCAAGCTGAGATTAAGCTGAGGGCAGAAGGTGGTTCCGGTGATTGTTTGCCGTGCAAGTATCAATTCCTGCTGATCGCGGGCTGTGCATGCAGTGAGAATTAGGTAAATCACCAGTTCAAACTAAATCGACACGACTGATTCGACGCGCCCGGCCGCGCCGCCAGCTAATCTCTGTAGTGTGCTCTGAGGCCCCCGCACGTTCCGAATCTTGCCGTCGGCCGCGGCACGCATTACACTAAGCTGATAGATTGGGGGAGCAGCGAGGGCTCAGAGTGGAGATCTCGCACGCTTAGATTTTCGGTAAGAGGCCGTTTCAACACGGCCCGAAATTGCGATCGGCCGCCCCGGGTAAAGCCCCGGATTCCCCATTCAGCCGTCCGCACCATAAGCGAAGAGGTGTGCCCGACATGTCCCAGACCGATATCTCCCAGACCCAAATCTCCCCGATCGCCCACCTGTCGCTGCCCGCTCTGCTGCTGCAGCGCGCCACCGAAACCCCCGACGACCTGGCGTACATCTTCATGGATCCAGAGGTGACCGGCACCGGTGAGGCCGAGACGCTGACCTGGGCCCAGCTCCACCGCAAGTCGTTGGTCCTAGCCGATGAGCTGCGCCTGCACGGCGCGCCCGGCGATCGGGCGGCGATCATGGCCCCGCAGGGTCTGGATTACATCGTGGCCTTCCTCGGCGCGCTTCAGGCCGGCTTCATCGCCGTGCCGCTGTCGGTGCCACAGTTCGGGGTCCATGACCAGCGGGTCGCCTCAGCGCTGGAGGACAGCCAGCCGGTCGTGCTGCTCACCAACTCGGCGTCGGTCGCCGACGTCAACAAGTACGCCTCCGGCCAGGCGGGCCGACCGGCGCCGAGCGTCATCGAGATCGACCTCCTTGATTACGCGGTGACCCGGGAGGTGTCCGCCGCCGACAATTCCCGCCCCGGTGCGGCGTACCTGCAGTACACCTCGGGGTCGACACGCACGCCGGCCGGCGTCGTTGTCTCACACCGCAACGTGACCGCCAATATCGAGCAGATCATGCTGGATTACTTCGGCACTACCACGCTGCCCGAGGAGACCACGGTCGTGACGTGGCTGCCCTTCTTCCACGACCTCGGCCTGATCATGGGCGTCTGCTCACCGCTGGTGACGGGCCGCAAGGCCGTGCTGATGAGCCCGCTGGCGTTCCTGCTCAAGCCCGCGAGCTGGATCCAGCTGATGGCCAAGCACCCGCATTGCTTCTCCGGAGCGCCCAACTTCGCCTTCGAACTCGCCGCACGGCGCACCTCTGACGCCGACATGGAGGGCCTTGACCTCAGCCGTGTTCACGTCATCCTCAGCGGTGCTGAGCGCGTGCACTCTTCCACGGTCAACCGGTTCATCGGCCGCTTCGCCAAATTCGGCCTCAAGGACCGGGTGATCCAGCCGTCCTACGGCCTGGCGGAGGCGACCCTGTACGTCGCCACCCCGGATGTCGAGGAACCGGTCCGCACCGCTCACTTCGACCTCGAGCAGCTCGCGGCCGGTGTTGCGCTGCGCTGCGAGGCCGGTCAGGATGCCAGCACCGAACTGGTCACCTACGGACCTCCGCGGGCCTACCCGGTCTGCATCGTCGACCCCGAGACCGGAATCGAGAAGTCCGAGGGCGACATCGGTGAGATCTGGGTGCGCGGGGACAACGTTGCGTTGGGCTATTGGCAGAAGCCGGAGCTGACGGACCGCATGTTCCGCGCGCGGATCAACCAGCCCTCGGCGGGCACCCCGGTCGGGCCGTGGTTGCGCACCGGTGATCTCGGGGTGATTTCCGACGGTGAGCTCTTCATCATGGGTCGGCTCAAGGATCTGTTGATTGTCGACGGACGCAATCACTATCCCGACGACATCGAGTCCACCATCCGGGAGATCACCGGTGGTCGCGTGGCCGCGATCGCTGTCGAGGACGACACCAGTGAGAACCTGGTGGCGATCGTTGAGGTCAAGCCCGCACGGGACGACCAGGAGGATTCGCAGCTGAACTCTGTCAGTCGCGCGGTGAAGACCGCGATCTGGAAGGAACACAGCCTTCGGGTCGGTGACCTCGTTCTGGTGTCGCCGGGTTCGATCCCCATCACAACCAGCGGCAAGATCCGCCGGTCGTCGTGTGCTGATCTGTATCGTGACGGCGAGTTCAACCGGTTAGATATAGCAGTATGACCTCAGAGGCAGACGCCCACGCCGAACTAACCCTCTGGCTGGTCGACTACCTCGTCACGAACCTCTCCTGCGATCCAGCTGAGATCGACCCGGATGCCCCATTTAACGAATTGGGTGTGGGATCCCGTGATGCCGTGGTCCTTTCCGGTGAGCTGTCCGAGCATCTTGGGCGGCCGGTGTCGCCGGTGGACTTCTGGCAGAACCCCACCATCAACGCTCTGGCCACCGCGCTGCTGGCGCCCGAGGCGGAGACGGGGGGTGCGGCGCCGGGCGCGACGGATAGTGCGCTGACCGAGCCGATCGCCATTATCGGACTGGGCTGCCGCCTCCCCGGAGACATTCACGGCCCCGAGCAACTGTGGGAGTTTTTGGCCGCGGGTCGCTCAGCGGTCTCAACGGTGCCCGAAGGGCGCTGGCAAGCGTTCGAGGATGGTTCGCAAAAGACGGCGACGGCCCTGGCGGACACCACCCGGTTCGGTTCGTTCCTGAGCGACGTCGATGCCTTCGATGCCGATTTCTTCGCCATTACGCCGCGCGAAGCAGACCGCATCGATCCGCAGCAGCGTCTGCTTCTCGAGGTGGCCATCGAGGCCTTCGAGCATGCCGGTATTCCGGCCGAGACACTGCAACGTTCGCAAACCGGAGTTTTCGTGGGCTCATGTGTCAGCGAGTACGGCTACCTCGCCTCGCGCGACCTCGACAAGATCGACGCCTGGACCGGCACCGGGGGAGCATTGAGCATCATCGCCAACCGGCTGTCGTATTTCCTCGACCTTCGCGGCCCTTCGCTCACGGTCGACACCGCATGTTCGTCGTCGCTGGTCGCCGTGCACCTGGCGTGCCAGAGCCTGCGTGCCGGCCAGTCGGAACTGGCGATTGCTGCTGGAGTGAACCTGATCCTGTCGCCCGTCGTGACACGCAGTTTCGATGCCGCCGAGGCGATGTCGCCCACCGGTGCCTGTCATACCTTCGACGCCGCCGCCGATGGCTTCGTCCGCGGCGAGGGTTGCGGTGTCGCCGTGCTCAAGCGACTTTCGGATGCGCAGCGTGACGGCGACCCGGTGCTGGCGGTCATTCGCGGCTCCGCGGTCAATCAGGACGGGCGCTCCAACGGTCTGATGGCGCCGAATCCGGCCGCCCAGGCCGCGGTGCTGCGCGCGGCGTGCGCCGATGCCGGCGTGCAGCCATCGGAGATCGACTATGTCGAGGCGCACGGAACCGGCACGCTGCTCGGCGACCCGATCGAAGCCCGCGCCCTCGGCGCGGTGTACGGCCGGGGACGGCAGCCCGACATGCCGCTGCTGGCCGGCGCGGTCAAGACCAATCTCGGCCACCTGGAAGCAGCGGCGGGCATCGCCGGGCTGATCAAGGCCACCCTGGCGGTGCAGCGGGGCACGATCCCGGCGAATCTGCACTTCGAGAAACCCAATGCGCATATTCCGTTCGACGAGCTCAGATTGAAAGTGGTCGACGAGGTGACCACATGGCCGGACACCGGCCAACCGCGCCGGGCGGGCGTGTCGTCATTCGGTTTCGGCGGAACGAATGCTCACATCGTTCTTGAACAGGCACCCGAGATGAGCGTGCCCGAAGTGGCCGCGACGCCGCCGGTGAATACCTTGGTGATCAGCGGAAAGAGTCCCGAACGGATGGCCGACATGGCCACCGCACTGGCCGATTGGATGACCGGTATCGGCGCCTCGGCGCCGCTGGCCGATGTCGCGCACGCACTCAATCACCACCGGACCCACCATGCGGTCTTCGGCACTGTCTGCGCGGCCGACCGAGCCGGGGCGGTGACCGGACTGCGGGCACTGGCGTCCGGCGAATCTGCGACTGGTGTGGTCGGACCACAGTCCGGGAACATTGATCCCGGGACGGTGTTCGTCTACTCCGGTCAGGGTTCGCAGTGGACTGGTATGGGCCAACGGTTACTTGCCGATGAGCCGGCGTTCGCGGCTGCCGTCGCGGAGCTGGAGCCGGACTTTGTTGCGCAGCTTGGATTTTCGTTGCACGACATCATCGCCAACGGTGAGCCGGTGGAGGGTTCGGTACGGGTCCAGTCGGTCCTTGTGGGTATGCAGTTGGCGTTGACTGCGCTGTGGCGTCACTACGGAGTCCAGCCGGACGGGGTCATCGGTCATTCGATGGGCGAGGTCTCCGCCGCGGTGGTGGCGGGTGCGTTGACCGCGGCGGAAGGATTTGCGGTGATCGCCCGCAGGTCGGCGCTGATGTCGCAACTCGTCGACAAGGGCGCGGTCGCCCTGCTGGAACTCGACGCCACCGCCGCCGAGGCGTTGATCGCTGACCACCCCGGTGTGTCTGTCGCGGTGTATTCCTCACCGCGACAAACTGTCGTCGCCGGTCCGACAAATGCGGTCGAAGCTGTCATCGCCGCGGCCCGAGATCGCAACGTGTTTGCCCGCCGGGTGAACATGGAGGTGGCCTCCCACACCGCGATGATGGAACCGATCCTTCCGGAGTTACGGACCGCGCTGGGTTCACTGGATCCACAGATTCCGCGCATTCCGGTCTTCAGCACTGTCCAAGGCGCCGACCCGGCCGCGCTGTTCGGCGCGGAGCACTGGGTGGCGAATCTGCGCAACCCGGTCCGGTTCAGTGATGCGATCGCCACCGCCGGGGCCACTATGGGCACCTTCATTGAGATCAGTCCGCATCCCGTTCTCGCCAAAGCGATTTCGGACACGCTCGACGATCCGGATGCCGCCACCGCGCGTCACCACTGTCTCGGCACGTTGCAGCGCGACGTCCTCGACACGGTCGCGTTCCACACGAACCTCAACGCAACCCACACCCTCCGGGCCCCACTCGGAGAGCACCCGCCGGGCCCACACCCCGAGATCCCCACCACGCCCTGGCGACATACCCGGCACTGGATCGACATCGCACCCCCGTCGCCGGGCACCGGCGCCGGGGTGCGTCGCAGCCTGCGGCGGCCGGTGGCTGCGCAGCACAGTCCGGTCCCGGTGGACTGGTTGTACGAACTCACCTGGCCGACCGTGCCGTTGCCCGAAGCCGGCGCTGCCCCCGACCGCTCGTGGCGGGTGCTCGGCGACCCTGAACTGGCGAAGGAATTGGCCGCCGAATTGGCTGGCGGCCCCAGTAGCGCCCAAGGCGTCGCACCCGCGCCGCAGAACGTGCTCTATGCGCCGGCCGCCAGTGGGCCGTCGGTCGATGTCGCGGCGGCCTACGCACTGTTCAACGAGGGCCGACGCATCGCCACCGAATTGGCCGCGCAACCGTCGCCACCGAAACTGTTCTTCTTGACCCGCAATGCCCAACCCGTCGCCGACAGCGACCGGGCCAACCCCGTTCACGCCGCACTCTGGGGCCTGGGCCGCACGCTGGCCCTTGAACACCCCGAGATGTGGGGCGGGCTGATCGACGTCGATGAGTCGATGCCGGCTGTGCTGGCTGCCCGCCACGTGCGGGACGAGGCGAGCGCCCATGACGGGGAGGACCAGGTCGTCTACCGATCCGGCGCGCGCCACGTCCCGCGCCTGCAGGCGATCGCCCCGACGACCCCGGATGCGGTGCTGCGAACAGACAGCACCCAACTCGTCATCGGCGCCACCGGCCACATCGGTCCGCATCTGATTGCGCACCTCGCCGAGATGGGTGCCGGCACTATCGTCGCGGTGTCCCGGAATCCCGGCGGACGGCTCACCGAATTGGCCCGGCGGCTGTCAGCGACCGGCACCACCGTTATCGAGGTAGCCGCCGACGCCACCGATGACGTGGCGATGTCGGCACTGTTTGACCGGTTCGGCGCGGATCTTCCTCCTCTGGAGGGTATCTACCTCGCGGCCTTCGCCGGAGGGCCGGTGGCGCTGGCCGATATGACCGACGAGGACGTCGACGCCATGTTCGGGCCGAAACTGGGCGCACTCGGGGTGGTGCACGCGCTGTCACTGAAGACCGACATCCGCCAGTTCGTACTGTTCTCGTCCATCTCCGGTCTACTCGGATCGCGGTGGCTTGCCCATTACACGGCGACTTCCACATTCCTCGATACCTTCGCCCATGCCCGCCGGAACCTCGGCCTCCCCGCCACCACCGTGAACTGGGGTCTGTGGAAATCGCTGGCGGATCAGCAATCGGGCACCAGCGCGGTGACGTCGGACTCCGGACTCGTGCCCATGGCTGACGACGTGGCGATTCGCGCGCTGTCGATGGTCATGGGACCCGACGCGCCGGTGCAGTCCGTTGTGGTGGACGCCGACTGGCCGTTGTTGGCGGCGGCGTATCGCACTCGCGGTGCACTGCGCATCGTCGACGACGTCCTGGCCGAGCGCGATGCATCGAACGCGGACGCCCCGGAGAGCGAGTTCGCCAAGACCCTGCGGGAGTGTCCACCGGAACGACGGCGCGATCTCCTGGCCGACCACGTCGCAACGCTGGCATCGACGGTGATGGGTTTGACGAGCGCCGACAATCTGGATCCGGCGGTGGGCTTCTTTCAGCTCGGCATGGATTCGCTGATGAGCGTCACGCTGCAGCGCGGCCTCAGCGCGAGCCTGGGCATCACGTTGCCGGCGGCGGTCATCTATGAGTATCCGACCATCTCCTCGCTCACCGACGCACTCTGTGAGCGGATGGGTTACGTCACTGCCGCCGAGACCGCATCAGCAGCACGGTCCGGTCTCGGTGCGCGAGCCCAGCTACGCGCCAAGGCCCGCCAGGGCGCACAGTCGGGGAGAAGAAAAGGACATCAGAGTTGACCATCGAGCCTGAGCTGCCGCCGAACGCGGTAGCCGTCATCGGAATGGCAGGACGGTTTCCCGGAGCGGACTCAGTAGCGGAATTCTGGGAGAACCTCAGTGCCGGAGTGGAATCGATCACGACGCTGTCAGAGGAAGAGCTGACCGCCGCCGGAGTCAGTGCCGAGACACTCGCCAATCCCGCCTACATTCGGCGAGCGGCCATGCTTGATCGGATTGACGAATTCGACGCGGAGTACTTTCAGATGACGCCGTATACGGCGCAACTGATGGACCCCCAGCAACGGCTGTTCCTACAGACCGCGTGGCACGCCTTCGAGGACTCCGGGTACGACCCCGCCAACTACGATGGCGCCATCGGTGTCTTCGCGACGAGTACGGCCAGCGGCTATCTGACTTATAACCTTATGTCGCACCACGACCCGCAGGCGCTCATCGGTGAGGGCATCACCATCGAGATGTTCAATCTGTTACTGCTCAACGACAAGGACTATCTGGCGACACGGGCGTCCCACCAGTTCAATCTCCGCGGGCCCAGCATTTCGATTCAGACTGCCTGTTCGTCGTCTCTGGTCGCAGTGCACCAGGCGTGCCAGAGCCTGCTGTCCGGCGAGTGCGAGATGGCGTTGGCGGGTGCAGCTTCGGTCAAGGTGCCACATCGCGTGGGCTACGGATACGAGCCGGGGGCGATGGTGTCACAGTCGGGCCACTGTCGGCCGTTCGACGCGCACGCCGACGGCACCATCTTCGGCAGCGGTGTGGCAGCGGTGATTCTCAAGCCGCTCCAGGCGGCGATCGATGACGGTGACCGTATCCACGCCGTCATCCGTGGTTCGGCGATCAACAATGACGGCGCGGTCAAAATGACCTACGCCGCGCCTGCCATCGCCGGACAGGCTGAGGTGGTCGCCGAGGCGCATGCGGTTGCGGAGGTCGACGCCGCGACAATCGGCTACATCGAGACTCACGGGACGGGAACCCCACTCGGTGATCCGATTGAGGTCGCTGCCTTGCGTCAGGCGTTTGACGTCTCCGAACAACAGCGTTCCGGCCCGTGTGTGCTGGGTTCGGTCAAATCGAATGTAGGACATCTTGATGGGGCGTCCGGCCTCACCGGACTCGTCAAGACGATCCTGTGCCTGAAGAACAAGGCGATTCCGCCTACCGTGCACTACACCGAACCAAACCCCGAGCTTCATCTTGACCAGACTCCTTTCGTGGTTGCCGACTCCTACTTGCCGTGGGAGTCGGAAACGCCGCGACGAGCCGGGGTGAGCTCTTTCGGTGTGGGCGGAACCAATGTGCATGTCGTCGTGGAGGAGGCTCCGCCGACGGTGGTCCATGAGGTTCCCAGCGGCCCACAGGTGCTCTTGCTGTCCGCCCGCACCGCTGAGTCCCTTCAGGATGCACGGGCGGCGCTGGCCACCGAGATCTCCAACAACGACGACCTGCGACTGGCCGATGTGGCGTACACGCTGTTGGGTCGCCGACGCGAAGAGGCTCGAGTGGCTGTGGTCGTGCACGACCGCGAAGACGCCGACGCCACGCTTGCTTGTGCCGAACACGACAATGTCTCGATTGGCCACTGTCCCTCCGGCATCGGCCAGAGAACCGACCGAGTCGCGTTCCTGTTCCCTGGCCAGGGTGCGCAGCATGTCGGTATGGCCCGTGGGCTTTATGACACCGAACCGGTGTTCCGTGAGCATTTCGACCGGTGCGCCACCGGATTCGATGAGGAACTCGACATCGACCTGAAGGCGGCGATCTTCGACGCGGACGGCGGGGCCACCGGCCTCGAGTCGACTGCCTTAGCCCAGCCCGCACTCTTCGCGGTGGAATACGCGCTGGCGCAGCTCACAATGTCCTACGGCGTCATGCCGAGCGCACTTGCCGGGCACAGTATCGGCGAGTTAGTTGCCGCCACCATCGCCGGTGTCTTCGACTTGCCGACAGCGATCAAGGTCGTCGCTCTCCGTGCCAGGTTGATGCATGCCGCACCCCCGGGCGCGATGGTCGCGGTGGCGGCGAGTCCCGATGACATCGCAGATCTGCTGACCGGCGACGTCGACCTCGCCGCCATCAACGAGCCTGGCGGTTGCGTGGTGGCCGGCCCTGAGGATGCGATTCAGGAATTCACCGATCGCGTTGCCGCCCAGGGCATCCTGGCCCGACGGGTTCGCACATCGCACGGCTTTCACTCGCAGGCGATGGATGCGGTACTGGCACCCTTCGCGGAGTACCTCGCAACAGTCACCCTGAACCCGCCGACGATTCCGATGCTGTCCAACGTGACCGGCACCTGGATGACCGATGACGAAGCCACAGATCCGGACCGTTGGGCCCAGCACATCCGATCGACAGTGCGATTTGCCGACGAATTGGCCGTACTTCTCGGCGATTCACATCGAGTGATCGTGGAGGTCGGCCCCGGCGGGAGTCTGACTGGATCTGCGGTTCGGCAACCGGGTTGGTCAGAAAGCCACCGCGCGGTGCGCATGATGCGGCATCCCCTGCAGAGCAGGGATGATCGCGACGCCTTTCTGCTCGCACTCGGCCAACTGTGGTCGGCCGATATCGATGTGAAATGGGATGCTCTGCACGGCAATCATGCCCAGCGCGTGACGCTGCCGGGCTACTCCTTTGCACGGCAGCGTCATTGGATCGAGCCGGTGGCCTTTACGCGCTCGTCAGCCGCTGGCACCCGGGCAGGCACCACCGTCGGCGAATCACCGACGGCGGATCGCAAGACCGGGAGTGCCGCCGACGCCCGCTCTCAGATGCAAGCGACTTTGGCGCAGATTTGGACGCAGTGCCTCGGCGTCGAGACGGTCGCGCCCGGAGACAACTTCTTCGAACTCGGCGGCGACTCGCTGCTGGCGATCGGTGTGGCCATGACCGCATCCCACCAAGGCCTGGAGCTCACACCGCAGGATCTTTACGACCACGCGAGCCTGGCCGCACTCGCCGATACCCTGGTAGCCCGTTACGGATCCGGCAGCCTGGCAAGTCAGGACACGAATGATCTAAATCCTGCCGTCCCGCCGAACGTCCTGCGATTCCTCGACGGCGGTGTGGCGGAGGCCGGTAGTTGGCGGGTGCCGGTTGTCGTGCGGATCAGTCCGAGCGTGAGCGCGGACGACATTCGGGCCGTGCTGACCACGGTGGTCAACCACCATGACGCCCTACGGATGCGGGTCATCAAGCGGGCGGGGGTCTGGGAACAGGAGATCACCGGTCCGGGTGATTTCACCGATCTGGTGGAGGCCGCATTGCCTGCCGGCGTCGAGCCGGGTTCGCCGCAGGAACGCGATGCCCTCGCGTCGATCATCGCCGAGACGGTTGCCGAACAGGATCTGAGCAGTTGGCCGCTGACCGCAACCCGCGTCTTAGGCGCCCGGGGCGAGTCACGCTTCCTGGTTCTCACCGTGCATCAGATGGTCTACGACGCCACCTCGCGTGACGTATTGGCCACAGACCTGTTGACCGCTTTCGGCCAACGGCTGGCGGAACAGGACATCGCCTTGGAACCGGCCACTGCGGACTGGCGGGAGTGGTCGCAGCGATGTGCGGCACTCGCCGCACATCCCGCGGTGCTTGACAGCCGGAACTATTGGATCGATAACGCCGCGAAGGTGACTCTTCGGCTGGCCGGCCTCGAGAGGGATGCTGAGAACGCCGGCGCACCGCATGTCGGCGACGTGAAGAAACTGGCGACGGCGTTGACCCTCGAGCAAACCTCGCAGTTCGATAACGCCCGCAGGCTCCTGCAGTCCTCTATTGACGAGATCCTCCTTGCCGCGCTGGCGCGCACGGTCGCAGCGACCATCGGTGACGGTGTGGCTTCTGTCGACCTCGCCGGGGCAGGGCGCTCGGTTCTGCGCCCAGATGTCGACCTGCGCAGGACAATCGGCGGGTTCTCCACGATTTATCCGATCGCGCTGCCCTGTATGAGTCTTTCGGGTGCTAGTGCGCCACAACTCCTCAGCGAGGTCAGCCGGACTCTCGACGCGGTGCCCCACCACGGCATCGGTTACGGACTGCTGCGATACCTGCACGCTCCGACTGCTGAGGTACTCGCGGCCGCCGGCACCTCAGACATCTTCGTTTCCTACCTCGGCATGATTCCCGAGTGGCCAGAAAGCGATGCGCCGGTGCAGTTCGACAGCGAGAACGGGCTGGCGATCCGCGATACCCTGCCCGGCTTGGGTCACCCGCTCGAACTTAGGGCGTACCGGCACGGTGGCGAGCTGCACGTGGACTGGTGGTACGACAGCAGGCGGGTCCGTAGTGGCACTGCCGAAGCGTTCGCCGAACAGTTCCCCGCCATCCTGCTCGAATTGATCGGTGAAGCAGTTGCGGGTGAGGAGGATGGCAGTGACGGCGAAGCCGAGGACGAAGCCCTCGCGCTAGTGGATCTGTCTGCAGCCGTTCTCGATGACGACGAATAGGTAAGGGAGCGATGTCGGAGTCCGACAAAGGCGTAGATGTCGAAGGCGTCGGCAAATCGTTCGGTCCGGTTGCTGCGTTGCGCGACATCTCGTTCGACGTGGGCCGCGGTGAGGTCGTCGCATTGCTTGGACCCAACGGTGCCGGCAAGACGACAACGGTGGAGATCCTGTCGACGCTGACCAAGCCGGACCGTGGGCGCGCACTGGTCGCGGGTCATGACGTCGTCTCTGATCCGGCGATGGTGCGTCGGTCGATCATGCTCACCGGCCAGCATGTCGCTCTCGACGATATGTTGACCGGGTACGAGAACCTGGTGATGTTCGGCCGGCTCCAGGGTCTCAAGAAAGCGACCGCCCGGACGCGCGCGCACCAACTCCTCGGTGAGTTCGATCTGGAAGATGCAGCCGGCCGCCGGGTTGGCACCTACTCGGGCGGTATGCGCCGACGTGTCGACATCGCCTGTGGCCTAGTAGTCCGCCCGGAAGTGGTGTTTCTCGACGAGCCAACCACCGGGTTGGATCCGCGCAGCCGTCAAGCCATCTGGGATCTGGTCACCTCGTTCAAGGAGGCCGGCATCGCGACCTTGTTGACCACGCAGTATCTAGAGGAAGCCGACGCACTCAGTGACCGGATCGTCGTGATCGACCACGGCACCATTGTTGCGAAAGGCACGGCCGATCAACTCAAGGAGCGTACCGGCGGTACCTACTGCGAGATCGTGCCCCGCGATCCCGCCGACGTCTTCGCTATCGCGACGGCCCTCGGTTCGCTTCTGCCGGGAGCCAGTCGCGCGGCGCTCACCTCGGACTCGGATCGCGTGACCATCCCCGCTCCGGACGGCCCTGGCACGTTGACCGCTGTTGTGCAGCGGCTGACGTCGGCAGACATCGAACTGGCCGACATCGCGTTGCGGCGCCCATCGCTCGATGATGTGTTCCTGGCGTTGACGGGGGGTCCGGCGGCCACCGCTGAGAAGGCGAGCGTGGCCGGCGAGGTGACTTCGTGACTATTTTGACCACGAACCGTGCCGCACCGGCGACGGTGCAGCAGTGGTGGGTGCTCACCTCTCGTTTGATCGCTCCGAGCCTGCGCAACGGCGAGGTCGCGGTGGGCATCGTGACCTCGGTGGTGGCAACGGCGGGTTTCTACATCCCGCTGAACCGGCTCATGGACGGCCCTGATCTGCCGACGAGTAGCTACGCCCAGTACCTCCTGCCGCTGATCACGTTGCAGGCCATCGCGTTCGCGTCGGTCACGACCGCATTCCGGGCCGCGACAGACTCAGTGCAGGGGCTCAACCGGCGCCTTAAAGCACTGCCGATCGCCTCACTCACACCACTGGTAGCCAGGATCTCGGCGAGTTTTTACCGGTGTGTGATCGCGTTGGTTGTGGCGGTGGTGTGCGGATATGTCATCGGATTTCGGTTCCACCGCGGGCCCTTGGATATCGTGGCGTTCTGCCTGCTGGCACTTTTCACCGGCCTCGCGCTGTCGTTCATCGGTGATGTGATCGGCACCAATTCCCGCAATCCGGCGGCTACTACGCAGTGGCTGCTCCTGCCGCAGATGATCTTCGGGTACCTGTCGGTGGGAATCCAACCGGTGCAACGCTTTCCGGAGTGGATCCAGCCGATTGTGCGCAACCAGCCCATTTCGCAAATCGTCAACGCATTGCAAGCATTGGCCGGCGACAGCTCACCGGGAACGGCACCGGTCACCTGGTCGGTGATCGGCCCGGCCCTTGCCTGGATTGTCGGTCTGATCGCGCTCACGATTCCCTGGGCTGTCGTGGTCTACCGGCGGAGGACCTGATGGCGATCATTTCGGGCGCGCCGCTTACCACCGGTGCTCGGGCTCAGTCGGAGAACTCGCTGCCCAATCTCTTCTCACAAACGCCGGTGCTCACGCGCAGACTGCTCATCCGCTTGATCCGAAACCCGATAACGATCGCATTCGCGTTGATGTTGCCTGTGCTGTTCCTGCTTACGCTGGACGTCGTCCTCGGTGACTCGATTGAGATGGCCACCGGAGAAAACGGGATCTACCGCAGTGCGCCCCTGATGGCACTTGTGGCGGCGATATCGGGATCCGCGGTGGGCATGGTCGGCATCATCGGCGAGCAACTCGACGGATTCCTGAATCGACTTTGGGTACTGCCGTTGAATCGCGGTGCCGGACTGCTGGCCAGGTTGGTTGCCGAAGTCCTTCGACTCTTCGCGACGACGCTGGTCATCTTGGGTGTAGGAGCCATCCTGGGGTTTCGATTCCACCAGGGTATTGCTGCTGCATTGCTGTGGGTGGCTGTCCCGGTGATCTTCGGCGTTGCATTTGCCTTTGTCGTGACCACGGTTGCGCTCTACTGGCCGAAAGCGCTTCTGGTGGATGCGATTCAACCTGTGGCGGGTCTCGGACTTGCCTTGTGCACCGGGCTTGTGCCGGTAGATAAATACCCCGACTGGGTACAGCCGATCGTCCGGTACCAGCCCATGTCGCTCGCCGTCGACGCGATGAGAGGTCTCTCAGTCGGCGGTCCGGTGCTGATGCCGATGCTCGGCACCCTCGCCTGGTCCGCGGGGCTCGTGGCAGTGTGTCTGTGGCCCATCATGGTGGGTTACCGAAAGGCCAGTACGAGCCGCTGACCGGCCACGAAATCGACAGGAGGGTTCACGATGTTCGACTCGTCGCCGATTCGGTATTTGGCGCCTAGTGAGGAGTTCTTCGCGCAGTCGGAGAACTTCATCGGCATGACCCTGACGTTGAGCGGACCGATCGTCGTCGATGCGATGGCGGAGGCTTTCAGGACTTTGTTGCGGGTACACCCTGCCCATGCCGGGCACCTCAGTCGGGGTGCCGATGGCAGGCATCAGATCATGGTCGATGATTTCGAACACTCGGGAATCTGGCTCGAGAAGGCTGACGACCCGCCGTCACAGCGACTCCCTCAACAATCCGAGGCATTGGTCAACCTGCGTTTGCGACTGGGCGGGGAGCGCTCGGAGTTCACCCTCTACATCCACCACTCGCTTGCTGATGCGCATCACCAGTTCGCTCTGTTAGAGCAGTTGTTTGGCTGGTACACCGATATCGTCACGGGCGAAGGCGTCGGACCGGTCAAGGTCGAACCCATTCCTGAGTCGCTCGAATCGGTACTGTCGGCGCGCGGCATCAGTAAGCTTCAGCGCTTCGGTCTGGAACGTTTCATGCCGGCGATTTTCGCCTATGACCTTCCGCCCTCAAAGCGCAACGAAGGACGGGTCGGGCCTCAGTCGGTACGTGTGCCGTCGGCCACCTGCCGGCTTTCTCGGCAGGAAAGCCAGAGCTTGGTCGACATGTGTGCCTCCCGTCGGGTCAGCCTCAACGCGGTTGTCGCCGCCGCCATTCTGATGGCCGAGTGGACTATTCGGGGTACTCCGAACATACCGATCCCCTATACGTATCCGGTCGATCTGCGTTTTTTCCTGACCCCACCGGTGGGTGCGACCGAGGCCACCAACCCGATCGGGATGGCGATGTACCTGGCTGAAATCCGTTCCGACACCGATATCCTGGATCTGGCCCGCGATATCGCCGAGGCATTCCGGGCCGATCTTGCCGAAGGCGTGATCCAACAGTCATTCCTGCATTTCGGCCAGCACTACGAGGGAAATCCTCCTGGCCTGCCTGATGTGGTGATGGCGACTGACAGCGGTGATATCCCGTCATTGCGCACACCGCCGGAGTTGACGGTGGAGCAGTTCGGCTTCGAGGTGCTGTTCGCATCGACGGCGGCCGGTGTCGATATGTATTCAGCGATCATGTACGACGGCACCCTGGTAATCACGTATCACAGCCATGGGGCGCGACCTGAGCAGTACACGGACGAGATTCACACGCTGTTGGCGGCTATCCCGTCGCGGTACGAATGGGCTACGGAGTAGCGAATCAAACGCATTGGGCCAGTAGCAGGTTCAAACCCGCGGTCAGTCCGTCGGCTATCTCCGGCAGGTCAGGCAGCACGTCCGGACACGAGATCAGGCCGACGTTGAGTTTTCCCCCCACCGTGCACACCGTGATGTTGAGCCCCGCCCCGAGCATGACCGGCCCGACCGGGTAAAACGCTGTGACTTTGGCGCCCATGAAGTAGTCGGCCGGCTGCGGTCCGGGGACGTTGGACACCACGATGTTGTACATCGGTCTGGACCGGGTGACCCGGCCGTACACGCGCTTGATGACCGCGAGGAGCGCCCGGCCGCCGAGCTGCATCCAGTCCTCCAACAGCGTGGCGCCAATCGCCGCGCTGTGCTCTTTGGCGATGGTGTTCGACTCGGCGACCGCCCGTAGCCGTTCGACCGGGTCTGCTATCTGGGTCTGCAGTGTGGCGATCATGCCCGAAACCTGGTTGCGTCCCAGGCGATCCGGTGCGTGCACCGACGCCGGCACCAGCGCCGTCAGTGAAGAACTCGGCAGTTCGCGGCGATCCAGCAGGAACTGCCGTACCGATCCGCTCACCAGTGCGGTCACCACATCGTTGACGGTGACGCCGAACTGGTTTTTCACCTTCTTGACCTCATTGAGATCTAGACGGGTGAACGCGACATTGCGATTCGCGGTGAAGCGGCTGTTGAACACGGTCGGCGGTGCACTGAAGGGAGCAGCCATCGCGCGACCGAGTGCGGCGCGCCGGTAGGCGTCACGCACTGCGTGCACGGTCTCGGGAACAACTTTGCGTGCAAGATGCAGTGGCCGGGAGGCGAACCGCGCCATCCCGCCGATCGCGATCCGCATCGGCTGGCCGGTACCCGTGGCAGCAACGAATTCGCGACGGGGTGGGTCAGGTTCGGTGCTGCACAGTCGCGCGAACAATTCCGAATAAGTGACACCGTCAGCGGCGGCGTGATGAATCTTGATCACCACGGATAGCCGTTCGGTGGTGGGCGCGCCGTCGACGCCCTCGATGATCCACATCTCCCACAGCGGCCGGAAACGGTTGAGCGGTAACCCGGCCAGATACCCGTAGATCTCATCCAGTTCCGCCGGGCCTCCCGGTTCTGGAACACCGATCCGGTGGACGTGCTCCGCGATGTTGAACTCGGGATCCTCTACCCAGGCGGGGTGATCGGGGTTGGCGAATCTCGGTGACAGCTTCTCCCGGAACTCCGGAACTGCCCGGATTCGTTCGGCTAACTCCGCGCGGAATCTGTCGTAGGTGTAGCCGCCGGGAATGGTCGTGGTATCGAGTTGCAGCACGATCAACATCTGCAGAGGCTGGATCGCGGTCTCGAGGTTCAGGAAGCTGGCGTCGAGTCCGGTGAGCCACTCTGGACGTTCCACAACACCAATCGTACGTGTCCGTCGTACTGAGCACCGTGGGTGTACGCGGCGCAGTTCACCGAGGTTGACTCCCAACTACGATGAGGAACGAAACGAACGGCGCCGACTGAGGTGACCGGAGGAGATCCATCCCCAGATTGCGAGGTTGCGATGGTCGCCTTGATCACCGGGGCATCAACCGGTATCGGCGCCGAGTTCGCGCGGCAATTCGCCGCTCGCGGCCACGACCTCGTCGTGGTCGCCCGCAGCGAGGACAAACTCAACGCTCTGGCGCAACAACTCCGTGCGGCGCACGGGGTGAACGTCACCGTGATCGCCATGGACCTGGCGGTCCCCACCGCTGCCGGTGATCTGTGGCAGCGGACTCATCGCCTGGGTCTGGAGATCACGGTGCTGGTGAACAACGCCGGCTTCGGCACTCACTGTGACGTCGCCGACGCGCGCCCGGAACGCCTTGAGGAAGAGGTCCAACTCAATTGCTTGACGCTGGTTGGGACCACCTCGCGCTATCTGCCCCAGATGCGGGCCAGGGGCAGCGGAACAATCATCAATCTGGCCTCAACCGCGGCCTTTCTGCCCTTGCCGAAGATGGCGGTCTACGGCGCGACGAAGTCTTTTGTGTTGTCGTTCACCGAGGCGCTGTGGTCGGAGGAGCGCAAGCACGGTGTCCGTGTCCTGGCGGTGTGCCCCGGGCTGACCGACACCGCGTTTTTCGAGGTGGCCGGTGATGCCGCGGTGAAGGCCGCCTCAGGTATGGCGGCCGTGAGGTTCACCCGCACCCCGGAACAGGTCGTCGACAACACCATGCGGGTACTGTCCGGTCACAAACCCAGCTTCGTCGATGGCGCTGCCAACGCGGTGGTCTGGCGCGGCTTTACCAAAGTCCTGCCCAGGCGACTGATGATTGCCCTGTCCGGCTGGTTGATCGAAGGCTGAACAGAGCTGTTAGGCAACCCTTTTCGCTATCCGGCTGATTCCCCGGAGAGAGCCTCGGTCAAATGCCCCGCCAGCGTTCGAGCGGTGTTGTAGGTCACGATCGTCTTCGGAGTGACCCGGACGCCGGTCTGGGTTTCGATATGGGTTCGCAACTCCAGGTTGCCCAGGGAATCAAGGCCGTGCTCGGCGAACGGACGATCGGGGTCGATCGCCCTGCGCAGGATGAGGCCCACCTGGTCGGTGACCAGCCTGCGTAACCGGTCCGGCCATTCCTCCGGTGCCAACGCGCGAAGTTCGGCAAGAACTGCGGCCGCGCTGGTAGCGCCACCGTCCTCGGCAGCGTGGAACGTTGCGGCAAAGGGACTTCGAGCCGCCAACGCGGCGAGCCACGGAGCTCCGGTCAAGGGCAGATAGGCGCTATAACCACGGTCATAACGCAGCAACGCACGGAAGGCATGCGCTCCCTCCTGCGGAGAGATCATCGCCGTGTCACCGCGCTGGGCGAGACCAGCGCCCTTACCGATCTGATCCCACGCGCCCCAAGCGATTGCCGTCGCGGGCAACCCCTGGCTGCGTCGCCACGCCGTGAAAGTGTCCAGCCAACTGTTCGCCGCAGCGTAGGCGCCCTGGCCGGGAGAACCGAACAGCGCTGCTACCGACGAGAAGCTGCAGAACCAGTCCAATGGCTGCCCGACACTGGCCTGGTGCAGATACCAGGCGCCGCGCACCTTCGGCGCCCAGTCCCGGTCGATCAACTCCTCGGTGATATTGGCGAGCGTCGCATCGTCGACGACTGCGGCGGCATGGAGCACCCCGCGCAACGGCAGGCCGGTGGCGGTGGCAGCGGACACCAGCCGGGTTGCGGTCTCCGGATCGGCGATGCTCCCGCACTCAACGACGACGTCGGCGCCATTGGACCGGAGTCGCTCGATCGTCTTCTGCGCCTGCGCGTTCGGCGCCGAGCGCGAACTCAGGACGATCCGGCCACAGCCGGCTGATGCCATTACGGCCGCCAGGAACAACCCAAGGCCGCCGACCCCGCCGGTGACGATGTAGGAGCCGTCCTTGCGGAACACCCCGGCCTTGGTGGGCGGCACCGCGACATCGGTCTGCTGTCCATGCGGGAGGGTGAGGACAAGTTTCCCGGTGTGCTGAGCGGCGCTCATCTCACGGATGGCGGAGTCGGCCTCGGACATGGGTCGCACGGAGTACTCCGGCGTCGGCAATGTGCCGTCGGCGACCGACGAGTAAATCGTCCGCAGCAGGTTGCCAATCTTGTCCGGCGCACTGGTGCTCATCAGCAGCAGATCGGCGTAGTAGAACGCCAGATTCCGGCGGAACGGGTAGAGGTCGACACGGGTGTGCTCGTAGACGTCGCGCTTACCGATCTCCACGAAGCGACCACCGAAGGCCAGCAGCTCCAGCCCCGCCCGCTGGGCGATCCCGGTCAGGGAATTCAGCACGATGTCGACACCGTAACCGTCGGTGTCACGACGGATTTCATCGGCGAAATCCGCTGTCCGAGAGTTGTATACACCGGTGATACCCATCGAGCGGAGCAGCTCACGGCGCTCGTCGCTGCCAGCGGTCGCAAAGATCTCGGCACCGGCATGGCGGGCAATCGCGATCGCCGCCTGCCCCACGCCGCCGGTCGCCGAATGGATCAGAACCCGATCGCCGGATTGGATTCGGGCCAGATCGTGCAGGCCGTACCACGCGGTGGCGTATGCGGTTGACACCGCCGCAGCCTGCTCGGCGGACACGTTCTCCGGCAGCTTTGCCGCCAGTCGCGCATCGCAGGTGACGAACGTGCCCCATGCGACCGCATCGGCGATGGCGCCGACCCTGTCGCCGACCTGATAGTCGGTCACGCCGGGTCCAACTGCAGTGACGACGCCTGCAAGATCGATCCCAAGACCGGGTCGCGGGCCTTCCACGGTGTGGTAGCGGCCGAACGCGAGTAACACGTCGGCGAAGTTGACGCTGGAAGCTCCGACGGCCACTTCGATCTCGCCCGCCTGCGGCGGCTGCCGGTCAGCGGTGACGAACTCGAGGGTTTCCAGATCACCCGGGGTACGGATGTCCAACCGCATACCGTCGTTCTCGGTGTCGATCGTGGTGGTTCGTCGTTCCTCCGGGCGCAGTGGGCTGTGTCGCAGGCGCGCGGCGTACCACGCACCCTGCCGCCACGCCGTCTCGTCCTCGTCGGAGCCGCTAAGCAATTCAATGGCTATCGCGTCGGCCTCGGTGTGAGCGTCGATATCGATCTGGGTAGGTCGAAGATCGGGATGCTCGGCACCGATCACCCGCAACAAGCCGCGCACCCCGCCGTGGTCCAGGTTGATCGTGTCGCCGGTGGTCACCGCTTGGGCGTCCCGGGTGATCACATACAGCCGCGGGGGCTCCCCCTCGGTGTCCGTTAACTGCTGCGCCACCCCAACGATCGACGCCACTAGGTCGCGGCCGCGATCCAGCGATTTCTCATCGCCTTCCGATGGCGGTGCGAGGACGACAACGCCCCGGACTGGACCGGCGGACAGGTCAACGGCGTGCAGTGCCTGACACCGGGCGCCGAGGGCAGTCAACGCGTCGGCAAGTTGTGTGGCGACGTCGCCGCGACCGTCGGGTGTGATCAGCTGCCAGGCGCCCGGGATTGGATCTGTGATCGCCGTCGGCGGTTCGTGCCGCTCCCACTCCACGGTGAGCAGTCGTTCGGCGAGTACGCGGTCACGCTCGCCGCCCTTGGATTCCCTGGTGCCCATCCGCAGGCCCGCGGCCTGCAGCACGACCTCGCCGTCGGCGTCGGTGATGTCGAGATCCGCCTCGATCGTGGTGGCGTCTGACGAGAGCACCCGCACCAGGCAGTACCGGGCGTCACGGCCGGCGCCGGTCCGGCGCAGCCGGGTGACGCCCAAGGGCAGCAACAGCCCACCGTCGGTGCGGCCGGCAGCCACCATCACGGCGGCCACCGACTGGAAGCAAGCGTCCAGTAGTGCCGGATGAATGCCGTAGCCGGCTTGTTGGGAGCGGATGTCGCTGGGCAGTGCGATCTCTGCGAGCATCGTCGATCCATCGTCGCCGCCACTGGTATGTACGGCGATCAGGCCGGTGAACGCGGGACCGAAATGGATCCGCCGAGTGGCGAACCACTGGCGCACCTCGTCACCGGAAATCCGGTTGGGATGCGCCGTCAGAACCTCGGCGATGTCCTGGCGCGCGGGGGGAGTGTGTTCGTCGGCTCGCGCCAGCATCGCTACCGCCTGGCGGATGCGCTCGCCGTCCTGTTCGGTCTCCACAGCGAACTCTGCCATCGCGGAGCCAACAACCTCCGCGATGGATGTGATATCGGTGTGCTCATCGAGCAGCATCAGCTGCTCGAATTGGACGTCGCGGACCTCGCTGTCATCGCCGAAAACGAGTTCGGCTGCGGCCAGTGACATCTCGCAGTAAGCGGCGCCCGGGTACGCCGGAACATCGTTGACACGATGATCGCTCAGCCACGGCAGTTTCCCGGTGCCGACGTCGGACTGCCACGCGTGCCGCTCGGGCTCTTCCGGCAGGCGCACGTGCTCGCCCAGCAGAGGGTGCACCGATGCTGTGCACGCGCCACGCGCTGCGGAGTCTTCATCATTGGACTCGATGAGGAAGTGGTGATGCGTCCACGTCGGCAGTGGTGCCTCCACCAACTGTCCGCTGGGGTACAGGGCGGTGAAATCGACTGCGGCGCCCGCGCTGTGCAGATCTGCGAGAAACTGGCGCAACCCATGCGGCAGCGGTTGTTCCCGGCGCATACCCGCGACGGTCTGGACCGAGATACCCGCGGCCTGGGCGGTCTGTTCGACCGCACGAATCAGCAAGGGGTGCGGAGCGGGCTCACCGAATACCCGGTGACCGTCATCCAGTGCGGCCTGGACTGCCATCGCGAAGCGCACCGGCTGACGCAGGTTGTCGACCCAGTAGCCGGCGTCGAAGGCCGGCCGGGCACGCGGGTCATCGAGGGTGGCCGAGTAATACGGCACTTGCGGTTCCCGTGGAACGAGCTCGGCAAGTTCAGTGGCGAGATCGGTGAGGATGGGATCGACCTGCGGCGAGTGCGAGGCGACGTCGACGGCCACCTCGCGGGCCATCACATCGGCGGACTCCCAGGCCGCCACCAGTTCGCGAACCGTGTCGGTGGCACCACCGATGACTGTGGACTCCGGCGAAGCGAACACCGACACCACCACATCGTTGACCCCACGGGCGGCCAGTTCGTCGCGCACCTGCTGGGCGGTCAACTCGACGGAGGCCATCGCGCCGCCGCCGGATAACCGGCACATCAGCCGCGATCGGCGGCAGATCACCCGCACGCCGTCCTCCAGTGACAGAGCGCCGGCAACGACGGCCGCTGCCGCCTCACCCATGGAATGTCCGATCACCGCACCCGGCTGGACGCCGTAGGACTGCATCGCTGCCGCGATTCCGACCTGCATGGCGAACAACGTGGGCTGGACGCGGTCGATACCGATCACCGTCTCGGGCGCCGACATCGCTTCGGTCACCGAGAACCCGGATTCGCGTGCGATCAGCGGCTCCAACTCGGCGATGCGGGCAGCGAACGCCGGCTCCCGGGCCAGAAGGTCGGCGCCCATTGCCGCCCATTGCGAACCCTGGCCGGAGAACACCCAGACCGGTCCGCGATCACCCTGGCCCACCGACTCCGGATAGGGAACGTCGCTCTCGGCTATTCCGTGCAGCCCATCGATCAGGCCGGTGAGGTCCGCGGCGAGCACCGCGGTGCGCACCGACCGGTGGCCGCGCCGACGGGCCAACGAATACGCCAGATCGGCGGCCGCCAGGCCGTCTGCGTGTTGGTTCACCCAGTCGGCCAGACGACGGGATGTCCGCCGCAACTCCTCGGTCGAGGTTGCCGATACGGCGAACAGCAATGATTCAGTGCCGCTGTTCGCGGCGGCGTCGGATTCGGTGCTCGGTGGTGCTTGCTCCAGGACGGCGTGCACGTTCGTTCCGGACATGCCGAACGACGACACCCCTGCGCGTCGCGGCTGGCCAGCCACCGCAGTCGGCCAGGGGGTGATTTCCTTGGGTACGACCAGTCCGGTCTCGATTCGATCTAGTTCGTCGGGTAGGCGATGGAAATGTGCCATCGCGGGCACGACGCCGTGGCGCAGTCCGAGGACAGCCTTGATTAGCCCGACTGCACCCGCGGCGGACTCGGTGTGACCCAGATTGCTCTTCGCCGATCCGAGCAGACACTGATGACCGTCGGTGCCGTACACCTTTGCCAGGCTGCCGAACTCGAGCGGATCACCGACCGGGGTCCCGGTGCCGTGCGCCTCGACCATTCCTACGGTGGTCGCATCCACACCGGCTACGGCCAGGGCCGTCCGGTAGACGTCCGCCTGAGCGTCCAGTGACGGCGTCGTGAGTGTCACCGACCGGCCGTCCTGATTCGCGGCGGTCCCGCGGATGACGGCCAGCACGCGGTCGCCGTCGCGCAGAGCGTCCGGTAGTCGTTTGAGGAGCACCACGGCGCAGCCGTCGGAACGCACGAAGCCGTTGGCATCAGCGTCGAAGGCTTGGCATCGGCCGGTCGGCGAGAGCATGCCCTGCGCCGAGGCCGATGCGCTCACCGACGGTTTCAAGATGACCTGACAGCCACCGGCCAGCGCGTAGTCGCTCTCGCCCTCATGCAGGCTTCGACAGGCCATATGCACGGCCAGCAGGCCGGAGGAACACGAACTGTCCACGGTGTACGCCGGTCCCCGAAGTCCCAACGCGTACGCGATGCGTCCCGACGCCATGCTGTACGGGGTGCAGGTGTAGCCGTACGGGCCCTCCATGGCGCCCGCCTCGCTGGTCACCAGGGTGTAGTCGTCGTGACAGAGTCCGGCGAACACTCCGGTCAGTGAATCGGCCAGAACCGACGGTGCCAGTCCGGCGTGCTCCACCGCCTCCCAGGCCGTCTCCAGCATGAGGCGGTGCTGCGGGTCGATCGCGGCCGCTTCGCGCTCACCGATTCCGAAGAACTCGGCATCGAAACCACCGATGTCATCGATGAATCCGCCCCATCGCGATACTGACCGGCCGGGCACGCCCGGTTGGGGGTCATAGTGTTCATCGACGTCCCACCGATCCGCGGGGATCTCGGTGATGAGATCGTCGCCGCGCAGCAACGCCTCCCATAGAAGTTCGGGGGAGTCGATGCCGCCCGGCAGTCGGCAGCCCATACCGATTACCGCGATCGGTGTGACACGAGCTTCGAGCACAGCACTACCTTTCGGACGCATCACCCGGCGGAGCCCCGCCGGTGCGGCGTTTGGACAGCCCGGGTGGCTTATGCGCCGGTCCGGAAAGTGCGAACCCCCGATTCACCCGTACCATCGAGGATAACGAAGACCTGTTGAGGATAGCGAAGCCCGGCGACGGCTTACTGGCCGAGCGAGGATATTGCGGTGACCATTGATCCCGACCCGGAATTGCCGGCCCCACTGCCCGCTGTCGCGCCGCCGCGCATCCCGTCGGGCAGTCGGCGCGAACTGGGCCTGCCGGGGTGGCTGTTCTGTAAGTTGACGGCCCGCGTCCTGGGCGTGCCCGAATTCCACCTCTTCACCACGCTCGCCGTTCATCGGCGCCTGTTCTGGTCGTGGATACCGTTCAGCGGCGTGCTGCTGTACCGCGGCCGGCTGCCCAAACGGGACGCCGAGGTCATCATTCTGCGCGTCGGCCACCTGCGCGGCTGTGCCTACGAGCTTCAGCAGCACCGCCAGTTGGCGCTGCGCCGGGGGGTCGATGCCGACACCCAGGCCGAGGTGTTCGCCTGGCCGAACGCAGAGGGGCTCTCCGTGCGCCACCGCGCACTGCTCACCGGCGTCGATGAACTCCTCGCCACCAGGATGCTCTCGGAGCAGGCCTGGCAACAGCTCGGCGAGTATCTGGACCGGCGCCAACTGATCGAGTTCGTCACGCTGGTGGGTCAGTACGACGCTCTGGCGATGACGCTCAACACCCTGGGTGTTCCGCTGGACTGATCGGATTACGCTGCCGGTAGACCGCGAGCGCAGAGCCGTCGTCTCTACGGGAGGAATATCAATGAGCAAGTCCGAGTTGAGCGAAGCAGTCCGCGACGCGGGCGCCGCCATAGGCGAGGCCATCGGAGTCTTCATGCTGCACCCGGAGACGTTCGGCGGCAGTATCGCGGCGGGTTATGAAAACCCGTTCGCCGGCTATGTCGCCGGCCGCGGTGGCGTGTTGGGCGAGGCCACCGGTTCGACGGTGGCGGCGGTGTTCACCGTTTTCGAGCCGAACTTCGTCAGCGCCTGCTGGGAGGAAGGCGTCGCGGTCCGTGGGGCGGCCGGTGCGGCGAAGGTGTACTGGGATCAGGTGGCCGACTTCGGCCGCAAGTACCTGAGCGGCGCCGAAGGGCCCGCGCGCATCGCGCAACTCGGTGAGAAAGTCATTGCCGCGACGTCGCCGCTGGGACTGCCGATGTACGCCGGTTATCGGAACATGGCGTTGGCCGGCGACGACGCGGCCCGGGCACTGCAGGTGATGTTCGTATTGCGTGAGTTGCGCGGCGATGTCCACTTCAAGGCGCTGTCGCTGTCGGACATCACCCCGGTCGAAGCTCACATGCTCCACGGTGGCCGCGACTACACCATGATGTTCGGCTTTGCCGAACCCTTCGCCGACGGAGCGGAGAAGGCCGAGCGTTATGCGGAGGTTGAGGAGGCAACCAACCGCCGGATGACCGAGATATTCTCCGCCGCACTCGATCACGATGAGGCCGCCGAGCTGGCCCGGCTCAGCGTTGGGGCCCTTGCGACCCTGAAGGCCAATGTCCCGGGGTGAGCGGCCAGGAGTTTAGGTTGCGCAGATGCCGTTAGCGGACGGCCAGATCTTCGCCGGTTACCACATCGGCCGGGTCCTCGGCACCGGCGGAATGGGCGAGGTCTATTTGGCTGCGCATCCACGCCTGCCCCGCCACGATGCGCTTAAGGTGCTCGGGACCGGGGTCAGCCACGATGACGAGTATCGACAGCGATTCAATCGGGAAGCCGAGATGGTGGCGATGCTGCGCCACCCGAACATCGTCACCATCTACGACCGCGGTGACTTCGAAGGCCAACTGTGGATCGCCATGGAGTTCGTTGATGGCACCGATGCCTCACGGCTGCTGACCGACAAATACCCGAACGGGATTCCGCCCGCCGATGTGGCGCACATCGTCACCGATATCGCCGATGCCCTCGATTACGCCCACAGCCGTGGGCTGCTACACCGGGACATCAAGCCGGCAAACATCCTTCTCGGAGTGTCGGAGTCCGGCGACGAACGAGTCATGTTGACCGACTTCGGTGTTGCTCGCTGGATCGGCCAGTCCAGCGATCTGACCGGTGCCGACATGACGGTCGGCACGGTGAACTACGCGGCCCCGGAACAACTCAAAGGCGAGCAGATCGACGGCCGCGCCGACCAGTACTCGCTCGCCGCAACCGCCTACCATCTGCTCACCGGTGCGGCGCCGTTCGCCAACAGCAACCCCGCCGTCGTCATCGGTAACCATCTGAGTTCACAGCCGCCACCCATCGGCACCGACCACCCCGATCTCGCCCGACTCGGACCCGTGTTCGCCAGGGCATTGGCCAAAGATCCGTCCGACCGTTTCGGCCAGTGCGGGGATTTCGCGACAGCGATGCGGGATGCTCTGGGTTCAACGGCTGTGGGTTCGGCGGCCCGACATCGCAAGCCCGAGGCCGCTCCCGGTGGGAAGCGTTGGATCGCTGCGGCACTGGCTGCGCTCGTCGTCGTCTCGGCCCTCGGCGTCGCACTCGCGATGTTCTCCGCGGGCCGCGACACCGGCACAGCCTCGATCCCGACGACGCCCCCGCCGCCGGCGGTGTCGGCCCGGATGGACCTGCCCGTGGTGGTCGTCGGCGCGGACTGCGCGGTGCTCGGTGCGGCGGCAGTCGACAACAACGGCGCTCCCGCCTACTGCGCCCGGGTGGACTCCCAGAGCAGTGAGACCGTGTGGTCACCCCAGCCGGAACGGCTACGCACGGCCGGATCCCGACCACCGACCGCACCCTGACTTGGGTATCGGCGTTCTCAATCTGATCCGGTGATCCGAATCTGATCCGGCGTTCGAGGCCGCGCCGATACCATCGGCTCACTCGGGCCGGTTCGGTCCGGGGCGCTTCGTGGAGGGTGGGCAATCAGTGTCGTCGAATACAGCTGCTGAGATCGTCGACAAATTGGGCGGGTCGGCGAATATCGAGAGTCTCACGCACTGCGCCACCCGGTTGCGGTTCACCCTGCACGATGCCTCCGGGGTCCAGCAGTCCGATCTGGAGGCTGTGCCCGGCGTCATGGG
>CAMDFY010000005.1 GCA_945897705.1 Bifidobacterium breve | reverse complement strand
GGGCACGGTGGCCATAGCCAACTCCCACGGCCAGATCACCGGCGCGGCCGGCGGGGTGCTGCTGCGCCCCTTCGCCCGACTGATCTCCCAGGCCGGTGACCAGGTCAGCACCTACGGCGAACCCTGGGACATGAACTAGCCCTGGGCTCCGAACTAGGCGCTTAAGCGCGCCGTTGCGGCAGCGATGCGCTCGTCGGTGGCAGTGAGCGCCATCCGGACGTAACGCGCCCCGCTCGTACCGTAGAAGTCGCCTGGCGCCACCAGGATGCCGCGTTCGGCCAACCAGTCCACGGTGTCCCGGCACGGCTCACCGCGGGTCGCCCACAGGTACAACCCGGCCTCGGAATGTTCGACGGTGAAACCGGCCGACCGCACCGCACCCAGCAGCACCTCACGCCGGCGCGCGTACCGGCCCCGCTGCTCGGCCTGGTGTGCGTCGTCCTCAAGTGCGGCCACCATTGCCACCTGCACCGGCGTGGACACCATCATGCCGGCGTGCTTTCGCACGGCGAGCAACTCGGCGACCACGCCCGCGTCACCGGCGACGAAGCCGGCTCGGTAACCGGCCATCGAGGATGACTTGGAGAGCGAATGGACCGCGAGCAGTCCGCGGTGGTCACCCCCACAGACCGCCGGGTGTAACACCGAAACGGGTTGTTCCTCCCAACCCAGGCCCAGGTAACACTCGTCGGAGACCACCAACGCGCCGCGCTCGCGGGCCCACTCGACGACCTTGCGCAGATGGTCGACGCCCAGCACCCTGCCGGTGGGATTGCTCGGCGAATTGAGGTACATCAGCGCTGGAGAGCGCGGGCCCAGTTGGGTCAGCGAATCCGCCGCAACCACCTGTGCGCCGGCCAACCGGGCTCCGACCTCGTAGGTCGGGTACGCCAGTTCGGGTATGACGACCAGGTCCTCGGCGCCCAGGCCGATCAACGACGGCAGCCAGGCGATGAGTTCCTTGGTTCCGATCACCGGCAGCACGGCATGCTCCGCCAGACCGGTGACCGCGTACCGGCGGCTCAATGCGGCCACCGCCGCTGCGCGAAGTTCGCCGGTTCCCGCCGTGAAGGGGTATCCGGGCGCGACGGCTGCTCCGGCCAGGGCGGCCTGAATCACCGGGGCGACGGGGTCGACGGGAGTCCCCACAGACAGATCGACGATGCCGTCGGGATGGGCGCCTGCGGTAGCGGCCGCCTCCGCCAGGGTGTCCCAGGGAAACGCCGGCAGCGACGCCGAGACCGGGCGACGCACCCGTGGCGGGGTCAGAGCCGTCAGTCGTCCTCGGCCTTGGGCGGGAGGTCCTTGACCACCTGCGGATCGTTCGCGGTGAGACCCACCTTCGAGGCGCCACCCGGTGAGCCCAACTCGGCGAAGAAGTCAGCGTTGATCTGGGTGTACCCCGACCACTGCTCGGGCACATCGTCTTCGTAGTAAATCGACTCCACCGGGCACACCGGTTCGCACGCGCCGCAGTCCACGCACTCGTCGGGATGGATGTAGAGCATGCGTTCGCCCTCGTAGATGCAGTCGACCGGGCACTCCTCGATACATGCCTTGTCTTTGATGTCGACGCAGGGTTCAGCGATCGTGTAAGTCACGAAGGTTCTCCTCGATGTGCTCTTCGTCGTCTGTCTGTGGGTGGGCCATCCGGAAGCCAAGTATCCGACGCGCGCGTCCGGACAGCTAAGTCAGTGTGCCCTAAATCGTGTTCGTGTCCCAGATTCTACGGGTTGCGTCCATCACAACCTCACGCCGCACGCTTGCCGTAGGTGGTGGTGCGCTGGCGCGCCGGCCGTCCGATGCCTTCGGCGATGGCCACCAACTCGGCGGCGCTCTTGGCTGAGCCGTGCTGCGAACCTGCCATCCGGGAGATGGTCTCCTCCATCAGGGTGCCGCCCAGATCGTTGGCGCCACCGGTCAGCATCACCTGACTGCGCTGCACACCGAGTTTCACCCAGCTGGTCTGGATCTGAGAGATCCGGCCGTGCAGCATGATGCGCGCCAGGGCGTGCACAGCGCGGTTATCGCGATGGGTGGGACCCGGGCGGGCGGCACCGGCCAGATACAGCGGTGAGGACTGGTGCACAAACGGCAACGGCACGAACTCGGTGAAGCCGCCGGTGCGGTCCTGAATATCGCGCAGCACATTGATGTGGGCGACCCAGTGCGACGGTGTGTCGACGTGGCCGTACATCATCGTCGAACTCGACCGCAGGCCGATTTCGTGCGCGGTGCTGACGATCTCGACCCACAACGACGTGGGTAGTTTGCCCTTGGTGAGCACCCAGCGCACCTCGTCGTCGAGGATTTCGGCAGCGGTGCCGGGAATGGTGTCCAGCCCCGCCTCCCGCAGGCTGATCAACCACTCGCGAATGCTAACGCCGCTCTTGGTGACGCCGTTGGCGATCTCCATGGGCGAGAACGCATGCACGTGCATCGACGGCACCTTCGCCTTCACCGCCCGCACCAGATCGCCATAGCCGGTGACAGGCAACTCGGGGTCGATACCGCCCTGCATGCAGACCTCGGTGGCACCTGCGACGTGGGCCTCCCACGCACGATCGGCCACCTCGCTGGTGGTCAGTGAGAACGCGTCGGCGTCGCCCTTGCGTTGCGCGAACGCGCAGAACCGGCAGCCGGTGTAGCAGATGTTGGTGAAGTTGATGTTCCGGTTGACCACGAAGGTCACATCATCGCCGACGGCATCTGAGCGAAGCGAGTCCGCCAGTGCCGCAACAGCATCCAATGCCGGGCCGTCCGCGGTCGCCAGAGCCAGATACTCGGCGTCACTGCATCCGGCCGGGTCACGTTCCGCTGCGCGCAGTGCGGCGGCGACATCGGAGTCGACGCGCTCCGGCGCCCTGGCCGCAAGCTCTCCGACCCGGTCCCGGATGGATTCCCAGTCGCCGAAGGCGTTGGGAAGGTCGCTTCGGGTCACCGTTCGCCGTCCCTCGGTGTCGATGCTGCTGTGCAGGTCGATTCGGCCCAGCGATTCGGTGGCCTCGTCGGGCTCCTGCCAGGGCAGTCCGGTCGGGTTGACATCACGGGCCAGGCCGGTCTCGGGGTCGGCGAGGGCGGCGACATGGGCGGCCACCCGCGGGTCGATCCAGGCCGCTCCGGCTTGCACGTACTTCGGCTGGGCGGTGAGCCGTTGCACCAGTTCGAAGCCCGCCTCAGCGGTGACCGCGGCCAGCTCATCGAGGGCCGGCCAGGGCCGTTCCGGGTTGACGTGATCCGGTGTCAGCGGGGACACCCCACCCCAGTCGTCGACGCCCGCCCCCAGCAAAGCCACGCACTCGTGGCGTGACACCAGGTTGGGCGGAGCCTGGACCCGCATGTCGGGGCCCAGCACTAGTCGGGCCACCGCAACGGTTGCCAGGAAGTCGTCAAACCCGGCATCCGGCGCGTCCGCCATCGCGGTGGCATCCTTCGCCCGGAAGTTCTGCACAATGACTTCCTGGATGTGCCCGAACTCCTTGTGTACCCGCCGGATCGCATGCATGGTGTCGGCACGCTCGGCGAGGGTCTCCCCGATGCCCACCAAGAGGCCGGTGGTGAACGGGATGGACAGGCGGCCGGCATCGGTCAGCGTGCGCATCCGGACGACCGGGTCCTTGTCCGGGCTGCCGTAGTGGGCCTCGCCCTTGACCTCGAAGAGCCGCCGCGACGTGGTTTCCAGCATCATGCCCATCGACGGTGCCACCGGCTTGAGCCGGGAAAGCTCGGTCCAGCTCATCACTCCGGGATTGAGGTGCGGCAGCAGGCCGGTCTCCTCCAGCACCCGGATGGCCATTGCCCGCAGGTACGACAGCGTCGAGTCGTACCCGCGTTCGTCAAGCCACTCCCGAGCTTGCGGCCATCGCGCCTCAGGCCGATCGCCGAGGGTGAACAGCGCCTCTTTGCAGCCGAGTTCGGCGCCACGGGCGGCGAGGGCGACGACATCGGCAGGTTCGAGATACATGCCTCGACCGCCAGCGCGCAACTTGCCGGGCACCGTGACGAAGGTGCAGTAATGGCAGGTGTCGCGGCACAGATGGGTGAGGGGAATGAACACCTTGCGCGAGTAGGAGACGGTCGGCCGACCGGTCGAACCCCGTTGACCGCCGTTCTCGAGTCCGGCATCGCGGACCCGCGCCGCGCTCGCACACAGGTCCGCGAGGTCGCCGCCGCGGGCAGTCATCGCGAGGGCGGCCTCGTCGACGTTGAGTGCCACTCCGTCGCGGGCCCGGCGCAGCACCCGCCGCAACGCCGCCGGGCTTGTCATCGAGACCGGCATACATCACGGGCGACAGACATGGCCCCCACAGTAGTGCCAGCGGGAGGTGGGCGATCCGGGGAGCGCGCTCCAGCGGACATGTAACGCCGACCGGCCGGAAACGTACACTCATTAGGTACCCCGACAGCAAACACGACGAACAGGGAGAAGTCTGCGATGACCGTGTCCGTGCGCTCTTTCCTGGCCGCGGGACTTGCGGCCGCAACCGTCAGCGCCGTCATGCTGGTTCCCGTGTCGACCCCGCGAACCGACGTGCTCACCCTGTCAACGGACGCCTTCACGTGGTCGTCGATCGAGCTGTCGTCAATCGAGCTGTCCCCGATCGAGTTGAGCGCCGCGGTCGCCGCGTTGCCCGCGCCGTTCACCCCGGCCACGGCTGCGACAAACCCGGGGCCGGTCGCGGCGGCCACCGGGTCGGCCGGCGAGGCAATCATCAACACCTTCAACGCCGTTGAGCCCTTCGTGCAGTACGGATTCGAACTCGCCGCCTGGGCCGCGGGCTACCTGCCCTGGCCGATCGGCTGGTTGGGCCAACAGATCAACATCGCCTACAACACCGGGGAGCCGATCGTCCAGGCTCTGGTGTACAGCTTCGCCTATCTCATCGACGGCCAGTTCGATCTGATCGGCCTCACCTTGAGCTACGGACTCAACCTCGCGGTCACCAACTTCGTCGAGGGTGAGATCGCCTGGTTACTGAGTTTCCTACCGCCGTTGCCGCCGCTGCCGCCGCCGCCGCCGTTTCCGACCGCGGCTGTGGCTAGCCGTGTCGCCGCTGCTGCCGTCGCGGCGCGGGCGAGCGCTGACACACCGGTGACCGAGGCTCCGGCGGTCACGGAACCGGTTGCCGAGGCCTCTGCGGTCACCGAACCGGTTGCCGAGGCCTCTGCGGTCACCGAACCGGTTGCCCAGGCCTCTGCGGTCACCGAACCGATGTCCGAGACCTCTGCGGTCACCGAACCGGTTGCCGAGACCCCTGCTCCGCGGGCCACCCGCGCAGTGGCTCGCCGCGCGGTCGCGGCGCGGCAGTCACTGGCTGCGCCTGCCGCAGTGGAGACCGACCCTGCAGCGCTCGACGCCACCATGCTCGACGCTGCGGACGCAACGTCCGCGGTGAGCGCGCCCATCGCCGCACCGGTGAAAGAACCCCGCAGGGCCGCTCGGTCGACAGCGGTACGGCCCGGATCGTCCGGACTTGCCGGGTCGGCGCGGTCCGCCGACAGTGACGCCTGAGTGGCTTCGTCACGCCATTCGACGCAGCACCATGGCCGCCGGCACAGCGCCGAGTAGCAACAGAATCAGCACCGAGTAGGCCAGGATTCCCTGCCCGCCGAAGACGATGTCTCCGCCCGGACCGCCGAAAGTCAATGCCGCCACCGTTGCCAGCCAGGCCCACAGCGGCAGTGCCGCAAGCCCTTTCGAACCTGTCCAGTGCCCCGCGGCCCACACCAGTGCGGCATTGACAAGCCCGCTCACCAGAGCACTCACCGGGAACGGAATAGCACCGAGGTACAGCGGCAGCAGCAGTGCGCCCGCCACTGCCGATAACACCCCGTCGACCGTCAGCACGGCCAGCACCACCGGACCGAAGCGGCTGTCCCAGGCGCTACCCGGCGGCGAGATCAAGGCCGGCCAAAAGGTCGCGTTCCCAACCCTTGTCATCGGTTTCACCCGGCTGGCCGGCCGCAAGCACATAGTGCTCCTGGCTCAGCACCGGCAGAATCAGTTTGTTGGACAGCGTGAAGGCACGGCCGGTCGGACCGAGCACCATCTGGGTCGCGTGCGCGCCGATAGCGGCGACCTTCGCCGCGACATGCTCCGGGGCGTCGATCACCGCGGTGATCCGGTCGTCGGTAAATCCGTAGGTCATCTCGACCGGCGGCCAGATCCAGTCCGGCAGGACATCATCGGTCCGCAGTGCGTCCACACCCGAACGAAACGTCTCCGCGGCGGTCACCGTCCAGTAGAACTTCGGCACCTGCCACCGGTCGGACGCGGCGGCAATGGCGGCGGTGGTCACGTGGTGGGCCCGAACATGGTCCGGGTGGCCGTAACCGCCATCAGGGTCGTAGGTCACCACCACGTGCGGCCGCAACTCGGCGATCACGTCCGCAAGCTGTCCCACGACCGCGGAGGTGTCCGAGTCGACGAACGCGATGCGGCGACGCCGCGGGGTATCCGGCATGCCCGAGTCCCGCCAGCACCCGGCACCACCGAGGAAACGGGGCTCGCCGAGCCCGAGATGGCGCAGCGCGACGGTCAATTCACCGATGCGATACCCGCCCAGCTGATCAGATTCCGCCACGCCCAACCGGCTGAAGCGTTCTCCGATGATCTCGCCCTCCTCGCCGAGGGTGCACGTCACCACGGTGACTTCAGCACCGCGCGCGGCGTAGTGCGCCATGGTCACACCATTGTTGATGGTCTCGTCATCGGGATGGGCGTGGACGAACAGCAGGCGACCTACCGCAGGCATCAGAACACGACGGTCTGATTGCCGTTGCGGATGATGCGGTCTTCGCAGTGCCAGGACACCGCGCGGGACAGCACCGCACGCTCCACGTCCGCGCCCAGCCGGACCAGGTCATCGACCTCGTGGCGGTGATCGACCCGTACCACATCCTGTTCGATGATCGGCCCCTCATCGAGATCCGCTGTGACGTAATGCGCCGTTGCGCCAACGAGTTTGACGCCACGCTCCCGGGCCCGACGATACGGTGCCGCGCCGATGAAGGCGGGCAGGAACGAGTGATGGATGTTGATCAGTGGGCAGCCAACCTCGGTCAGGAAACTCGCGGTGATGATTTGCATGTAGCGCGCCAGTACCACCAGGTCGACGTTCCCGCGCAGGAGTTCTAGCTGACGTTGCTCGGCGTGTTCGCGAATGTCCCTGGTAGCCGGGATGTGGACGAAGGGCACGCCGAAGGGACGCACCTGTTCGGCGAGTTCGGGGTGATTGGCAATCACCATGGCAACCGACATGTCAATCTCGCCTCGGCGGTTTCGCCACAGCAGGTCCAACAGGCAGTGGTCTTCCCTCGACGCCATGATCGCCACCCGCTTGGGCTTGGCGGCCTCGGTCAATCGGAAATCCATCTCGTAGGTTCCGGCGACCTGCTCGGCGAAGTCCCGTTCCAGTGAGTCGCGGGCTGCGGCCAACCCCGGCAGGTGGAAGATCGTTCGCTGCATGAAGGTCCCCCCGGACTGGCTGGTGGCGTGCTGGTCCAGCGAGACGATGTTCGCTCCGGCGCCGGCAAGAAATGCGCTGACGGCGGCGACCAGACCGGGCCGGTCCGCGCAACGCAGCAGCAGTCGGCCGATGTCCGCAGTCGGCAACTCACCGTCACCCCGAGGATGCTCCACTGCCGCCGGACCCGACCCGGTGTGCCCTGACATGATTCTCCCGTCGTGCGCGGCGCGCCCCCGTGACGCAGGGTACCCGCGGCCCGCGAGGCGGTGGAAGCGAAGAAACCACCTTCCCGCGGAATACGGCTTTGCTGACGCGGTTCGCGGGTATGGTTCCGCTATCGGAATCAGCCTGTTCAAAGGAGTTTGGGAATGCCCGCCGCTATCCGTTCACTATTCACCGCGAGCGTCGCAGTCGCCAGCGCCGGCGTCATCGCCGTCAGCCCGCTGGCTCCGGCCCCCGCAGTGCCCATACCCACCGTGCAGATTCCCGGGATCGAACTGGTCAATGGGGCTTCAGTACCCGCTCTCGGCGCCATCCCATACCAGATCCTGGTGAATCTGCTGGGTGATGCGCTGGCACTGGCCCCGATCGTGATCGGCGGCATCCAGCAGTGCACGGTCTGCGTCGGGCCGGTAAGTCCGCCCAGTCCGGCGGCGTCACCCTTCACCGGGTGGGGCGCTCTCGGGCTCGGCGTGGGCTTGCTGACCAGCCCGTTCGCCACCATCGGGGCTCTTCAGGCCGGACAGAGCATCACCCAGGCGTTGGGGGTGGGCCTGCTCGCCGTCCAAACACCGATCATCAACACGGCCGCGTTGTTCGAAGCGCCCCGCCAGCCGTTCGGGGGCTACGAGTTCGAGGTCACCCGGGCGCGGGCGGCCCAGGCTGTCGTCGAGGCCGTCGTGGGCGCATTCGGGGTCACCCGGGAGATTCTGACCGGGGTGCGGACGATCATCGCCGGATCCCTGGCCGGCGTTACCGCCTTCGCCCAGACACTGGCGACCACGGGCGACTTCGTGGCGGCATTCAACGCCGGCCTGGCGCCGTTCACCGCCGGCATCCAGACCGCGCTGGGCAACACCGTCGGTGCGATACAGGATCTGCGCACGGCCGTCTACGCCGACCTCACCGGTGGTCCGGGCGCGGCCACCTCCCCCATCCCGATTGTCTCGGCCGCCAGCGCAGCTACCGCTGCCTCGGCCGCCAGCGCGGCTCCGGCCGCCTCGGCGGACATGCCCCGCAGCGTCGCTGCGGCCAGGGCGATCGCCACTGCGGCGCCCGTCGCTGGCGGAGGCAACGACTCACCCGGGAACGACTCACCCGGGGACGACTCACCCGGCGCAGAGGCCGCCAGCGGCGACAGCGGCCGGGCCGCGGCCAAGCCAAGCCGGGCCCGATCAGCAGAGGCCCGATCCACCGGCGCCCGATCCACCGGTGCCCGGGCAACTAGCTAGCGGGTCACCTTCGCCCATGCCCCGGCATCGCCGACGATGCCCACCGGCACGGCGCCGGTCAGGCTGACGTTGCGCACGCTCGGTCCGGCCGCGACGATGGTCGAATCCTGCATGATCGGCAGGACTGTCGCCATCGCCCACAGTCGCGGCTCCACTGCGGCGATGACCGCCGTGATGTCCCGCGACCCATCAAGGGCGCCGTCGATGAGCGGTTGGATCCCGCGATCGCAGATCCCGGTGAGGTTGGATGGCGCGCGCACCAGTGCCGCATTCTCGGGTGGTCGGGGGCCTTCGGTCAGGCCGCCGCCGGTCGGCGGCGGTAGCGAGGTTGGCGGTTCCCCCGTCACCTGCGGCACCGCCACCGTCTCCAGTGCGGGGCACCCGAAGCGCGACGCCAGTGCTGTCGCCAAATCGCCGCCGGCACTGGACCATCCGACGATGGCGTCGACCTGGTTATCCACTAGTGCGGTGGTGTACAGCACCGGCGGTTCCAGCGCCAGCACCGATGCCGCGATGCCGGCCCCGCGCAATTGGTCGGCTGCGGTGTTGGCGACCGCCACCGACGTCGGGTCATTGGCTGCGGCCCCGATCACCAACGAGAAGGTCTCGCCATTGCGGCTGATTCGCCCGCGCGTGGTCTGCTGCGGCAATGGCGCGGCGGTTGCTGACTTTTCCGGCGGTGTCGTCCGCGGTGAACCCGTCGCACGCTCATCAACCCGGTAGCCGGCCTCGGTGAACAGCGCCAGCGCTCGCTCGCGGCCTACGGGCGCCGGTGCCGTGGCCACGTAGCCGGGGTCACCCGGGGTGCGGATAAGGGCCTGGTCCAGAGTGACCGAGTTGTCACTGCCCGCGCCGACCGCCGCCAGCAACTCGACATCGATCAGGCCTAAGATCGCCGCGCGCACAAGGGAATCCGCGAGCTTTGGCCGCTGGGCCCGCAGCGTCAATTGCAGCGCCCGCGGCGTGATCATGCGGGCGGTGCGGACGTCCGGTATCGCCGACAGCTGGGCGAAAGTGGCCGCACCGCCGTGCACCTGGGCCACCTGGGTGTCGCCATTTCGGATCGAATCCGCAAGCGCGGCAGGCGCGCCTGCCCGCCGGAACAGGATCTGATCGGGTGTAGCCGGCGGTCCCCAGAACCGGTCATTGCGGGCGAGCAGGATCTCATCGCGTTGCGGGTCGATGGTGTCAACCCTGAATTGTCCGCCCGTCACCTGCACCGCCCGCGCCAGGCCGGCCGGGAAACCGCCCGGAACATCCTTGACGATGTGCGCCGGCAACAAGTTGTTGAACAACTCGCGCCAGGCCGGGTAGGGCTGGGAGAACGTTACTACCGCGGTCTTGCCGCCGTCGGCCGAACGGACCCCGGTGATGAGGTTGTAACCGGCCGGATCGACGACCCCGGGCTGCGAGACCATCTGGCGCCACAGGTACCAGAAGTCGTCGGCCGCGATGGGGGCGTTGTCGGTCCACGCCGCCTCCGGCTGGATCTGGTAGGTGACGGTGAATGGGCGACTGGCGGTAACCGTGGCCGAAACCAGCAGCGCGGGATCCATCTCCCAGCGCGATCCGGTCGGGGTGGCCGGGTCCGGGACTGGCCGGAAGGAACTGGGCAACACCAGCGCGCTGACGGCGGCGTTGACCGGTGACTGATCGGAGAGCAGATGCGGATTGAAGCCAGCGCCGATCGAGTCGATGGCCACGATGATCTGGGTCGCCTTGGGGCTCGGTGCGACGGCGTCAGTGGTCTCGGTGCTCTGCGGTGCCGGCGGTGCGTCGACCGTGCATCCGCCGGTGGCGAGGACCAACGACAGCAGCACCGACAGCAGTGCGCCTGCGCTCCGCCTGCTGCCCGAACTCACGCCCTTCAGCGTATCGACCCGCCGCCGCCCCGCCCGGTCACGCTTTCTGCGCTTTGGCCCGGGACCGGTTGCGGGCCCGACTGGTGGCATCAAGCTCGGCCTTGCGTACCCGCACGATCTCAGGCGTGACCTCTACGCATTCGTCCTCGGCGCAGAACTCCATCGCTTGTTCGAGGCCGAGTTCGAGCGGCCGCGCGAGGGTCTCCATGACATCGGAGGTCGACTGCCGCATATTGGTCAGTTTTTTCTCTCTGGTGACGTTCACGTCGAGATCCTCCGCGCGCGGGTTGATGCCGACCACCTGGCCCTCGTAGGTATCGTCGCCGGGTTCGACGAAGAACTGGCCGCGGTCGGCAAGTTGAATCATGGCGAACGGTGTTACCGCCCCGGAGCGATCGCTGACCAGTGAGCCGGTGTGCCGGGCCCGGATCTCCCCGGCCCATGGCCGGTAGCCGTCGAACACTGCGTTGGCGATGCCGGTGCCGCGGGTCAGGGTGAGGAAGTCGGTGCGGAAACCGATGAGTCCGCGGCTGGGGACGATGAAGTCCATCCGTACCCAGCCGGCCGCGTGGTTGGCCATCTCCTCCATCCGACCTTTGCGCGCAGCCATCAACTGGGTGACCGCGCCCACGAATTCCTCCGGGCAATCGATGGTCATCGCCTCGAACGGCTCGTGAAGCTTCCCGTCGATGGTGCGGGTGACGACCTGCGGCTTGCCGACCGTCAACTCGAAGCCCTCGCGGCGCATCTGCTCGACGAGTACGGCTAGCGCCAACTCACCCCGGCCCTGCACCTCCCAGGCATCCGGGCGGCCGATGTCGACCACCCGGATCGAGACATTGCCGACCAATTCGGTGTCCAGTCGCGCCTTGACCATGCGGGCGGTCAGTTTGTGGCCCGACACCTTGCCGGCCAACGGCGAGGAATTGGTGCCGATGGTCACCGAGATCGCCGGCTCATCGACAGTGATGCGCGGCAGCGCGTGCGCGTGCTCGGGATCGGCGAGGGTGTCGCCGATCATGATCTCCGGCATGCCCGCGACGGCGACAATGTCGCCGGCGACCGCCTCGTCGGTCGGGCTGCGGTCCACACCTTCGGTGGCAAGGAGTTCGGTGATCTTGGCGCTGGTGATGACCGGAAGTCCGTCCACCTCGCGCATCCAGGCCACCTGCTGGCCCTTGCGCAGTCGACCGTTGTAGATCCGAATGAGTGCCAGGCGGCCCAGGAACGCCGACGCGTCCAGGTTGGTGACCAAAGCCTGCAGTGGCGCTTCCGGGTCGCCCTTCGGCGGCGGAATATGTTCGAGCAGGACATCGAACAGCGGATCGAGGTTCACGCCTTCGGGGTTCTCGCCGTTGGCCGGTTCCACCGTGCTGGCCACCCCGGCCCGACCGGACGCATACAGCGTCGGCAGCCCGAGGGCGTGCTCGGCAGCCTTCTGCGCCTCGGCGTCGAGGTCGGTGGCGACGTCGAGCAACAGATCGTGGCTTTCCGAGACGACCTCCGCGATGCGGGCATCGGGGCGGTCGGTCTTGTTGACCACCAGGATCACCGGCAGGTGGGCGGCCAACGCCTTGCGCAACACGAATCGGGTCTGCGGTAGCGGGCCCTCGGAGGCGTCAACCAGCAGCAGAACACCGTCGACCATCGACAGACCGCGTTCCACCTCACCGCCGAAGTCCGCGTGGCCCGGGGTGTCGATGACGTTGATCACGGTCTTGCTGCCGTCGGGGTTACGGCGGTGTACAGCGGTGTTCTTCGCCAGGATCGTGATGCCCTTTTCCTTCTCGAGATCACCGGAATCCATGAGCCGTTCGATCGCGTCGTCGCCGCGGTGGCTCAACGCCCCGGATTGCCGAAGCATCGCATCGACCAGGGTCGTCTTACCGTGGTCGACGTGCGCGACGATGGCGACGTTGCGGAATTCGTGCTGGGAGTCGGGGCTAGTCACGACTGCGATTGTCGCAGTGCGAGTGCCGGTTCGCGAAAACGCGTGTGCCGATCAGCGCATGAGGAGGCTGCGCAACTCGGGCAGCCAGGCCCGGTCCGCCGGCACCCAGGGCAGGTCAAGCAGTTCGGTCGCGTCGACCCATCGCAGTGCGCGGTGGTCGAGGGCCGTTGGCACACCGCCGGTCTGATTCACCAGATAGGCCCGCAGGACCATCGCATCGCTGATCGCGACGTCCACACCGATCCGCTCACCCACCACCACCTCGACACCGAGTTCCTCGCGCAGTTCCCGCGCCAACGCTGTGACTTCGGTTTCTCCCGGTGCCACCTTGCCGCCCGGCAACTCCCACAGCCCGGCCAGGTCCGGAGGGCGCCGGCGTTGCGCGACCAGCAACGCCCGATCTGTGATCAATGCCCCGGCGACCACGATCTGCATGGGCTGTGACGGTATACGCTGGTCCGATGGCCGTGTTGAGCGATGAGGAAGTCGACGCCGCCGCGGCGGGATTGGACGGCTGGGAGCGCCGCGACAAGGCTCTGCGCCGGTCGGTCACCTTCCCCACCTTCCTCGACGCTATCGACGGCGTGCGCCGGGTGGCCGATCTCGCTGAACGTGCCGACCACCACCCTGACATCGATATCCGTTGGTGCACAGTGACTTTCGCGCTCGTCACACATTCCCAGGGCGGTATCACTGAGCAGGATGTCGCGCTGGCCGGGGAGATAGACCGGCTTCTCGCCGACCGGTGACCGCGATCCACGCCAGCGTGCCCAGCGTCGCGACGATGTAGACCAGACCCGACCAGGCCAGGTACCAGGGCCGGCCGATTTCCCAAATGGTCGGCTGGGCGAAGCTGAGCAGCCACGGCACTCCGATGAGGGTCAGTACCAGCCAACCCCAGCCCAGGAACCGGGCTCCGGGGCGGGTGCGCCAGGGACCGTGGAGCAACCAGATCATTAGTGGCACCAACCAGATCCAGTGATGGGTCCAGGAGATCGGTGAGACCAGCAAGCCGAACAGTTGAACCACCAGCAGGGAACCCAATCGGTCCCGACCGCTCCCGGTGCCCAGGGCGCGCCACGCCAGCACGGCCAACACGGCAGTCGCGGCCATCGCGGCCAGCACCAGTGGCCCGTAGGCCGCGTCGTAGCCCAGAATGCGGGAGATTCCGCCGCGCCATGACTGATTGGACGACGTCGCGATCGGCCCGACCCGACTCGCGTCCCCCAGCAGATCGGTGAAGTAGTAGCGCGCTTGCTCACCGATGACCGCAACGGACAGTGCCACCGTGCCGGCGAACACCAGGGCCGCGAAAAGCGCGGCGTCCCAACGCCGAACGCCCGCGAGATATACGCCGGTAATCGCCGGTGTCAACTTCACTCCGGCAGCCAAGCCGACGAGAAGACCCGACACCCACCACCGGGTGCTGTAGGCCGCCCACAGCATGGCGAGCACCAGGAACACGTTGATCTGCCCGTAGTCGATGGTGCTGCGCAGCGGCTCGAGCCAGATCGCAACAGCTGTCCACACCATCGCCATCCGGTGACCACCCGCGGCGCTCGGCGCGAGAAGACATTGGCTGACGCGCACCACACCGTAGAGAGCGGCGATTGTTGCGAGTTGCCAGCACAGCGCCACCGTCTCGAAGGGCAGCCGGATAAACGGGTAGAACAGCAGCGCCGCGAACGGCGGGTAGGTGAACGGCAGCGGAAAGTCCGGGGTCTGATCGGAATAGACGTAGGAGTACAGGGTGCCCGGCTCGTCAAGGGTTGCCGCCCCACCCAGGTAGACGTGCAGGTCGACGAAATTCGCGCCGTGCGGCAGCAGATAGGTCCAGACGAGTCGTGCGGCCACGCTCGCAATCAGCAACGCCGGGGCGAGCCAGGCGAGCGGCGACACCGGCCGATTCGACATTGACGCGACTTTAGCGTTGCCCGCTGCTTGCCCCCGGACGTCGGTCGCGCATCGCTCCCATAACGGTTGCATAAATGCCACACGTGTCACTTGAGTAACTCCTGCAACTGGCTACCTTCGGGAAACAGGACTTGCAATCAAGAAAGTGGGATCACATGACACGTTCCGCACGCTTCACCCGTATCGCCAAGCTTGGTGCCGCCAACGCGATTGCCGGCGCCGGGCTCTGCTCGGTCGCCATCGCCCTGAGCCCGGCCGCAGCAGCCGAACCTGTCGTGCCACCGGTCTTTCCGGATGTGCCGGCGCTGAACATGATTCAACAGTTCGCCACCAACCCGGCCGGTATCGGCGCGGTGCTGCAGTCCGCAGCAACCGCACTCAGTGGCGCCTCCTCGGTGGTGGGCGCGCCCCTTCCCGGTTCAACCCTTCCCGGTTCAACCCTTCCCATCTCGCCGATCCAGATGCCGCCGGGCGTCGCCCCGGTTGCCCCGGTCCCGGTCACCGGGAATCCGATTGCCGACTACCTCCCACTGCTGAACCAGATCGGAATCCCCGGCAGCCTGGTCAATCTGGCCCCGGCGAACTTGCCGATCCAACTCGGCAACACGGCGAACATCGCGCCCGCGCCGGTGTTCACCCCGCCGGTGGCACCGATCGCGCCGGCTGCGCCGGCCGGTGCCGTCCTCAACCCGCTGCCACTGCTGTCCGCGCTGCCCTAAGCCGGAACTGCCGTACGACCCGCAGTAAAACCCGAGATCGTCAACCCTCCGGATTGGGAGCACCCCGTGCTGCACACCGCCAAGCTGGCCACCACCCTGACCACCGCCGCGTTCGCGCTGACCGCGGCGGTGTTCAGCCCGGCCGCAGCGGCCGATCCGACCATCCCGCTGGATCCGGCTCAGCTGCCCGGCCTGGCCGCGGTGCAGAATCTCAGTCCGGTCATCCAGCAGGCCGCAGCGATGCCGTCGTCAGCGCAGGAGTTACTGCTGGCCGCGGCGTCACAGTTGGCGGGCAACGCCGCCACGCCCGAGGGCTCTGCGGCGCTCGCCGAGGCGGTCACCCGGTTCGTGCAGAACGGTGGTCCGGCCGGCCTGACCCCGACGGCCATGGGGGCCCAGCCGTCGGTGGCCGGGCTTCCGCACGGGACCGCGCCATTGATGACGCCCGGCAGCGGCAACGGCCCGATCCCGTTGCAGCCGCATGTGCCCGCCGCCGGGGCGATCGCCGGTACCGAGGCGCATCTGCCCACCGGGATCGACCCCGCCCACGCTGCCGGACCCGTCGCCGATGCCCGCCCGGAGGTCGCCCGGACCATCACCCCCACCGCACCGATCGTCCAAGCCGCGGCCATCGCCCCGCCCGAACCGGCAGCAGCGCCCGCCCCCTCGTCCGTACCGGCTCCGGTGGCGGCTCCGGCGGCCGTGGCGGCTCCGCCAGCAGTGCCGACTCCGGCGGCGAGCACGTTCGACCCGAGCAGCCCGCCCACCCAGGACTTCATGTATCCCTCGATCAGTAGTGGCTGCCTCAAGGACGGCGGCAACGTCATCGCCAGTGCACTGTCGGTGGCCGGGCCGGCGAAGATCCCGGTTCCCGGACCCGGCGCCGGCCAGACCGCCTACGTGTTCACCGCGGTCGGCACCCCGGCGCCGGCGGCGGAGCAGAAACTGCCCCTGAACGTGACCTGGGTCAACCTCACCACCGGTCGTTCGGGCAGCGCGACGCTCAAGCCCAACCCGGAAATCAACCCGGAAGGGCCCACCACACTGACCGCCATCGTCGATACCGGTGCGGGCAGCATCATCTCGACAATCTTCGGCCAGGTCACCACCCTGGACTCGCAGTGCACGTTCATGCCGACGATCGGGTCCTCGGTCGTTCCCTGAGCGGTACCCCAGCCAGCCGGATACGGCTAGTAGGCCATGTCCGGCTAGTAGGCCATGAACAATATGTGTTCCCGCTCGTACTCCATGCCGGGGTGTGCCGCTGCCAGGTGCGCCAAGGCAAGCTCGACGAGCTCGTCTTCGTCCTGGCCGCGGATCGCTTCGCCGCAGGGGCAGTTGAGATGGGTCTTCACCGTTGGTCTCCCGTTCCTCAGGTCTTCTCTGCAGCAGCCTTGGCCGCCTTCATCTTCTTTTTGTACGCCCGAACCTGGTCCAGCGACCCCTTATCGACGACGTCGGCGATCGACATGTGGGTGCCGACCCTGCCAAAGTCGCCGGCCGCCGCCCGCCAGCCCCGCGGAGTCACGCCGTACTGCTTGCCCAACAGGGCGAGGAAGATTTTGGCTTTCTGCTCGCCGAAACCGGGCAGCGCCTTGAGCCGACGCAGCACCTCGGCGCCGTCCGGGTCCCCTGTGGTCCACAGCCCGGCGGCGTCTCCGTCGTACCTTTCGACGACCTCGCGGGCCAGATCCTGGACACGTTTGCTCATGGACCCCGGAAACCGATGGACCGCGGGAGTCTGGGAGAAAGCGGCCGCGAACGTCGCCGGATCGGCCTCGGCGATCATCGTCGCGTCGATCCCGCCGAGGCGGTCAGCGATCTTGCGCGGCCCGGCGAAGGCCACTTCCATCGGGATCTGCTGGTCCAGCAGCATCCCGACCAACAGGGCGAACGGGTTTTCCGATAACAGGGTGTCTGCTGCGTTGTCGGAGGTCAGTCGCAATTGCACCACAGTGTCAGTCTAAGCATCTACCGCGACCGACACCGGCGCATCGAGAGGGGTTCAGCCGCTCTTACGCCGGAACTCGCGGCGCCCGCCGCCGACCGGTCCATGCGATTTGGACTGCTTGCCGATGCCTTCGGTGCGGGCGGACGCCCCGGCCGCCTTAGCCGCCTTGCGTTCCAGCGCCTCCCGGAACTTGCGCTTGGTGTCCTCGCTCGATTCAGACTCCGACTCGGCCATGCTGGCAGGGTAACCCAGGGCTGCTCGGCCGAGTGGCATCAGCGACCGTTCAGCGCTTTCCGGGCGGCATGCCGTAGAGGTGACTGATCGGCAACCGCAGCAACACCCGCCGGTCGAGGACCATCGCCTGGCGGTACTCGTCCCAGTCCGGGTGCTCGCCGGCCACATTGCGGTAGAGCGCGATCAGCGACTCGACCGTGTCGTCGTCGGGCGCGGCGGCCGGCGGACTCAGCACCGCGTCGCCCTCGGCGACCGCATAGGACCAGCCGTCCTCCGAGCTGACCAGAATCGACGCCCGCGGATCGCGGCGCAGGTTCCGGGTTTTGGCTCGCGGTTCGGTAACGGATACCTCGATGCTCAGCGTGCGTGGATCACAGCGATAGGTCACGTTCGACAACTGGGGGCGGCCGTCACGCTTGATCGTCGCCAGGACGCCGAGTGAGTTACCGGTGATCACCGCGAGCAGTTTGTCGTCGAAGACGTGACGGGTCACGGTGAAAGCCTACTGTGAGTCCACCGGTAGCCTCGGAGAGATGAACAGACCCGCGAAAGTGGACGCCAGCATGCTCAGCGGCGTCTCTGAGACCGCGCTGATGACGTTGCAGGGCCGGGCCCATCAGGCGGGCCTGCCGGACGCGATCATCGACGATCCGATGGCCATCGAACTGCGTGACTCCTTCGACGTCGACTTCGATCGGTTCGGCCGCCGGGGCCAAGAGATGGCGCTGCGCTCGTTGGCGGTCGACTCCTGCGCCATCGCCTATCTGCGTGCGCATCCGAAGGCAACGGTCGTTGCGCTTGCGGAGGGATTTCAGACGAGTTTCTGGCGCCTGGACAAGGCCATCGACGATCCGCAGTTCCAGTGGGTGTCGATAGATCTGCCGCCGGTGATCGAACTCCGCGAGCGACTGCTGCCTCCGTCCCCGCGGATCACGAACGTGGGCCAGTCCGCTCTGGACTACAGCTGGATGGATCGCATCGACTCCTCCAACGGGGTGTTCATCACCGCGGAGGGCCTGTTGATGTACCTGCAACCTGAACAGTCGATGGGCTTGATCACCGAGTGCGCCAAGCGTTTTCCCGGCGGTCAGATGTTCTTCGACCTGCCCCCGACGCTGATTAAAAAGATCGCCCCCAACGGTATTCGGGCGTCCAAGCACTATCGGGTGCCGCCGATGCCGTTCAGCCTCTCCATCAATGCGCTGTCGGCCTTGGTCGGCAAGATCCCGGGCTTGAAAGCCGTCCGTGACATCCCCATGCCAAGGGGCCGCGGATTCGTCTTCGAGAAGGCCTTTCCGGCGTTCTGGCATTTCGGCCCGATGAAGCCGTTCCGTGGCGTCTACGCGCTACTTGAGTTCGGCTGAGCATGCCCTAGTCGAACTCTGCTGCGAGGTACCCAATCGCATCCTGCGCACCCAACCCCAGCCCGCGAGCTGTTTGGGCATAGGCATGAGCCGCCGCAGCCATGGCCGCCTCGGTGGGATTGCGGGCCGCCACGAAAGTGCCCTGCCGGCCTCGGGTTTCGACGATCCCGGTGCTCTCCAACTCCCGGTAGGCGCGTGCCACCGTGTTCACAGCCAACCCCAGTTCGCCCGCCAGTTCCCGCACCGTGGGCAACCGGGTGCCGGCCGCCAGCCTGCCGTCTCGAACTGCGACGATCACCGCGGTCCGCAATTGATCGAACAACGGCGCCGATGACCCGCTGTCGATGCGAAGCCACTGCACCACTTCCGCCACGCAGCTCAGTATCGCCGCTATCGTGAGCGGGTGCGTATCGCGGTGCTCAGCGGGGCGGGCATTTCCGCGGAGAGCGGAGTGCCGACATTCCGTGATGACGAAACCGGACTGTGGTCGAAGTACAACCCCTACGAGCTGTCCAGCACCGAGGGGTGGCAGAGCCATCCCGAGCGGGTGTGGGCCTGGTACCTGTGGCGCCACCACCTTGTCGCCCAGGTCACGCCCAACGACGGCCACCGGGCGGTGTCCGCCTGGCAGGAGTTCGCCGACGTCACCGTGATCACCCAGAACGTCGATGACTTACACGAACGGGCCGGTAGCCGGGGTGTGCACCACCTCCACGGCAGTCTGTCGCAGTTCTGGTGCGACTCCTGCGGTTCGCGCTACCACCAACCCCTGCCTGATATGCCGGAGCCGCAACTGGAGATGATGCCGCCGTCGTGCGAGTGCGGCGGGCTGATCCGGCCCGGAATCGTCTGGTTCGGCGAACCGCTGCCCGATGCGGCTTGGCAGGCCGCGGTGGAGGCCGTCGCTCACGCCGACGTGGTGGTGGTGGTGGGCACATCGGGCATCGTCTACCCGGCCGCCGGACTGCCCGAGTATGCACTGGCGCGCGGCACGGTGGTGGTGGAGGTCAACCCGGCGCCCACTCCCCTGTCGGCGACCGCCACCGTGACGATTCGAGATACCGCGACAGCCGCGCTGCCCGGATTGCTGCAACGGCTGCCGGCCCTGCTCGGGGACTAAGCCGGCTTGATCGCCCGGCCGACGGCGACTTCGGAAACCGGAATCGGCACCCACCCCGGAAAAGTCCACAAATGTCGCACCGTCTCGACGCTGAACCCCGCTCTGCGGATCGCACGTTCGGTGTGCCGGTGGGTGTGACAGTTACCGGCGATCCGCGGCCACAGCGTCGCATCCGCCAGCCGCTGCATTCCACCGCGCCAGCCAGCGCTGGCGACGTGCTCGAAGTAGCGTAATTCGCCGCCCGGTTTTAGAACTGAATCAAGTTGGTGCAGAACGGCATCGGGATCATCCACTGAGCACAGCACTAGCGAGCAGACCACCGCATCGAACGGTCCGGTGGCGGGCATGGATTCGATTGTCGACTCGACGACGGTGACCGGCACTGCCGCGCCGGCGGCCGCCTCCCGGGCTTTGGGCGCCAATCGGGTTTCCGGTTCCAGTGCCACGACTGCCGAGACGGTATCGGGGTAGTAGGGGAAGTTAGTGCCGGTCCCCGCACCGACTTCCAGCACCCGGCCGGACAGTCCGGCCAGGTTCTCCTGACGCAACCGGCGCAGCATCGGGGTTTCATGGGCGGACATCACGGTCCACATCCGCGCGAAGAAGGGGTGGTCGATCGTGCTGCCCGGAAGTGCCTGCATTGTCCCCACCCTAATCACCGCCTCAGCTCTCACCCAGTACGCCTACCGCGGCGCGGTGGCGTCCGCCGGCGGGTCGTGGTTTGGGCGGTTCCTCGCTGATCCCGATGCGCTCGTGCAGTCGGGCCAATGGCCCCGGCGCCCACCAATTCGACCGACCCATCAGGCGCATGAACGACGGCAGCAGTGCCATCCGGACCAGGGTCGCGTCCACGAGAACCGCCAGGGTCAATCCCAGCCCGAAGATCCGCATAAACGACACCTGGGCGGTGATCAGGGCGGCGAAAGCGATCGACATGATTAGGGCCGCCGCCGTCACCACGCGTCCGGTGCGGGCCAGGCCCAGGGCTACGGCTTCGTCGCTGTCGGCACGCGTACCAGGCGACTGCAGCCAGTACTCACGGATCCGGGCCAGCAGGAACACTTCGTAGTCCATGGAGAGACCGAACGCCACGCAGAACAGCAGCACCGGCATGTTGGCCTCGATCGTGCCGGTGGGCGTAGTGCCGAGGGCGTTGAGGTGGCCCTCCTGGAAGATCCACACGAGTGCGCCGAACGCCGCGGACAGCGACAGCAGGTTGAGCACCAGTGCCTTCAGGGGAAGGATCACGCTGCCGGTGAGCAGGAACAGCAGCAGCATGGTGATCAGCCCGATCAGGCTCAGCACGATCGGCAGTCGCGAGGTGATCGCCGCCACGCTGTCTCGATTGACCTGGGCTCCGCCGGCGAACAGCACGTCTCGGCCGGCCGGTTCGGGGACGGCGTGTAATCGGTCGAGCTGGATCTTCGATTCCGGCGAGAACAGCGCGGCGGTGCTGCGGACGGAGAGAAACGCGCTGCCGTCAGCCACACTGGTCGGCGCCGACGGCGGCCCGACGTTGCTTCCGCCGATGAACGTCCCGCCCGGCGCGGAGACCAGTGACACGTCGGGCACTAGCGACAAATCGGCGGCGTACCGGTCCAGTTCGGCGGTGGTGGCCCCGGTGGCGTCGGGGATCACGACGCTCATCGCGGTGTTGAAGTTGCTCGCAAAGTCGTTGCGCAACTGGTCCCCGACCTGGTGGGCTGAGGCGCTCTTGGGCAGCACTCGGTCGTCGGGGTTGCCGAACTCGATCCGCAGGAAGGGCATGCCCAAAAGAATCAGGAAAGCGACGATCAACGCGCCGATCGGGATGGGTCGGCGCATGACGAATTTTGTTGAGCGATACCAGAATTGACGTTTTAGCGGTTTAGCCACCGGCTCGGGCCGGCCAGTCACGCGGCGCAGCAACCGGCGGATGTCGAGGGAATCGAGACGATTTCCGAGTAGGACGATTGCCGCCGGAGTGACGAGCACGGCGGCACCGGCCGCGAAGGCGACCGTGGCGATACCCGAGTAGGCGAAGGATTTCAGGAAGTACATCGGGAACAACATCAACGCCGCAAGCGATAAGGCCACCGTCACCGCGGAGAACAGCACCGTGCGTCCGGCGGTGCTCATGGTGCGGATCAGCGCCGCTGACGGCGCGGCACCCCCGGCGATCTCGTCGCGGTAGCGGCTGAGAATGAGCAGGGTGTAGTCGATCGCCAGGGCCAGACCCAATGCGGTGGTGATGTTGAGCGCGAAGATCGACACTTCGGTGAAGCCGGTAATCAGCCGAAGCACCGACATCGCCCCGAGGATCGCCATCACCCCGACCATCATCGGCAGGGCGGCGGCCACCAGGCCACCGAAGACCCAGACCAGCACCACGAAACTCAGCGGCACCGCGATGATCTCCATCAGCAAAAGGTCGCGCTTGGTCTGCTGGTTGATCTGCTCGTAGATCATCGCCACGCCACCGGCCCGGATGCTCAGGCCGTCGCGAGGTTGGACCACCTCTTCGGCCAGGCCCGCCGCGTACTTCTGGGCCAACTCCTCGCCGCCGGCGATGGTGGCCACCACCAGGCCGGTCTTACCGTCGGTACTGAGCAGTTCGGCCGCTGCCGCGGGCGGCGAGGTCCACGGCGAACTCACGCCGAGAACCCTCGGGGAGGCGTCGAGTCGCGTGACGATGTCGGTGCCGGCCTCGCGGGCGCGCCCGCTATCGGCGCCGGTGGGATCGGTAACGGTGATCAACAACTGCTGGTCGCTCTGGCCGAACTTCTCGGTCAACAGGCGGCCGGCCCGGGCCGATTCCGAGCCGGGGTCCTGGAATCCACCCGCCGACAGGTAATTCGCCACCGGGATGCCGAAAATCGCGGTGAGCGCCGTCAACAGCGCCGCGACGACCAGTATCCGGCGCGGCGAGCGAATAGCGGCGAGAGCGATTCGGTGCAGCACAGCAGCCATCCTCCCCCTCGACCAGCTAACTTATGTCGTCCTCCAGTGTGGTTGGCCGGATGCGGACCGGTCAACTTGCGGGCACCCCGGTTACTCGGCGGTAAGAATTGCCACCATTTTCCGAACCGTGACTCAATGATTCCTTAATAGTTACCAATACAGTCCTGAGTTATGTGGATCGACGACACGAGTGCCGACGTCATCAAAGTTGACTTCGAAGCCCTGTATCACGGTGATTTCCTCGTGGAGGGTGACACCTCCGAGCAGTTCGAGGACACGCCGCTGGCCAACGCCAGCTGACCGACGCGCTCAACAGCCGACGTCGGGCTCCCCGCGTCGTTGAGCTGCGCCTGATACGCGCATAACAGCGCCCGCCTGGGTTCCAGGCGGGCGCTGTTGCGTCTGTTGGTCTAGACCTTGGCGTCGAGATTCACCATGCCGCCCAGGCGGCCGGTGATGATCTCCTCGGCCTCGCTGACGATCCGGCTCACCAGTTCCGCACACGTCGGGACGTCGTGAATCAGGCCCATCACGGTGCCCACACTCCAGATGCCGGCCTCGAGATCGCCGTCGTCGAACACTCGTCTGCCCCGGGATCCAGCCACCAGATCCTTGACAGCATCGAACTGACCGCCGCCGGCGAGAATCTCCACCACCTCGCGTGACACCGAATTGCTGGCCACTCGTGCGGTGTTGCGCAGGCTGCGGAAGATCAGTTCGGTGCCGCGCTCGTCACCGTCGACGATGGCCTGTTTGACGTTGTCGTGGATACACGACTCCTGCGTGCACATGAACCGGGTGCCCATATTGATGCCGTCGGCGCCCAGTGCCAACGCGGCCACCAGGCCGCGGGCGTCACCGAAGCCGCCAGAGGCGATCATCGGGATCTCGATCTCCGCCGCGGCCGCCGGGATCAGCACCAGGCCGGGCACGTCATCCTCGCCGGGGTGTCCGGCGCACTCGAATCCGTCGATGCTGATGCCGTCCACGCCGAGGCTCTGCGCCTTGACCGCGTGCCGGACCGACGTGCACTTGTGCAGCACCTTGATTCCGTTGTCGTGGAACATCGGCAGATGCGGCGCCGGGTTGGAGCCGGCCGTCTCGACGATCTTGATGCCAGCATCGACGATGACTTGGCGGTACTCGTCATAGGGTGGCGGGTTGATGGACGGCAGGATCGTGAGGTTCACCCCAAACGGCTTGTCAGTGAGATCGCGGGTCTTGGCGATCTCGTTGGCGAGGTCGGCCGGCGTCGGCTGGGTCAGTGCGGTGAGGAAACCCAGCGCACCCGAATTGGCTACCGCGGCAACTAGTTCGGCACGGCCGACCCATTGCATGCCGCCCTGGGCGATGGGGTGCTCGATGTCGAACACCTCGGTGAACTTGGTAATGAGTGCCATCAGCGGGGCGCCATCCGGATGGCACCGTCGAGACGGATCACCTCGCCGTTGAGCATCGAATTCTCGACGATATGTACCGCGAGTGCCCCGTATTCGCTCGGCTTGCCCAACCGCGAGGGGTGCGGAACCTGCGCGCCCAGCGATGCCTTGGCCGGCTCTGGCAGTCCGGCCAGCAGCGGCGTATCGAACAGTCCGGGGGCGATGGTCACCACCCGAATCTGCTTATCGGCCAGGTCGCGGGCAATCGGCAGGGTCATACCGACGACACCGCCCTTGGACGCCGAGTAGGCGGCCTGCCCAACCTGGCCGTCGAAGGCGGCCACCGAGGCGGTGTTGATGATCACTCCGCGCTCGTCTCCGACCAGCTCGGTTTTGGCCATGCGTTCGGCGCCCAGCCGCAAGACGTTGAACGTACCGACGAGGTTGATGTTGACGATGCGGGCGAACTTGTCCAACGGGTAGACGCCCTTCTTGCCCAACACGCGAATGGCATCGCCGGTGCCGGCGCAGTTGACCACGATGCGGACCGGTCCGAGCGTCTCGGCGACGTCGAAGGCGCGCGTGACGGCGTCCTCGTCGGTGACGTCGGCGGGTGCGAACCGCACCCGATCGCCGAGTCGTGAGTTCAACTCGGTGGCAACCTCATCGCCCTTGGATGTCGGCAGGTCCAGAATGACCACCTTGGCGCCCTCGTCCAGCAGTGCCTCGGCGGTCGCCAGGCCAAGACCCGATGCACCCCCGGTGACGACAGCTACCGCGTCCCTGATCTCCATTGCAGCGTTCCTTTCGAGGGCTCTACCTACTGGTTGGTCGGGACTATACCCAGTCGCGCACCACGGTCTCGGTGTCGGCTCCCGGGACACCGGGCGGGGTCGGCTTGTCGGGCATGGTCCGGGAGAAGCGCGGGGCCGGCGCCGGCACGATCGCACCGGCCTCGGTGTAGAACGTGCCCCGCTGCGTGTTGTGCGGTTCGGTCTCAATCTCGGCGAAGGACAGCACCGGCGTCACGCAGGCATCGCTGTCTGCGAAGACAGCGGCCCAGTGGTCCCGATCGTGCGCGGCGAAGGTCTCGGTGAACACCGCTCGCAACTCCGGCCAGCGGGCAACCTCGTTCTGACCGGGAAGATCCGCCGGATCGAGGCCAAGCTTGGCAAGAAGTTCGGCGTAGAACTGCGGTTCGATCGCGCCGACCGACACGTAGCGGCCGTCGGAGCACTCGTAGGTGTCGTAATACGGCGCACCGGTATCGAGCATGTTGGTACCGCGCACATCACTCCACAGTCCGGTATGGCGGAAGGCGTAGATCATCTGGGCCAGCACCGACGAGCCATCGACCATCGCGGCGTCGACCACCTGGCCCTCGCCCGAACGTTCCCGCTCCCACAGCGCAGAAAGTATCCCGACCAACAGGAACATCGAGCCGCCACCGAAATCACCCACCAGATTCAACGGCGGAACCGGGCGCTCGCCCGCCCGGCCGATGGCGTGCAGGACACCGTTGAGCGAGATGTAGTTGATGTCGTGGCCGGAGCGCTGGCTGCGCGGGCCGGTCTGGCCCCAGCCGGTCATCCGCGCATAGATCAGGCGGCCATTGACCGCGGCACAGTCCTGCGGGCCCAGACCCAACCGCTCGGTGACGCCGGGCCGGAATCCCTCGATCAGCACATCAGCCTTGGCGATCAGGCTCAGCACCAGATCACGGCCCTGCGGGCTCTTGAGATCGGCCGCTACGGAACGCCGGTTGCGCAGCGAGTAGTCCCGGCTGGGGTTGGTCTTCGGTGGATCACTCGGGCGCTCCACCCGAACAACATCGGCGCCGAGATCGCCGAGGATCATCGCCGCATGCGGCCCCGGTCCGATTCCGGCCAACTCGACTACCCGCAACCCCGTCAGTGGTCCTGCCATGTCATTCCGCCCTTCGTCGGTGCCGCCCACCCTTTGTACCGCCCGTGCACAGCGAAGGCACAGCGGGTCTAGGTTGCAGGCATGAATTACTCCAGCGTCCCCGATCTCGCCGTGGAACTGAACAACGGCGTGTTGTCCCTGACCTTCAACCGCCCCGACAGCCTGAACTCGCTGACCGAGGTCATGCTCAAGACAGCGGCCGATACGTTGGACCTCGCGGCCACCGATCCGCAGGTGAAGGTGGTTCGGCTCGGCGGAGCCGGTCGCGGGTTCAGTTCCGGCGCGGGAATCAGCGCCGAAGACCAAGCGGCCGCGACGATTTCACCGACAGTCGATCCGTTGCTCGCCGAGGCCAACCGTGTTGTCAGGACGATCACGGCGCTGCCCAAGCCTGTTGTCGCCGTTGTGCACGGGCCGGCGGCCGGGGTCGGCGTCTCGCTGGCTCTGGCATGCGACGTGGTCTTGGCTTCGGAGAAGGCGTTCTTCCTGCTGGCCTTCACCAAGATCGGGTTGATGCCCGACGGTGGCGCCTCGGCACTGGTGGCCGCCGCCATCGGCCGGATCCGGGCGATGCGAATGGCGTTGCTGGCCGAGCGCATCACCGCCGGCGAGGCGCTGGAGTACGGCCTGGTCAGTGCGGTCTACCCGCAGGACGATCTGGAGACCGAGGTGGCAAGGGTGATCAACACCCTGATGTCCGGACCGGCGGTGGCACTGCGCAAGACCAAGCAGGCCATCAACTCCGCGACCCTGACCGAACTCGATGACGCGATCGACCGGGAGACCGCGGGGCAGCTGATCCTGTTGCAGTCCAAGGATTTCAGAGAGGGCACCCGAGCCTTCCAGGAGCGACGAGCGGCACACTTCACCGACATTTAGCCCCTGATAGCCCGAAGAGCGCCCTAGAGCCCGAAGATCGGTGGCAGTGCGAGCACCATCATCGATCCCCACACCAGGTGGGTGAGTACCGGTGCCAGTACGCCGCCGGTCGCGCGACGTTCCAGCGCACACACGGTGCCCAGGATCAGCGCTGCGAAGCCGAGCATGGGGTTGCCACTGGCTGACGTGGATACCGCGTAGAGCAGCGTCGAGATCACCACCGGGTAGAAGCGACCCAGCGCGGTGTAGAGCGCTCCGCGGAAGAAAAGCTCCTCGGCCACGGCATTGACAAGAGCAATCAGGACGATGAGACCGAGTGGGCCGTAATTGGTGTACTCCAGCACGCGGACGATCCGATCGGCGATCGGTGGGATCTCCCGCACCACCAGCCCGCCGGCGAGGAAGATCAAACCCAGCAGCACGCCGATCGTGATGCCGGTGATCACCGGCCGTTGATTGCGGCCGCGCCAGGTGATCTGGCCCAGATGTAGCGGGCCGGACAGCAGGGTGCCCCCCAGCCACACCGCGCCCAGCGACAGCGCGGAGACATAGAAGGACTCGTCGCCCGGGCGGCTCCGCAGCGAGTAGCCGAGCAGAAAGGCGCCGAGGAGTAGCACTACGCCGACGATGAGGCGTCGGCGCCGCACCACCGAGGGCCCCTCGTGGTGCGGCACTGCGACGGTCCGCGCGGCCGCGCGAATCTCCTCGGGCATCGTCATGGCGCGCTCCGGATCATGGAGCGCTCGGGGTCATGGCGGATTCGGGGCCCGGGTCGCCGGCATGCGAACGAATCAGGGCACCCATGGACATCACCGTACGAAATCAGGCCGTCGAATGGGTGACACAACGCTGACGGCGCTCATTCAGCCCTGCTCGGCGTCTCGATGCAGCCCGATCAACTGCTCGTAGACCGCCGCGTTGTGACGATTCTGGGCGACTTCGGCATCGGTCAGTTCACGGCGCACTCGGCCGGGGACCCCGGCCACCAGCGTTGCGGGGGGCACCACCATGCCCTGGGGAATCACCGCGCCTGCCGCAACCAGTGAACCTTCTCCGACAACGGCCCCGTTCAGCACGATCGCACCCATGCCGACCAACACGCCGTCGGAGATCGTGCAACCGTGCAGCACCGCGTTGTGCCCGACGCTGACGCCGACGCCGATGCGGACCGGGAATCCGGGGTCGACGTGCACCGTCACCCCGTCCTGGACATTGGAGCCGGCCCCGATATCAATCAGTTCGGCCTCCGCCCGCAGCGTCGCCGAGTACCAAATGCCAACCCCGGCGGCCAGTCGAACCTGACCGATCAGGCACGCGGTGGGGGCAATCCAGGACTGCGGATCACAGTGCGGCCGGTGCCCGGCGACGGTCACGATCAACGGTCCGGCCATGGCGTTCATCGTAAGGCGCGGCGTGAGATCGGCCACATCGGCCGGTAGTGACGCCAGTGACCTGCGGCTCCGGGGTCAATTCGGCGTTTTGAGTAACGGCACGGACACCGACTACGATTCCACAATCGTCCTGGGATCCACAGTCATCTCGGGATCCCACACTCGTCCGGGACTGGCACGCCTCGTCCGGCGAACAAAAGATTCAGGAGAACCGACGTGAGCCCACGTACCACCCTCGGTGTCGCCGCGGCGATCGCCGCAATCGCCGTCGCGATCCCCACCGCCGTCCAGGCCTACGCCGATCCGACGCCGACGCCGGTCGAACCCGCGGCACCCACGGCCTCCGCGGCCGCCACGCCCACGAAGGTTCCCGATCCACAGGGCCCCGGCTGCGACGCCTATCGCAAGGCCGTTCCCACCGGCGCAGGGTCGATCCCGGCGATGGCAGGCCAGACCGCGTCGCAGGCGATCGCCAACAACCCGGATCTGAGCACCTTCAGCGCGGCGATCTCCGGCACGCTGAACCCCGAGATCAACATTGTCAGCGTGCTCGACGGCGGTCCCTACATCGTGTTCGCCCCGACCGACGCCGCCTTCGCGGCCTTGGAGCCGGCCACTGTCGAGACGCTCAAGACCGACCCCCGAGTCCTGCTCCCGGTGCTCTTCTATCACATGGTGCTGGGCAACGTCGGCCCCGCCAACGTGGCCGGAACGATGCCGACCCAGGACGGCCGGTCCGTCGTCGTCACCGGCAAGGATGGCGACATCAAGGTCAACGGCAACAGGGTGAGCTGCGCGTACGCCGCGAACGGCGCCTACATCTACATGATCGACGGCGTGCTGGAGCCGCCGGTGCCGGCAGCCGAAGCGGACGCGTCGAGCACCGAGGCGACAACCACTCCGGCGACAACTGCTCCGGCGACAGCCACCGAGGCAACGACCCCCGAGGCAACAACCGCCGAGTCGACCAGTACCCCCGCGACGAACTCGCCGACCACCTCGGCCGCACCGGCCAGCGAGTCACCGTCGGCTTCGGCGCCGCCGCCCAGTACGACGGTGGCGCCGACGGTTGCGCCGACGACGACCGCGACTCCGGCGGCCTAGCTCGTCCGGCGGCCAGGCTTCAGCGGGCCTTCCATACCGGCGGTCGCTTCTCGGCGAAGGCCAGTGGGCCCTCCATCGCGTCGGCGGATCCGAAGACGACCCTCATCTCCCGGTTGGAACGCTCCCAGGAGCCCTGCTCGGCGGTGATGGTCCCGGCATCGGCACCGCAGGCCACCCGCTTGCTGGCCTGAACCGCTAGGGGTGCGTTGACCGTGATCTTCTCGGCCAGCGTCACCGCGGCGTCGAGCACAGACTCCCCGTCGGGCACCACCTCGTTGATCAGTCCCCACCGAAGTGCCTCGTCGGCGGAGATCGGCTCCCCGGTGACAAGCAACCGCATCGCGATCTTGCGGGGCAACTGCTCGACGATGCGGAAAACCCCACCGGCCGCCGCGATCAGTCCGCGCTTGACCTCGGGCAGGCCGAACATCGCGCTCCGCTGGGCCACCACGAGATCGCTGGCAAGAGCCAGTTCGGTTCCTCCCCCCAGCGCAGTGCCATTGACGGCGGCGATGACCGGCTTATCGATGAAGTGCTGCACGAAGCCGGCGAAACCCCACTCCGAGTGGTCGGGATGGAAGATGTTCTCCCCGCGGGAGATCGCCTTCAGGTCGGCACCGGCGCAGAACGACTTGTCGCCCGCACCGGTGATGACCACCGCCCAGATCTCCGGGTCGTCCTGTGCCTGCTGGAGCGCGTCGCCGAGGCCGATGCTGACCGCCTGGTTCACCGCGTTGCGCGCCTCCGGGCGGTTGATCGTGATGATCAGGGTGTTGCCCCGGCGCTCGGTGAGAGCGCCCGGGGCATCAGATGCTGCCATCTCTAGAGCAACTCAAGAATTGTTGCGTTGGCCTGGCCGCCGCCCTCGCACATGGTTTGCAAGCCGTAGCGAATCCCGTTGTCCCGCATGTGATAAAGCATGGTGGTCATGATTCGCGCGCCGGAACCACCCAGCGGGTGGCCCAGGGCGATGGCGCCGCCGTTGGGGTTCAGCTTGTTCTCGTCAGCGCCAATCTCCTTGAGCCAGGCCATCGGCACCGGAGCGAATGCCTCGTTGACCTCGAACACGCCGATGTCATCGACGCTCAAGCCGGACCGCTTCAGGACCTTCTGGGTTGCCGGAATCGGCGCCGACAGCATCATCACCGGGTCGGCACCCGCCAGACAGGCGGTGTGCACGCGCGCAATCGGCGTGAGCCCCAACGACTTCGCTTTCTCCGCCGACATGAATAGCAGAGCGCCCGAGCCGTCGGAAATCTGCGAGGAGTTGCCGGCGTGGATCACGCCGTCTTCGGAGAACGCCGGCTTGAGCTGACCCATCTTCTCAAGCGTGGTGCCGCGACGGATGCCCTCGTCCTTAAGAACCACATTCCCGTCAGCGTCTTTGATGCCGACGATCTGGTCGTCGAAGGCGCCGGAATCCTGTGCCTTGCCGGCTTTTTCGTGCGAGTCAAGGGAGAACTGGTCGAGCATCGTCCGGGTCAGGCCCCACTTGGTGGCCATCATCTCCGCACCGATGCCCTGGTTGGGGGTGCGGTCGTAGCGGCTCTTGAAGTTCGCCGAGTAGGGATTACCCCCGCTGGCCAGTGATGCCCCCATCGGGGTGCGCGACATCGATTCCACGCCACCTGCGACAACGACGTCGTAGTGTCCGGCCACCACTCCGGCGGCGGCGAAGTGCACCGACTGCTGACTGGATCCGCACTGACGGTCGACGGTCACTCCTGGCACTGATTCCGGCCAGCCGGCGGTCAGCACCGCCGTGCGCGCGATATCCAGCGCCTGCTCACCGGCCTGCATGACGCAGCCCCAGATGACGTCATCGACGATCTCGGGATCGATCCCGGCCCGCTGCGCCAAACCATTGAGTACCTGCGCCGAAAGTTCAGCCGGGTGCACCCCGGACAGTCCGCCGTTGCGCTTGCCGACGGGGGCGCGCACAGCTTCCACAATTACCGCTTCGGCCATCGGGGGTTCTCCTTCATCGAATGAGTGGTGGTCCTTCGATTCATAGCACCGCGACCACGTGCGTCGACGGCCGGGGTCAACCAACCGTTCGGTCAGCCATGGCGCCGCGCGGGTCAACGTGCACCGGAACGTCGTCGTCCCACGGTTGGCGCACCACCATGTCGGCGACCTTGACGAAGCCACTCTCGAACTGACCGGTGGCGGCATCGACGAGGCGGTAGCGCTGGGTCTGGGTGTGAATCGGCTGCGCATCGAGCAGCACCACCCGCACCTCACCCGGCTCGAACTGGCATCGGCGCTGCAGGGCGGCGATCAGTTGCTCGTTGTGCATGTGCCCGTCACCGAAGTTCCAGCCGATCGCCATGCTGCAGATCCGCTCGCCGTCGGTGACGGAGTAACCGGCCTCGTCGTACCCGGCCATCGCCCGGTGCGCCAGGGTGAACAACGCCTTGCCGTGGGTGTTGAATCCGCGGAACGCATACCCCATGTAGAGCGGAATCTGCGCGGCCTCCTTACTGCCGTAGAACTTCTCGAGTTGGGCGGCCGGCATGTTGGCGATCGAGACGATCCCCGCGGCGATCTTCGCCTCGGCCGACGGTGTGATGCACCACAGCGTGGTGTCCCAGTTGCCCGCGTAGTACCTCATGCCCGGCAGGAAGGAGACTTTGCGCGGCATCAGGTTCCCGATGATCACGATGCCCGCCATCACCGCGAACAGAATGACCGGCAGCGGGTTGGTCATATCACCGAGTCCGACGTCTGGATGGCCGACGAACAATGCCAGCACCGCGAAGATCATGAAGACGTTCCATTCCAGCGGCACCCCCAT
>CAMDFY010000004.1 GCA_945897705.1 Bifidobacterium breve | reverse complement strand
GGTGGTTGGACCACTTACGCGACGGCAGGCCATGAGCGGACGGCTGATCCTCGTCCGGCACGGCCAGTCGCACGCGAACCTCGAACGTCGACTCGACACCCGGCCACCGGGAGCCGAACTCACCGAGGCCGGCCGCGAACAGGCGCGCGAGTTCGCTCGGTCCCGGCGCAATCCCCCCGGCTTGCTTATGCACTCGATCGCCCGACGGGCGGCGCAGACTGCGGTGGAGATCGGCGCCGAGTTCGCCATGGCCGCAAATGAAGTCGGCGGGATACACGAGGTACAGGCCGGCGATCTTGAGGATCGCACTGACGACGACGCCATCGCGCAGTTCACCGCCGTCTATCAGCGGTGGTGTGAGGGCGAACTCGACGTCGCGATGCCCGGTGGGGAGAGCGGCAGCGATGTGCTCGATCGCTATGTGCCGGTGCTCAATGATCTACGACTGCGGTACCTCGACGACCCTGACTGGTCAAGCGACATCGTGGTGGTCAGTCACGGCGCAGCAATCCGCCTTGCTGCCGCGATATTGGCTGGAGTCCAGAGCGGCTTCGTCCTCGAGCACCATTTGGCCAACACCGAGACGGTGGTTTTGGCGCCGATCACCGAGGGACGCTGGAGTTGCGTTCGGTGGGGGTCGAGGGTCCCGCCGTTCTACCCCGAACACGTTGGGCACGCGGTCGCAGATGCGCTGCAGTCCACCGACCCGATGGGGTGATCGGGTTGGCAGGCGGCTGTGACGGCGAGAACACCATCCCCGACGTCGTTGCCCGGCGGGTGTGCGCGGGGTGCGGATCGACGGTTCCGGCCGGGATGTTCTGTGGATGCTGCGGGGCCGAACTCGACAGACCCGGGGATCGGCTGCACCTGTTGCGTCCGCGGGTCTTCGTAGTCGCTCCCGGCGAACACGTCGCCATGCCGACGATCATGAGTTCGGTGTTTCCGCATCTGCCTAGGGCCTCCCGGGTTCCGTTCCGGATCGGGATGGCGCTGTTGCTGATCGGCTTGGTCGGCGGTGCGCTGTTGCGGATCGTCGGACCTTTGGTCGTGATCGCGGCACTGGGCGTTCCACTGCTGTTCGTCCTTTATCTGTGGCAGTCGGGATTGATGCGGGATGTGCCCGGGCACGCCCTGGTGACCGCGACAGCGTTGGGTGCCGGGCTTGGTGTCACCTGGGTGCTCGTTACCGGTGGTGTGCTCGCGCGGTCGTACGACATTCCGATTTCCGCAGGATTTGTGCTCGAAAATCTTCTGGGAGTAGGTCTGATCGTGTCGGTGGGCGGGGCGGTGTTGATGGTGTTCCCTGCTGTCGTAGTCCGACTGCTCAGTGCTCGCAGCCAACAGTCGCGGGAATCCTTGGATGGTTTCGTGATCGGGGCGCTGGGCGCACTCGCATTCACCGGGGCGGCGACCACAACCCGCCTCGCGCCGCAGTTCGTTTCGGGGTTGACCGACAGCGTTCGCCCGATGCGTTTGCTTGTGGAGTCCATGCTTTACGGCGTTGCCGCTCCACTGACGGCCGCCGCAACCGGCGGACTGGTCGGGATCCTGCTGTGGTTCCAGCCCGGGCACCGGGCCGGCGAACATCGTGGAAGAGTGCGAGCCGGACTCGTGGTTTTCTGCGGCTTCGTCGCGGTGGTCTACACCGGCCTCTGGGCGATCGACGCCATCCGACTGTCGAAGTGGCCGCAACTTGCCCTACATCTGGTGATGACAGCTGCCGCACTGGTAGCGGTGCGGATCTGTGTGCAATTGGCTTTGCTGCATGAGGAACCTGATCCGTCCCATGGTGAACCGGTGCTGTGTGTGCACTGCGATCGGGTGGTTCCCGATATGGCGTTTTGCCCGGCCTGTGGCGCTGCGGCGCGGGCGTCATCGCGTCAATCGCGCTTGATCCGCAGGCAGTCCCCGCCGGTGCGGCAGGGCGGAACAATGGGCCCCGACGTATAGTTGAGACATCAGGTGCTCGAACCATCGGGCATGGGAAGCAGGGGAAATATTATGATGAAATCATCAATTCTGGCCAGACGGTTTGCGCTCGTCACCGGCGCGGTCGCCATTGTCGGAATGGGTGCACTCTCGGCGTGCGCAACGGAGAAGGAAAAGCCGGCCGAGACCACCAAGTCGCCGGAGTCCAGTGCCCCGGCCACGCCGTCTAACGCACCGGCGCCCACCGAAAAAGCCGTAGGCCCCGGCGGGAACAGCTCCTTCTCGCCGACGTACAAGGCGCCAGCGGCTCCGAGTCTGCGGCCCGTGCCGGGCAACGTCATTCCGGTACAACCGAACTAAGCGCGCGGTAGCCGGCGCGTAGCGGTGCCTCAGCCGATGCGGCATAAGTCGTTGCGGCAGAAGGTGACCGCGGTGTTCGTCGCCGCGGTCACCGCAGCCACCGCTTTCGGACTGACGCGGGGATCGGAACCGGCAGCGGTGGCCGGTCGGATCAGCGGGCCCTATGCGGCGTTGCTGGCCGCGTCGACGGATCTCGGTCCGGCGCACGATCAGTACGTGCAACTGACTGCCGCGCTGCGCGTCCCCAATCGTCCCGATGACTTGTTCGGGTGGGCGCGCAGCCACGGCTTGACGGTGCGCTGGCGGGCCGACGACAACTGGGCCTTCATCGGTGGCTCGCCGCAGGCTCTCGCGGAGGCACTCGGCGTTGCCGTGCATGACTACCGGGGTCGCAGAGGTCAGGTTTTCTACGCGTCCCCTCAGCAGCCCGTCGTTCCGGCTGCGGTGCGGACAGAGGTGGCAGAATTTGGCCGTATCCTCGGCTACACCCCGCATCGGGAGGCCAACCGTTGGGTGTTCCCGGCGGAGACGCCGAACCAGGAACTGGCCCGACAGGGCTTAACACCCGATGCGGTGCTACGCACCTATAACGTTCAGCCACTGCGCGACGCTGGCTACTCCGGTAAGGGCGTCACGGTGATCGTGTTCACCTTCGACGGGTTCGATCAGGGCGATCTTGACCTGTTCGCGACCACTTTCAATCTGCCGACGTTCACCCCGGAGGTGGTGGGTGGACAACCGCCGGCCCGTAGGGGTGAGGCCACGATGGACCTTCAGGCGATCCACGCCATCGCACCCGATGCGAAAAAGGTTCTGGTCAATGCGCTGCCGACGGTGCAGGGCGCCGGCTCCTACGAGAAGATCGCCGCGATGATGGAGCAGGCAGACCGGGATTACCCCGGCGCGCTGTGGAGTTTCTCGATCGGATGGGGCTGCGACAAACTGATCACCGCCGCCGACCTCGCTCCGGCCCGCGCGGCCCTGGCTGCAGCGCTGGCCAACGGCACGACGGCCTTCGACGCCAGTGGCGACCTGGCCGGCCTGGAATGCAAGGGGGGTCAGGAATGGTCGGCTCCGCCGAGCGCCGACGACATCGGACTCGATGCGGTGGCGTCGATGCCGGAGATGACCAATGTGGGCGGCACCACGGTGTCGACCGACGAAGACGGCGCCTGGCTGGCCGAACAGGCCTGGTTTGACGCACCGCTATCCCAGGGAACCGCGGGCGGGGTGTCGGCGCTGTTCGAACGCCCCGACTGGCAGGCCGCACTGGACCCCGGCCGTGGTGCCGGTATGCGCCTCACACCGGACATCTCGGCGGTGGCCGACCCGTTCACCGGCGTGCGGATCGTGTTCAACCAGCAGGAACTGGTCGGCGGCGGCACCTCGTTGTCGGCGCCACTGTGGGCCGGGATGACGGCCGTGATGAACCAGTATCTCGCCGACAACGGAGGCCGGCCGGTGGGCGATCTGAACCCGGTGCTCTACGAGATGGCCGAGGCGGCCCGACTGCCGGCCTTCCGTGACGTCGTGTTGGGCGGCAATGCCGTCGACGCCGCCGGGCCGGGTTATGACCTGGTAAGCGGATTGGGCACGCCCGACGTCAACAACCTGGCCAAGAACCTTCTCCTCACCCAGAAATTGGTGCGGTGAGCATCGACCTGAACCGGGACGCGGTGCCCAGAACGCGGTGCCCCCGGTGCGCGAGTGATGTACCGGCCGGCGAATTCTGCGGGATATGCGGGTCGGATCTGACCGGCGGGCGGAACGGGGGACGCCGATGGCTGCGGCCGGGCACCTTCGGTGCCGCGCCGGGCGAGGCCGTCCTGCGGCCCTATCTGTTCAGTTCACTGTTCCCGCACCTCCCGAACCGGTCCAGGCGGCCGTTTCGGATCATCCTGTCCGTCGGCGCCCTCGCTCTGGTTGCCTTCGCGGTCGCAAGGCTTCCTTCGGCGGGCATCGCCCTGGCCGCACTGGGACTTCCCCTGCTGTTCGGGCTCTACCTGCGCGCCTCCGGCGTCGGGCGGGACATCCCGCGTTCATCTCTGGTGCTCACCGCGACCCTCGGCGCCGCGTTGGGCATCGGGTGGGTCATGGTGACCGGTCAATTGGTGTCGGCCTCCTACGGGTTGCCGATGTCCGTAGGCCTGGCACTGCGTCACGAATTACGCACGGGCATAGCGATTCCGACGGCCGCGATGATCCTGATGGTCGTGCCGGTGATCGTGGTGCGACTGTTGGCGAGGTCTGCCCGCCGGCCGGCGGAGTCCCTGGACGGGTTCGTGATCGGCGCTCTCGGGGCGCTGGCTTTCAGCGCCACGGCGACCCTGACCCGGCTGGCACCGAGGTTCTTCGCCCCGGCAGCGGTCAGCGACGACAACGGGCCGTTCCTGTTCGGCCCGCGCAGCGCCGGCCTATTCGCCCACACCAGGCCATTGCGGAGTCTCCTGGTGGAATCCGTCCTGTGCGGGGTGACCATTCCGGTCACCGCCGCGGCCGCGGGCGGCATCGTCGGCATCCTGCTGTGGTTTCGTCACCCGGGGGCCGACGACACCGAGGATCACCCCGGTCGGGTACGCATGGTCCTCGCCCTCCTCGCCGCCGCCGCTCTCGTGATTCACACTGCGGTGGGCACCATCGACATGGTCGGGTTGCCCGAGACCTGGATGATCGGCCTGCACCTGGTGATGACGCTCGCGGTGCTTCTGGCATTGCGACTCGCGCTACAACTGGCGCTGCTGCACGAGGCCCACGATCCCATCGACGAGAGTCGGCCGCTGTTGTGTGTGCACTGCGAGATGGTGGTGCCCGACATGGCCTTCTGCCCGGCCTGCGGGGTCGCCAGTCGGGCCTCCTCGCGTGAGTCGCGACGTGACCGCCGGGGTGAGCGCCCGCAGCCTCTCGACGTGTCCGCGGGCGCCGGGCCGCCGGCGGGCGAGCAGACCTATCCCGGGTATGCGATTGGCGCGCAGACCTATAGCGCGCCGGCCGTGCGACGGCCCCGGTTGAATTGGCTGCTGGGGCGCTGGGGGATCGGCATCACGACGGTGGCGGTGACCCTCGGCGCGGTCGCGATCGTGCTCACGCCGAGGGTCGCGCACTACATGTGCCCGCCGGAGTGCGGCGAACCTCCGACCGGCACCCCGGTGATGGCGCTGCCGCGGTTCGCCGCGCCGGGCGGCGAGTTTTCGGTGGCCTATCCCGCGGAGGGATCCGCCTACACGGTCACCACCGGTGACGCCGGGGTGACGGCCACCTTCACCGGCGGCGACGGTGGGGTCATGCAGTTGTTCTCCCTGCCCGCGAACGGCCGGTCGGCGCGAGAGATCGTCAAGGCTGCGCTGCGCAAGGCCTACCCGGACGCCACATTCGCCTACGAGATCCCCAATGCGATGGTCGGCTATCAGCCCGGCTACGGCGAAGCCGCCGACGACTGGCCGCAGAGTACGACCGCGCGCTACAGCCGGGTGCGGATCATCGGCCTGGCGGCGGTCAAGAACGACGTCGCACTGGTCGCGTTCGCCATCGGGCCCTACCGTGTGTTCGGGCCGGATTCCGGGCCCGGAATACCGTCAGGAGCCAACCTGCAACTTGCGCAGGACATGGGAAAATACGTCAACAGTTTCCGGTGGGCCGGCGATCCACTGCGGTGAAAGGGACTCGGGCTGAAAGGGATTCAGCCCCAGCCGAGTTCGTGCAGACGGTCATCGTCGATCCCGAAGTGGTGGGCGATCTCGTGGATCACCGTGATCGCTACTTCCTCGACCACATCGGCCTCGGTATCGCAGACCTCCAGCAGACTCTCCGAAAAGATCGTCACGATATCGGGCAGGGCTCCGGCGTAGGACGAGTCACGTTCGGTCAGCGCGACGCCCTCGTAGAGACCGAGTAGATCAGGTTCAGTGGGGTGACGGTCGGCCACCAGCACCACCACGTTGTCGATGGCGCGGGCGAGTTCGGGCGGAATCAGATCGAGCGCGTCGGAAACGAGTTCCTCGAAACGCGCCGCAGACATCCGCATCAGCCCGGCGGAAGCGGCGGGAGCGGAAGATTGAGGCGCTCCTCGGGAATGCTCGGCGGGGGGATCGGCGGCTGCCCGTTGATCAGCAGCGGACCCTTCGCGCTATTGAGCAACGTGGCCCAACCGCCGTTACCCAGGGTCGCTCCGATGCTGCACGAGACCTGGCGGCTGCCAGCAGTCCAGCTGGGCAGCGAGACAGTGCTGTAAATCAACGTCAGCGTGGTGTCGCGCAACTGCACGGGAGCGAGATAGGCCTCGCTCAGTCTGTTGCAGACCTCTTTGATGAGCGCATCCTGGTCGGGTTCAGGGGGCAGCACGTCGGGGAAACTCTCAGCCAGATTGACAGTCCCGACGACCTCCATCGCATGCGGTGCCGAGCAGTCGACGGGGGCGTCGTTGGGCTGATTGGTCGGAGGGTCGATTCCCAGGCAGGTTCCGGTCGGCCAGATTTTGGACTGGTCGAGGTCGGCGATCCTGCCCGCGAATGCAATCTGCTGGTTGGCCGGACCGGGAAGCTGCAAGCCGCACAGCATGCGACGCTCGCCCGACTGCTGCCAGGCTTTGTCTCCCGCCCAGAGCAGGCTGATACTGAAGCGGCTGTTCGGGTCAAACTTCGCGCCGAGGTAGCGCTTCACGGCGGGCTCGCACTGTTCCTGGCTGATCTGTTGGATCCGGGCGGGGGACGGCGGTGGCGCATCCGGCCCGTACTCCGATCCCGGATAGATCCGCATATCGATGGACTCGGCCACTTCGAATCGGTGATCGCCGGCGCAGTCGACGATCACCGCGGAGTCCGGCAAGTTATCCGGCCAGTTCAGGCAGCTGCCCGGCCGAGCGTCGGCGAACGTGGGATTGGCCGCCGGCCGCAGTGCCTCGGACGTGGCGAAGCGGCTCAGCGGGCCGTTGTCGCCGGTCGGCAGGGCAGTGACGACCCCGGCGATCAACAGTGCGCCCAGCGCGGCCAGCATGAGGACGCGGCGGGTTGAGCTGGCGTGCAGCGGACCGGTGAAGCCGCGTCGCGGTGGAGATTCGTCTCCCTGGGGAGCATTCCCGGATTCCACATCGGCGGTCTCGTCCCGCTCGGATAGCTGCAACATTGCCTCCATTGTGGCAGGCCCCCTCCGCAGTGTGCCAAGTGATGCGCAACGACTGTTATGGGGTTGTGCTGTGCCCGCCGATTCACCCGAAAGTAGGGTTCACTGGGTGATCGACCTGAAACTCGTGCGCGAGGATCCTGACGGGGTGCGCCGGTCTCAACTCAGCCGCGGTGAGGATCCCGGGCTCGTGGATGTGCTGCTCGACGCGGATGCCGACCGCCGGGCGGCGATCTCGGCGGCCGACACACTGCGCGCCGAGCAGAAGGCGGCCAGCAAGAGCGTCGGTGCGGCCAGCGCTCAAGACCGTCCGGCTCTGCTTGAGCACGCGAAACAGCTGGCCGCCGATGTCAGGGAGGCGCAGGCACGGCAGGCCGAAGCGGAGACCGCGTTCCACACTGCCCACCTGGCGATCCCCAATGTCATCATCGAGGGTGTGCCGCCCGGCGGTGAGGACGATTACGCGGTTCTCGAGGTCGTCGGTGAACCGCGATCGATCTCGGCGCCGAAGGATCACCTCGAACTCGGCGAGGCCCTCGGGCTGATCGATACCGCCCGCGGAGTGAAGGTGTCGGGGTCGCGGTTCTACTTCCTGACCGGTCGAGGCGCGCTGTTGCAACTGGGTCTGCTGCAGTTGGCGGTGCGACTGGCGGTCGCCAACGGATTCACCCTGATGATCCCGCCTGTTCTGGTCCGACCCGAGGTGATGGCCGGTACCGGGTTCCTCGGCGCGCACGCCGACGAGATTTATCACCTGCAGGCCGATGATCTGTACCTGGTGGGTACCTCCGAGGTGCCGCTTGCCGGCTACCACGCTGAGGAGATTCTGGATCTCTCCGACGGCCCGCTGCGCTACGCCGGTTGGTCCACTTGTTTTCGCCGCGAGGCGGGCAGTTACGGCAAGGACACCCGGGGCATCATCCGGGTGCACCAGTTCGACAAGGTCGAGGGATTCATTTACTGCCGCCCCGAGCAGGCCGAGGCCGAGCATCGCCGATTGCTGGGCTGGCAGCGCGAGATGCTGGATCTCATCGAGGTTCCTTACCGGGTGATCGACGTCGCCGCCGGTGATCTCGGATCCTCAGCGGCCCGGAAGTTCGACTGCGAGGCCTGGGTGCCCACCCAGCAGGCCTACCGCGAGTTGACGTCGACATCGAATTGCACGACGTTCCAGGCCCGCCGGCTGGCTATCCGGTATCGAGATGCAGGCGGCAAACCGCAGACTGCCGCCACACTCAACGGAACCCTGGCTACGACCCGCTGGTTGGTCGCGATCCTGGAGAACCACCAGCAACCCGACGGCAGTGTGCGGGTGCCTGCTGCGCTGGTGCCCTTCGTCGGCACCGACGTGCTCGGCCCATGATCGGCCCGTCGATGATCGACATCGATCTTGACCAAGCGCGAGGCTGGTTCGGTTTCGGAGTGGCCGGAAATTTCGCCGGCCATCTCGAACAAGCTGGTGAGGCAGCCGATTTCGTCACCGTGAAGAGTGAGCCCGACGCGCCCAAGGGCCTATTCCCGTGGTACGCCCCCGGTCACCACAGCTTCCTTGGCGAGTTCCCGCTCTCTCATGACGCGGTGCGGTTGCCGACCAACGTGGCGGCCGACGCAGCGTTGAACCTTCAGATCGAGCCCGAGGTCGGACTTGCGTGTCGAGTGGGCTGGAACGGCGACGTCGTCGCCGAACTGCGCCCTTTTGCGCTCGGGGCGTTCAACGACTGTTCGATCCGCCGACCGAATGCGCGCAAGATCAGCGACAAGAAGAACTGGGGGCCGGCCTCCAAAGGTGTTGCACGGGAGTTCTTCGATATCGTCGACCTCAGCCCGGACGGACCCACGGCGACGATGCGGCTGTCGTGTCACCTACGCGGGCCGGACGGGATCGCCGCGGAATACGGAGTCGACAGCCCATTACCGGGCTACTCCTACTACGGCGAGATGCTGCTGGACTGGATCCTCGATCGGCTGGCCAATCAGAAAGGTGCACCAGAGACCCCGTTGGAGGACGTCGGGGCGTTGATGGTGGCCTGCGGCCGGCCGGACACCGTCCTGATCGGCATCGGTGCGACGCGCTACACCGCACTGGGCGAGTCCACCTACCTGCAACCCGGAGACGAGGCGATCGTTCGGGTCTACGACACCGCGGGATCGCGGTCGTCCGACCTTCGTCAGCTGGTTTCTCAGCTCTGAGTCTCCGGCGGTCGGCGGCGTTCGAGGACTTCGTCGAACATCGTCAGAAAGTCCGCGGGTTCGGCAGGGGTGAAGGCCGGGGAGGGCCAGACCCCCGGCACGTCAAGGGTGATGAGAACTGACCTCAGTGGTCGGCGCGGGTCCAGGGGCAGCCAACGCCGCAGATCCGAGGTTCCCCACAGCCGGAAGCGCTGCAACCACATCCCGAGCGGCTGCGTGCGGTACCCGCGGATCGACTGCAGCGGAATGACTCTCGCCGTTCCGGATGGAAAGTGATAGCGCCGCAACGTCAATGCATGGCGATCCAGTTGAACCAGTCCATCGTCGTAATACTGACGCGGCGGCCTGGTCATGCCGGCGAGCTGCGCAGTGGATGGCCCTTACTGGTCAGGCAGCGGCCCGATGCCAGATCCCACTGCCAGCCATGCAGATTGCACGTCAGCGTTGCGCCATCGACCACACCGAACTTTGACAGGTCGGCTTTCAGATGTGGGCAGCGACGCTGAACCTCCCAGCCGTCCAGGGCGATGGTCGAAGTGTCGTCGTGGGCCTCGGCGAACCAGCCGTCGGCGTAGGCGATCCGCTCGTCGGTAAGACATTTGAAGAACGTGTACAGGTACTCGTTGTAACCGCCTACCCGCCAGGCCTTGAACCGGGTGGACAGGAAGATGGTGTTCACCCAGTCCGGCTCGTTGTCCCGAAGCACCGTCCGAACCAACTCCGGTGCAATCTCGAAGCCGTAGCGAAACTTCTCATCCGCAATCGGCTCACGCACAGTGCGTTTCGGAAAATCCAGCACGACCGTCTCGGATCCCATCTTGAGTTCGACCGGGTAGCCGATGCCATCGCAAATCTGGTCGCTGGCCAGCATGATCGGTTCGAACCGGACGCGCAACGGGTCCAGCAGCGGCTCTCCGGTGGCCGGTGCCCAACTCGCTTTCTCAGCGGCCAGCACTGGGGCCATCCGCTCGGCATAAGCCGCGATATAGGCGGCCTTACCGGTGGTGAAGATCTCTTCGACCTCGGCCTCGGGGATCGGGTGGGTCAGTGAAATCAGTTCAGCACCTTCGAAATTCGCCACCGAACCCGGAATCATCAACAATCCGCCCCGATGTCCGTGCAACTGCATCTGGTCCAGGAACACCATCTCGTCGGGGAAAATATTGCCAGGATCGCCGTGGTCGTCGTTGAGGTCGCGCAACTCCGAATCCAGGAAGCACGGTGGTCCGGCGGACGGGATCACCCAGGTGGCACCTACGTCGGCGATGTACTGCCGGCAGCGGTCCATTCCGCGCTGGCGCTTCTGGATTGCGAAGGCCTGCTTGGCGCGCTCGGGCATGTCGTAGACCATCGGGTACCAGATCGCTCCGGAGTACTGCGTCATGTGAACGTCGACGCCGCCGAATTCAGCCAATGGATCCAGTGTCAGCGGCCGGGAGTCATTCATGTTGAACATCGTCGTGACGCCGTCGGAGATGATGATTCCGGAGTCGCCGATCGGACCGTCGGCCGGAGCCCGCAACGCGATGATCATGATGTCGAGGTCACCCCGGGGCCCACTGAGGTGGTGCTTGACGGAATCCTCGGTCTCGACAAACTGGTGAAAGCCCAACGCCTGCAACTCACGCTTGAGATCGGGAACCGGATAGTCGGGCAGGAGCACCACCGCGTCTTTGTTGACATGCGCGCTGAGCAGTGCGGGGTCGAAGTGATCTTTGTGCAGATGCGAGATATAGAGGTAGTCGCAGTCACCGAGGGCGGCCCAGTCGAGGCCGCTGTTGTCCGGAAACACGAACCACGAACCGAAATAGGCCGGGTTGAGCCACGGGTCACACAGAATGCTGCCCGCGTGCGTATCGACTCGAAAACCGGCATGGCCGACGCTGGTGACCTGCACGAATTTCCTCTCCGCTGGTAGAAGCACCTATCGGGAGTTTAGCGGCCGGTGCCGCACTAGGCTGACGAGTGTGGAACCGGCGTACGGAACTGTCATCGCGGCTGTTCGTCTGCTGTGGCGGATCCAGGGCTTGAGTTTCACCATCACCGGCATGGAGAACCTGCCCGCGGTAGGCGGCGCGGTGGTGGCGATCAACCACACCGGTTACTTCGACTTCACGTTCGCGGGCCTACCCTCCTACCGCCTCACGCCACCTCGGTTGGTGCGTTTCATGGCCAAACAAGAGGTCTTCGATCACTCGGTCACCGGCCCGATAATGCGCAGTCTGCGGCACATCCCAGTCGACCGTTCCAGTGGTGCGGCGTCATTCGATGCCGCGGTGAGGGCACTGGGGGCCGGTGAATTAGTGGGGGTGTACCCCGAGGCGACAATCAGTCGCAGTTTTGAACTCAAGGAGTTCAAGTCGGGTGCGGCACGCATGGCCATCGCCGCCGACGTGCCGATCATCCCGCACATCGTGTGGGGTGCCCAACGCATCTGGACCAAGGATCACCCACGGAATATGTGGAGGCCCAAGGTCCCGATCTCCATCGCCGTCGGAGAACCCATCCCGCCCAGCCTGCCGGCCACCGAACTCACCGCGCTGTTGCGATCGCGGATGCAGCACCTACTCAAAGCTGTTCAGGACGCCTACGGTCCGCATCCGCCCGGCGCGTTCTGGGTGCCGCACTCCCTCGGTGGCGGCGCGCCCACGCCCGCCGAAGCCGCCGAACTCGAAACCGCCGAACTGGCCGAACGGGCCGCCCGCCGCGAGCAGCACGGCATCGGCACGGCAGACTAGGCGTCGATGGAACTGGTATATCGCGCCTTGGAATTCGGCTCTTTTGTTGCGGCCAAGGTCGCGGGCATCACGATCACCTACGAGGGTGTGGAGAATCTGCCCGCCCACGGCGGAGCAGTGGTGGCGGCCAATCACACCAGCTACGTCGATTTCCTGCCGGTGGGCTTGGCCGGCCGCAAACGGGGGCGCTGGATCAGGCTGATGCCCAAGGCCGAGATGCAGAAGGTCGCCATTGTCAACTTTGTGATCAGACACACCGGCGCGATACCGGTGGACCGTCAGGCCGGTGCGGCCGCCTACGCCGAGGCGGTGCGTGCACTGCGGTCCGGCGAACTGGTAGGGGTCTATCCGGAGGCCACCATCAGCCGAAGTTTCGAACTCAAGGAATTCAAGAGCGGCACGGCTCGGATGGCACTGGAGGCCCAGGTGCCGATCGTCCCGATGATCATCTGGGGATCGCAGCGTATTTGGACCAAGGGTCATCCGAAGAATCTGGGCCGCAATAAGATTCCGATCGTCGTGCGGATCGGTAGACCGTTGACACCGTCCGGGACCCCCATCGAACTCGATGCGGCGCTGCGTGCGGCGATGACCGCGCTATTGCACGACGTCCAAGAGCTTTATCCGCATCCGCCGGGCGCCTTTTGGGTTCCGCGGCGGCTGGGCGGTGGCGCGCCGACGCCGGCGGAGGCAATCCTTATCGATGAAGCTGATTCGCTGCAGCGGGCGCGCCGTGCCGCGCAGGAACCTTGATGCAGCGGGCGCGCCGTGCCGCGCAGGAACCCTGATGCTGCCGGCGCTGATCGCGACCGACGTCGACGGGACTCTGCTCAACGGGTCGGACCGCATCACTGCGCGCACGCGGGAGGCGATTGTGGCCGCCATGGCGGCCGGAACACAGTTCGTCCTCGCCACTGGTCGACCGCCCCGATGGATCGCGCCGGTCGTTGATGAACTCGGGTTCGCGCCATTGGCGGTGTGCGCCAACGGAGCGGTCATCTATGACGCGGCCACCGATCGGGTGATCTCGGCGCGGACCCTGTCGGTGGAGGTGCTTGCGGAACTCGCCGAGATCGCCGACCGGGCAGTGCCCGGTTGCGGTCTGGCCGCCGAACGGGTGGGCCGCAGCGCGCACGACTCGGCCACCCCGCAGTTCGTCAGTGCGCCCGGCTACGAACACGCTTGGCTCAATCCGGACAACACCGAGGTGTCCTTCGCCGACGTGCTCAGTGCCCCAGCGGTCAAGCTGCTGGTGCGCAAACCCGGGATGCCGAGTTCGGAGTTGTCCGCCGTATTGGCTAAACACATTGGCTTCCTTGGTGACATCACCTACTCGACCAATGACGGTCTAGTGGAGATCAGCCCGGTCGGTATCAGCAAGGCGATCGGGCTGCAGGAGATCGCCCGGCCGCTGGAGATCGCCGCGCAGGACACAGTCGCCTTCGGGGACATGCCCAACGATGTCCCGATGCTGGTGTGGGCCGGCCACGGCGTGGCGATGGGTAATGCTCACCCGGAGGCGGTCGAAGCGGCCAACGAGGTCACCGCGTCCAACGACGACGACGGGCTGGCCCGGGTGCTCGAGCGCTGGTTGCTCTAGCCGAGCCCGGGTGAATCGACAGAACTGGGCCGCACTTCTACGGTGAGGTCGATGCCGCGGCAACCGGCCGCGTCCAACGGGAGGTCGACCCATGGTTCTCAACGTCAGCGCTGCTTCGGTAGGTGTGTCGGCGGCAGCCGAGTCCGGTGTGAGCGCACAGATAAGTGCGGCGACAGCAGTGGCAGCGCAGGCGTTGGTCGCCGTCATGCCGATGGGTGCCGATCTCGACTCTGTGCACTTCGCGGCGGCGCTCAACGCGGTCGGCGCCTCCTACATCGGCATCGCCATCGAGCATTTGGCCGACCGAGGCCTCTTCGCTGAGGCGCAGAGCCTCGCGGCCGCGACCTACACCGCGACCGAAGCAATCAGCAACACTGCGCTAACCCTCTAGAACTGCGCTAACCCTGTAGAGCCGTCCCGGTCTCCGCCGTCATGCCCGATCCCGCGTGGCCCGCTCTTCCTCCCGAGGCCAATTATCTGCGACTGGTCGGCCCTGGCGCGGCCGGTGTCGCGACGACGGTCGCCAGTGCTGCAGCCTGGCAGGCGCTGATGATCAGCAACGAACTGGCGTTCTCGCTGTCGATGCTCAACACCGCGGTCACTGCACTGAACTTCGAGGGCGTGGGCGGGGCGAGTTCGCTGGCGGCCATCACCGAACTCAACACGTCGCTTCAGCTGCTCGCGGTGTGGGTTCAGGAGAAACCGCCCGTGGCGGCGAGCGCCGTTGCCGCGTATCAGACGGCGGTGTCGGCGATGATCCCAGCCGAGATCTCGATTGCCAACCGCACCGCGCAGGCGGCGAATGTGGCGATGAACCCGGCCGTGTTCGGCGCGTTGACTCCGACGATCGTCGCCCTGGACGCCGAGTACTTTGGTGAGCACTGGCCGCACAATGCTGGCGTCGGTGCGAGCTATGGTGCCGCGCTGGCTGCGCTCACGGCGGCGCTGGCGATTCCGCCACCCGTCGCGCCGCCGCGCGCCTCCGTCGCTGCTCCGGCGACCGCCGCTGCCGCGGTGACTCAGGCCACCGGCCGGGCTGTCGCCGGCCAGGGGATGACGGAGTCCGTGCAGCTGGCGACGTCAGCCGCTAATCTCGCCGCCCCTGGATCGACTGGAGCGTTAGGGCCCGCTGGTGCGTTGGGGTCTAGTGGCGCGCTGACGGGGCCGATTCAGGCCGCGCTCGGTGCGCTGCAGCCCGCGCTCGGGATGTTCGCGACTCCGGTACAGGCGGTTCGGGATTTGGGCGGTCTTTCCCAAACGGTGGCCGGCCCGACGAGCGCACCGCCGGCGGCCATCGGGATCGGCGCGGGGGCGATACCGGCGGCGGTCGGTCCTGGGGCGGTCGGTCCTGGGGCGGTTGGTTCCGGGGGTGGATCAGCGACCGGGGCGGGTCTTGGGAGCGGCGTCACCAGCTACGCCCGCCCGGCAACCAGTTTCGCGCCCGAGTATGGCGGTCGGCCGGCCGGCCGTGATTTCGCTGCGCCGAGTGTCACTGAGTGGCGTGGCCCCACCGCGACGAGCGGCGCGGTACCGGTTGGGCCCGCCGGGGCGGGACTGCTCGCCCGCGGCAGAGAAGCTGCTGACGACGGAGGTGGTTCGCGGGCCCGCATCATCGCGGATCGGCCGACCGGACGGCCGTGTTAGGTTCAGCCCGTATCTGGGCATCAGAGGACCCGAGGAGGCCCGTCGATGAGCAAGGGCCGCTCACTGGCCTTGGTCACGCTGGCCTACGTTGTCGCGGTCGGGGTAGGACTCGGATGGCTGTACTGGGGGCCGCGCACCGGCCGACTGTGGCTGGACACGCTGATCGCCGACCTGCTTGCCACCGGTGTGGTGTTCGTCTTCAGCAGGGTCTACCGCAACTCCAGCTTCTACGACGCCTACTGGAGCGTGATCCCGCCGCTACTGGCGCTCTACTGGTGGTCGCAGGGGCCCATGGGTCCGGGTTCCGCCGACTCTTCGGGTACAGACCCGCTGCGGATCTGGCTTCTTGCTGTGGTGATGACGTACTGGGCGGTGCGGCTCACGGCCAACTGGGCGCACCTGTTCTCCGGCTTGAATCATGAGGACTGGCGCTATCCGATACTGCGTGACGGTGCGGGGCGTTTTGAGTTTCTCGCCGACCTGTTCGGCATTCATCTGTTCCCGACACTGCAGGTGTTTGTCGGCATGCTGCCGGTCTATGTTGCTCTCACCCGTCCCGGGGACGGACTGGTGTGGCTGACGTGGGTGGCCTTCGCCGTGGGTATCGCGGCGGTCAGCATGGAGTTGATCGCCGATAGACAAATGCAGCGCTTCGTCGCCTCGGCCGGGCCGGGTTCGGTGATGGACCGCGGTTTGTGGGCGTGGTCGCGGCATCCCAACTATGTCGGCGAGATCGGCTTCTGGCTCTCCATGGCCCTGTTCGGTGTTGCGGTATCACCGCGCGACGCGTGGTGGCTGTTCGCCGGCGTCGCCCTGATGGTCGCAATGTTCCTGGGCGCCAGTATTCCGTTGATGGAAAAGCGCAGTCTTGAGCGCCGCCCGCAATACCAGGACGTCATTGACCGAGTGCCGAAACTCATCCCGCGCCCGCCCCGGCCGGATCGAACTGGCCCGGCATGAACCGGCCGCGAGTGGTGATCGCCGGCCTCGGTGATAGCGGACTACTCACCGCGATCCGGTTGGCTCGCACTGCCGATGTCGTCGGCATCTCGGCGAAACCCGCGTTGGTCAGCGGGCAGGAACTGGGTGTGCGCCTGACCCGTCCAGCCGAATGGGCGCGCGACTATCTGGTGCCCTTCGATCGTTACCGCGGACTGGATAGGGTACGCAGCGTGCAGGCCACGCTGACCAGAGTCGACTTCGCCGCTCGGATCGTTTATGGCCATCGCCCCGACGGCACCGAGGTCGCCGAACCCTATGACGCCCTGGTGATTTCGACCGGAGTCAGCAACGGTTTCTGGCGCCGTCCCGCGATGCAATCCCCGGCGCAGATCCGCGAGGAGATCGCCGCCGACCACGAGCGACTAGCCGCGGCCGGGTCCGTGATCGTGGTGGGCGGCGGTGCGGCCGCGGTGAGCGTGGCAGCCAATATCGCAGCACGCTGGAGTTCAAAGAGGGTCGACCTCTACTTCCCGCATGATCGCCCGCTGGTCGAACACCACAGGAAGACGTGGGAACATCTGCGGCGCAGGCTGATCCGGCTGGGGGTCGGCCTCCACCCCGGCTATCGGGCCGAGGTGCCGAACGGCTTCGATTGTGACGCGATCACCGCCGATCCGGTGCGCTGGAGCACCGGGCAGCCGCCCTCCCAGGCTGACGCGGTTGTCTGGGCTATCGGCCGGTCCCGACCGAACACCGACTGGTTGCCCGCCGAACTCCTCGATGAGGATGGATTTGTCAAGGTCACTCCGGAGTTACGGGTTCCCGGCTACCGCGGAGTATTCGCCATCGGCGACGTGGCCGCCACGGACCCACTGCGTTCCTCGGCCCGAAATCGCGCAGACGCGGTCCTCGCGCACAACATCCGCGCTGAACCTGCTGGCCGGCCCTTGCGTTCCTATCGGGCTCCGCGCCGACGGTGGGGATCGGTAATCGGAATCCAGTCCGATGGGGTCGAGGTGTTCGCTCCCAACGGGCGGCCTTTCCGTATCCCGGCGTGGTCCGTTCACCGCGTACTGATGCCCTGGATCGTGCGCCGCGGCATCTACCGTGGGATTCGGCCCAACCAGCCGATGGGGTAGGCACGGTAGTCGACGCCGGCCTCCGGGCAAATTACGCATGAAGCCGCACCGGAGCCGACCCCGCCGCGGCCTGATTGGCTCGCCTCTGCCGAATCGAAGGCGCATTCGCCGCGATCCGCACGCCGCACGCAATGAGGCAGATGATGCGAGCGGGATTGCTGGTGAGCATGTAAACGAACCATCCGTTGTTCTCAAAAATGTGAATTGACGCAGGTGATGCCGCCTCCCATACTTGGTCGATGGAGGGGTCGCCCGAACAGCGATGGATTAGCGACAAGGCACTTGTCGAGTCTGTTCTGCGGGATTTGGACGCGGCGGCGCAGCGCTGGGAAGCGCTCCTCGCCGAGGCCGAATCGACCACGTACACCGTCGATATGGGCGATATCCAAGCCGTCGCCAACTCAGATGGCAAACTCATCGAACTGACGCTGCAGCCCAACGTCGTGACCGATTACAGTCACGGCGACCTGGCCGACCGGATGAACGTCGCGTTTGCCGCCCTGCGCGACGAGGTGGAAGACGATTACCGGATCCGGTACGGCGGGGGACTGCGGTGATAGGCCGCCCTGACACGCTGTCGAGCGGGGTCTGAGGTGCCACTCAACCTGTCGAATCGGGATCAAAATTCCGGACACATGTTTTACAACCGGCGCCTGCGGGCCGCAATCACCCGCTTCTCAGTTCGGATGAAGCACGACGATCGCAAGCAACATGCAGCGCTGGTGCTGTCACTGGTCTTCGTCCTGCTCGGCTGCGGCTGGATGGCGTTGCTGCATTTCATGAAACCGTCCGGCCTCGCGGGTCAATCCGTCATTGTCGGTAACCGCGATACCGGTGCCGTGTACGCCAAGATCGACGGCAGGCTGCATCCGGCACTGAACCTGACCTCCGCACGGTTGGCGACCGGCAACGCAGTGGCTCCGACGTGGGTGAAATCCCGAGAAATCAACAAGTATCCGACTGGGCCGACGCTCGGCATCCCCGGTGTACCGGATGAACTATCGGTACCCGCTAATCGGTTGTCGGCGTGGGCGGTGTGTGACACCGCTGCGGCAAGCGGCCGTACCGGTCCGGCCACGGTGACTGCTATCGCGGGGGAGTTGACTGGCGGAGGTCGCGCCGAACCATTGAACAGTGGCGCTGCGATCCTCGCCTCCCATCAGCGCTCCACCTACCTGATCTGGAACGGCCAACGAAGCCGGATCGATCCGGTCGATCGGGCGGTGACATTCAGTCTCGGACTTGATCCTGGAAGGACTCGGCCTGTCGAGATGTCGGACGCCCTCTTCGATGCCGTGCCCGCGACCGAACCGCTGGTGGCCCCGGTGATACCCGAGGCCGGAACACCGTCACGTTGGTTAACGGGTTCGGTGGTTGGGCGAGTACTGATGGTCAAGGACGCCAACGGATCGCCGAGCGGTTTTTACGTCCTGATGGCGAACGGGATTCAAAAAATCAACGCCTTCGTGGCGGACCTGCTGCGAACAGCGGATGGCCGCGGCACCGTGGAACCCCAGCTGATCGGGCCGGACAAACTCATCGCGATTCCCGAAGTGGATGTGCTCAACGTGGGATTCTATCCGACCGGAAAGTTGGAATTCATAGATCCGGACGTCCACCCGGTCAGTTGCGTCAGTTGGAAGAAACTGTCCACTGACCCGCAAGCAACCATCACCGTATTCAACGGCAGGGGGCTGCCCACGCCGCAGGACGTGGATTCCCATATCGTCGAGTTGGTCGGTCGCGGCACAGGTCAAGCACAGCAGACCCTGATCCTGCCGGGTGCGGCAAATTTCGTGGCGTCCACTAGCGGGGCCGTCACCGCCGACACCCGCGAGAGTCTGTTCTGGATATCGCCGCAGGGCGTCCGGTACGGAATTGAGTGGGAACGTAACACGCTGGCCGCATTGGGGATTGATCCCGACCGTGCGCTCCAAGCGCCCTGGCCGTTCCTACGCGCTTTTGCCTTCGGCCCCGCCGTCAGTCGAAGCAATGCCCTAGTGGCTCGAGATTCCTTCGATGCCGGCGGCGGGATTGCGGTCATGGCGCCGTCCGGCTGACGCTGAGGAGGACATGAATGTCGAAACAAGGTTTTGTGCGGTGCGCCAGGGAGTCGGCCCCGATCCTGGCGCCTGTTCGAGTGGTCATTGCGCCGCCGCTGGATTTGCCCGAACGAGAACCGCGCAACATCGTGCTGATGATCGCGGCTCCTGCACTACTAGTGGGAATCCTCGGCACGCTGGTGGTGATGTACACCTCGGGTGTCCGATCTCTACAGTCAGGCCTTTTCCCGCTGATCGGTCTGCTTGGCTTCGGAGCCCTAATGTTCAGCGGCAGATTCGGACGCTCCAGACGGATCGGTTGGGGTGAACAGGAGAAGCAGCGGCGAATCTATCTGCGGCAACTCGACGAGGACCGCGATGAGATTCAGCGCACGGCGCAGCAGGAGCGCAGCAACCGCTTGTTCGTTCACGGTGATCCCCGCACACACGACACCATCATCGGTGGACCGAGGATGTGGGAGCGAAACCGCACCGACGCGGACTTCCTCGACGTCAGGCTTGGCATCGGGTTTCAGTCGACCGAGGATTCCGCGGTATCGGTGCAATGGCCCGAGGTTCCGGTCGGAGAGGAACTTGAACCTGTGACTGGTCGAGCCTTGCGGGACTTCATTGTTCAGCAGAGCCGGATCGGTGACATCGGAAAGGTTTTGAGCCTGCGCTCACAACCCGGTTTCAGCTTCATCAGTGAGAGTTGCGATGAGTTGCACGCGGTGATGCGGGCGATTCTTTGCGCGTTGGCGGTGTATCACAGTCCGGCCGATGTCAAGTTCATGGTCGTCACGCGCCACCCCGAACTCTGGACGTGGTTGGTCTGGTTGCCGCACAATCATCATGACGAGATGTTCGATGCGTGTGGCATGCGGCGACTGGTGTTCACCTCGCCCACCGAACTCGAGGACGCGTTGGACTCCGAATTGCACGGCAAGGGCAGGGGCCCGTGGCTGCCGCCGTCCGGTGTGGGTCCGGCTACCGCCGCTGTAAGTGCCACGGTGGTGAACGCACAGAGGGTGAATCCGCAATCGGGGCCGCACTGGATCATCGTCGATGACAACACCGGAACCCCGGAAACCTGGGAATCGGTGACCGGCCAAAAGGGGATGGCCGGGATCACCGTCCTGCGATTGGCGACAAGGATCGCAACCGGCGTGGGCTTCACCTCCGATGAACAGCGGTTCGAACTGAAAGAGGGCCGACTTCATCATCGGGGCGACTTCTATGCCGTGGCCGACATGCTTGCCGCCAGTACGGCCGACCGCTACGCCCGCGCACTCGCCCACTGGTCGCCGACCACCGCCGCCGAACTGTCCACCGCCGATAGCCAGGGCGCTGAACTATTGCGCGCCCTCGGGATCAACGATGCGCGCCATCTCAACCCGGATCGCCTCTGGGCCCAAAGTAGAGGCCGGGGAGACCGGAGATGGGCGATGGTCCCGGTTGGTATCAAACCCGGCGGCGACCTGCAGTACGTGATTCTTCGGGCAAAGGATTTCGCGGGGTACGGATTCCACTCGGTGGTGATTGGAACGTCGGGCGCCGGCAAATCGGAATACTTCCTATCGCTATGCAATGGGATCGCCCTGACGCACTCGCCCGAAAGTTTCATCGTGGTCTTCGTCGACATGAAATTCGAGTCGGCGGCTCAGGATCTCGAGGGGCTACCGCACGTCGTGGGTTCATTGTCGAACCTGGGTAATGATGACCGCCATCTCGCGGAGCGGATGCGAAAAGCGATCGACGGTGAAATCGCTCGCCGCTATCGGCTTTTCAAGGACTCCGGTGCACGTGACGCGAACGAATATGAGGAGATGCGACTCGCCGGCCGGGACTTGGAACCGGTCCCCATCCTGCTGGTCATTATCGACGAATACCTCGAACTCTTTCACCACCACCCCGATTGGATCGATCTTGTGATCCATATCGGGCAGGAAGGTCGTGGCTGCAATGTCTTCTTCACCCTGGGTGGCCAGCGACTGGACCTGTCATCGCTGAGTAAGGCGAAGAGCAATATCGCTTTCCGTGTGGCGCTTCGGGCCGAGACCGCCGAGGATTCCCGCGATGTCATCGGCAGTGATGCGGCACTGCACCTGCCCGCGGGGGAGAACGGCTACGCACTTCTCAAAGTCGGTCCCCGTGAACTGGAGCCGTTCCGGTGCTTCTATGTTTCCGCGCCCTACGTCGTACCCCGGATCAACGCTCGGAATGATGCTGCCGTCACTGTAGGATTCACCACGCCGAGATCTTTGACGTGGGAGTACCAACCGCTCCCGGCGAATGATGGTGCGGGCGTTGTAGTCACCGATGAGACCCAGGGGCCCGACGAGTATCTCTATCATCCGGATGGTTTCAAGAAGAAGAAACTGCTCGACGTCATCCGGGAGTCGCTGGCCTCTCATCCGGCGCGGCCTCCACACCGGATCTGGCTTCCGCCTCTCGATACCAGTGAGACAGTCGACGAACTCGTCAATCGTTGGCGCGGCAAGTCGTGGTGGTCGGATTACGGCGAAAATCCAGGACTAGTCTTCCCGGTCGGTGTCGAAGATCTTCCACAAGAGCACGCACAAAGGGTGCATGTGGTCGATGCCGAAATGGACAATGTCATGGTGGTGGCTACCGCCCAGCGAGGAAAGTCGACCACGCTGATGACAATGATCACCGCCGCAGCCTTGATGTACCGCCCGGAACGTGTGACGTTCTTCTGTGTCGGCGCCGCGTTGTATCCGGTCGCGGATTTTCCACACGTGGCCGGGGTCGTCAGCCTCACCGATATCGAGGGTGTATCGCGCATCCTCGCAACGATCGAAGGTGTGGTGCGTTATCGGGAGTCATCGTTCAAGCGCTACCGACTGGACATCGCGGAGTTTCGGGATCGCCGATTCGGTTCGGGGGGCGACGCAACCGACCCGCAGGACAAATTCGGCGACGTTTTCTTGGTGATCGACAACTTCGGGGATCTTTACGATAAGGACAGTGCGCTCGGTGACCGCACAATTGCCATCGCGCGCCAGGGCCTTTCCTACGGTGTCCATGTTGTGACCAGCGCAAGCGGATGGCTGGTCGGCCAGAAACAGGCACTTCTCAATGTGGCTAACGCGCGCATCCAACTGCGCCTGAGCAATCCCGATGAGACGCAGATGGGAACCGGGATAGAGCATCGGCGCGCGGCTCGGCAAACTCTCGACCGGCCAGGGTTCGGCGTTACGAACGCGGGACACGAATTGTTGATCGGGATGCCGGAGATACGCGGCACTGACGGCGAGCGGATCGGAACACGTGAGGTCGGCGCCATGATCAGCGCCCGGACCGGGGTGGGCAGACTCGAGACCCTGGCGAGGCTTCCCGAGCGGATCCCGCTCGATGACATCGTGCGCAGCCATCGCACCACCGCGGCGAATGCCGATGCTTTGAACATTCCGTTCGCGATCGGCGAGAGCGCACTGCAGTCGGTGGCACTTCGGACCGGTCGGGTGCCGAACCTGCTGGTGGTCGGACGCCAGGGTTGCGGCAAGACGACCACGCTGGCCGCACTGGGCCAGGCGATTGCCGCGCAACTGCCGCCCGAAGCGGCGCAGATCACGATCATTGACCCGAAGACCACTCTGATCGGCATGATTCAGGCGGCTAACGTACGGGCCTACGCCTACACGCCGGAAGACATCGACCGGGTCCTGGCCGAGGTGGCGGGGATCGCGCGGGATCGGCTGCCACCGCCAGGCTTGACCCAGGAGGAATTACTGAGCCGGCCGGCATGGACGGGCCCGCATCACTTTCTGTTGATCGATGACGAACAGGAACTCCGGGGTAACAGCGTGAGCCGGCCGGCTGCGACCGCCGTGCTGTGGGACCTGATCGAACGAGGGCGCGAGACGGGCCTCCACGTCTTCGCGACCCGGCTTCCGGGCAACTGGGCCGGGGTCGCGGCGATGAACCCGTTCATTCAGAAGATGACGGGGTCGCGAGCCCCGACGCTATTCATGGACAACGATCCGCAGACCGTGAAGGTGTTCGGACGAACCAGTGCCGCCCAGCTACCACCTGGCCGCGGAGTTCTAGTAACCAACGATGGCGCGATGGAAGGGATTCTGGTGGGCACACCGGTGCCGGCAGCATTGCAGTAGCTGGGTTACCGAAGGTCTCAGCCGGTGGTGGTTTGGACTCGACTAAAACGTTCCAACTGCGCCGGAGGCCCCTCAACGGGCGTTGGGGGCATCAGCAGGGTGACCCCGTCGATCACCCGAACGACGTTGTGAGTCTGGCGATCGAAATTCAAGGTGCCGTGGGCGAAGTTCTGCACTATCCATTGCGGTTCAGCGATCTCGCCACTGGTCGGCAGGCCAAGCGCTCCGAGTTCGTAGCCGAGCGAAGCCCACGCCTCATAGATCGCGCCGGTGAGGGGTTGGGCGCCGGTCTGTGGCGACCAGTACATCGCACCCCGCTCGAACGTGGCGTAGCGGGTGCCTCCCGCTCCGATGGCCTCCGGTGAGGTGGGCATACCCAACGGGCTAAGCGGTCCGCCGTCGGCCTCCCACCGGTTCAGGATCGCGCCGCCCCGGAGTGACTCGATCACGTCGGGTGGACGATTGAAACCGGCTGCGATGGAACGGATCTCGCCCAGGGCCGCATATCCGGCTTTGCCCGGACACTCGGTGTTACCCACATCGCGGTGGGCAAAAATTTCGGGCAGTGTCACGGAACTGCCGCCGGGCACCACGGTGTACTGACCGCCGGCAGACTTTAGTTGCACGGTGTTCAGTGGGTTAACGCGGTCGAGGCTCATCCGCCAGCCCAGCAGTCGTCCCGTCGTTTTCACCATGACGTCCGGTGGCGCAACTTCTTCGAAGTCACCGATCAGCGACACACCCCAGACGTCGCGGTTGAAACCGCCGGTGTGAGAACCCAGTACGTCCTTGGTGATCCCGCCGCCCCGGCCCTCGAAAACCTGTCCGTATTTGTCCACTAGAGCGTTGTAGGCGATGTCGCACCATCCCAGCGTGATGGTGTGGTACGCGTAGATCGAACGGATGATGGCCGCCGAATCCTGTGGCGAGTAGTCATTTCCGGTCGCGGTGTGGTGTAGGACCGCAGCGCGTATTCCACTGCCGTAGGAGGGCCCTCCGCATCGCATGCTGGTGCCAGCACCCCACTGGGCGCGGCTGATGATGTTGGGCGGTTGTCCCGGGCCCAGTGTCGCCGTCGGCGGCGTCCATTGGGTTTCCACCGGCGACTGCGGTGGCGTGATCAGCACCGCGGACAAATTCTGCGCGATTGACGTTTCGGTGTTCGCCGGTATGTATCCGAGTTCCCGGCCGGCGTCGAGACCAGTGTCTGGAGGGGCCACGGTCACGGGTGCGCCCTCGGGGCGAATCACCGCGATCTGCACAGAGGTGGTGCTGCCGACAAAAACGGGGTCGGTGCCTCGGGTGGCTTCACCGAGGTAGTCGTCGGAGTTCGATTCCATGTTGTTGGTGCGGTACCAGGGTCCCCAGGACCCGTCCGGGCGCTTGGCCCGGATGCGCGCGGAGGTGTCACTCAGATCGTTGCCGGTCAACGCCACCATCGAGAAAGGAGTTGACTGGCTGATTTCGCGGACAGTCTCACCGCCGCCCAGTCCGGCGAGTGGTTGCTGGACAAGCACGGTGTCGTCAGCATTCGGAGTGGGCTGACGGTCGTTGACGCCGTTGATCGCCAACGGCGTCAACAGCATGGTGGCCGCCACCGCGGTGAAAAGGATCGTTGGTGGTGGACGACGGAACAACACCCCGCCGATGTTACGTATGGGATAGCTGTTGCTAGCGTTGCGACACGGACTAGTGAGGAGCTTGTGACTATTGGTACCTGCAACGACACCGCAGGGGTCGTTGGTATCTCGGCCAGTAGGCCGGACCCGCCCTGCGGTGTCGTTTCGTGCAGGTCTTGGGGGTTAACCCAGCGAGGCGACGCCCGCGGCCGCCTCGACCGCCGGTGCGGCCGCGACCGGCGCAGCTGCGGCCGATGCTGCCGCGCCCTGCATGGCCTGGGTAATCCCCGGCACCAGGACGCCCTTGAGCAGGTCGATCGCCTGGCCGACGCCAAGTTGGTTGGCGGCACTGCTGAGATCGCCGATGATTCCTCCGGAGCTTTCCACCGGAGCCATCGGCATCCCGAGTGACGGGTCACCGAGGATCGGGTAGGTACCGGCTATCGGTCCCAGTGGAGCGCTGATCGGCTGCTCGATGGGCAGGCCGATGGTTCCGGCGGATGGACTGGTGAGCAAAGGATCCACGCCGATCTGCGGTGTGGTCAGGCCCGGTGTGGTCAGGCCCGGTGTGGTGAGAGCCGGTGTGGTCAGGCCCGGTGTGGTCAGGCCCGGTGTGGTGAGAGCCGGTGTGGTGAGAGCCGGCGTGGTCAGACCGGGCGTGGTCAGGCCCGGTGTGGTGAGAGCCGGTGTGGTCAGACCGGGCGTGGTCAGGCCCGGTGTAGTGAGAGCCGGTGTAGTGAGAGCCGGTGTGGTCAGGCCGGGTGTGGTCAGGCCCGGATCGATCAGCGCCGGTGAGGTCAGCGCCGGTGTGGTCAGACCCGGGCTGAGCGGACCGGTCTGCACGGGTTGGGCCCCGGCCGGGCTCAGTCCGGTCGGCAGCGGCGGCAGGTTGATGCCGAACTGTGAGAGACCCTGCTGCAATGCCGACAGGATTTCGTTGGGCAGGTCGGTGACGACCGCCGCCCGGGTGAATTCGCGGTGCTCGGCGGTCGGCTGAGAGCTCAGTCCGATCACGCTGAGAGCTGCGACGGGGGTGGCGACGGCCAGGGCACCAACCGCGCTCATGGCTGTCGAGATCTTGCGTCGACGACGGTTCGGCACGGGAGTCTCCTCAATCTGGACTATGCGGGCGCCCATTTTTGGGACCCGGTTTTCTCGTTACGCGCGCTCCGGAACCGACCAGTGCCGGCTCCGAAGCCCACGCTCCGATGGTACGGCTGAGGTTTGTGGGACTGGAGTGACGATGCGGAATCGTGAGCCAATCGCGACCTTGAGTTCGGGTGCCGGGAGGTCAATTTCACCCGCGACGCCGGGTTCGCGATGGGGTTTGCGCCGTGCGTTTCCGATAACCTAAGCGCCAATGACCTCTTATGACCTGATCGTCGTCGGCTCGGGATTTTTTGGCCTGACCGTTGCCGAGCGCGCAGCCAGTCAACTCGGCAAGCGGGTTCTGGTCGTGGAACGGCGGGCGCATCTCGGCGGTAATGCCTACTCGGAAACCGAACCGCAGACCGGCATTGAGATCCACCGCTACGGCGCCCACCTGTTCCACACCTCGAACACCCGGGTGTGGGACTACGCGCACCAGTTCACTGAGTTCACCGGCTATCAGCACCGGGTATTCGCCATGCACGGTCGGCAGGCATATCAGTTTCCGATGGGACTCGGCCTGGTGGCCCAGTTCTTCGGCCGCTATTACGGCCCCGAGGAAGCGCGTGCGTTGATCGCCGAGCAGGCCGCCGAAATCGACACCGCCGAAGCAAAGAACCTCGAAGAGAAGGCGATCTCGCTCGTCGGGCGCCCGCTTTACGAGGCGTTCGTCAAGGGTTACACGGCCAAGCAGTGGCAGACCGATCCCAAGGAACTGCCCGCCTCGATCATCAGCCGGCTACCCGTTCGCTACACCTTCGACAATCGCTATTTCACCGACACCTACGAAGGACTGCCGGTCGACGGGTACACGGCCTGGCTGACGAAGATGGCCGCTCACGATCTGATCGAGGTGCGCACCCACACCGACTGGTTCGATGTCCGAGAGGAGTTGCGAGCGGCGTCCCCGAAGGCCCCGGTGGTGTACACCGGCCCATTGGACCGCTACTTCGACTACATCGACGGCAGACTCGGCTGGCGCACCCTGGACTTTGAGGTCGAGGTGCTGCCGTGTGCCGATTTCCAGGGCACGTCCGTGATGAACTACAACGACCCCGACGTGCCCTACACCCGGATTCACGAGTTTCGGCACTTTCATCCGGAGCGCGACTACCCCAGCGATCAAACGGTGATCATGCGCGAGTACTCACGGTTCGCCGACGTCGACGACGAGCCCTACTACCCGATCAACACCGACGCCGACCGGGTCCTGCTGGCCCGCTATCGGGACCGCGCCAGGGCGGAGACCTCCGTCGCGAACGTCCTATTCGGTGGCAGGCTTGGCACCTATCAGTACCTGGATATGCACATGGCCATCGCAAGTGCGTTGACCATGTACGACAACATCCTGATGCCTCACCTGCGCAATGGTGCGCCACTGAAGGCCGACGAAAGCAGCAACCCATGAGCGAAATCCCCTCGGGGCCGATTTCGGCGGGTGAGTCCCGAGCGGTCAGTCTGCTCGCGAGGGTGATCCTCCCGCGCCCGGGCGAACCGCTCGATGTGCGCAAGCTCTACATCGAGGATTCCGACACCAATTCGCGCCGCTCCCACGCCGTCAGTCGCACCGAGTTGCAGATCGGAGCGGAGTCGGAGGTGTCGTTCGCCACCTACTTCAACGCGTTCCCGGCCAGTTATTGGCGGCGTTGGTCCACGCTGAATTCGGTAGTGCTGCGGGTGGAGTTGACCGGCACCGCGCGCGTGGATGTCTATCGTTCGAAGGCCACCGGTGCGCGCATCAGTGTTGGCGGTGGTGAGGTCGCCAGCCACGACGGATCCGCCCGCGCCGCAACGGAGTTCGAAATCGGGCTTGAGCCGTTCGAAGACGGCGGCTGGATATGGTTCGACATCACCACCGACGCCGAGTCGACAATGCACAGCGCGGGGTGGTACGCGCCGGTTCCGGCACCCGGTAGGGCCAACATCGCCGTGGGGATTCCGACTTTCAACCGCCCCGCCGACTGCGTTAGTGCCTTACACGCGTTGACGTCGGACCCGTTGGTAGACGAGGTGATCGGGTCGGTGATCGTCACCGACCAGGGCACCGACAAGGCCGCCGCACATCCTGGCTTCGCTGCTGCCGCCGCCGCCCTCGGTCGACGGCTATCCGTGCACAACCAGCCCAACCTCGGCGGCTCGGGCGGCTACAGCAGGGTGATGTACGAAGCCCTGAAGAACACCGACTGCGAACAGATCCTCTTCATGGACGACGACATCCGGATCGAACCGGATTCGATCCTTCGGGCCCTAGCGCTGAACAGGTTTGCGAAGGTGCCCACCCTGATCGGTGGGCAGATGCTCAATTTGCAGGAGCCGTCGCACCTGCATGTCATGGGTGAGGTGATCAACCGCGCCAATTTCATGTGGACGAATGCGCCACACACCGCCTACGACCACGATTTCGCCAAATATCCCCTCGCCGGCGACGACGAGGAGGGCCATAGCGCGCTCCTGCACCGGCGCATCGACGTCGACTACAACGGCTGGTGGATGTGCATGATCCCCCGCGCGGTGGCCGCGGAACTGGGTCAGCCGCTGCCGCTGTTCATCAAGTGGGACGACGCCGACTACGGATTGCGCGCCGGTGAGCACGGTTACCCTACGGTGACCATGCCCGGAACGGCGATCTGGCACATGGCGTGGAGCGACAAGGACGATGCGATTGACTGGCAGGCCTACTTCCATCTGCGTAATCGGCTGGTGGTATCTGCTCTGCACTGGGATGCTCCGGTCCGTGGACTGCTGATCAGTTCATGGAAGGCAACCTTGAAACATCTTCTGTGCCTTGAGTATTCGACGGTCGCGATTCAGAACAAGGCGATCGCAGACTTCTTGGCCGGCCCCGAACATATCTTTTCAATTCTGGAGTCGGCCCTGCCCGAGGTTCGGGCGCTGCGGCAGGAGTATCCAGATGCCGTCGTGCTACCTGGGGCCACCGCCCTGCCCGGCCCGAGTGGGAGAACCAGGGTTCACAAACCCCCGGTCGCTCCGCCCGCCGTCGGGCTGCGCCTAGCGCGTGGCGTGATCCACCAACTTCGTAAAGCGAACCCAGATCACCATCATCGGCCTCAACTCAATGTGGCCACCCAGGACGCGCGATGGTTTCTGCTGTGCAAGGTTGACGGCGTGACGGTCACCACGGCCGACGGCCGCGGTGTGGTCTATCGGCAACGGGACCGGGCCAAGATGCTCGAACTGCTGCGCGCGTCGCTGCGTCAGCATGTGCTTCTTGCCCGCAACTACGACCGCATGCGAAAGGTCTACCGCGACGCGCTGCCGGTGCTCTCGAGCCAGCAGAAGTGGGAGACCGTGCTGCTGGACGAATCGTCGGTCGGTGGCTGAGGTCAGCGGCCCACCGGCCGGTGAGGTGGCGGTGTTGGTCGGAGTCCAATCGACGCTGTCCGCGCCGTCTGCGGTGAGCATCGCGCGGGGTATGTCGCACTTCGGGGAACACGCTGCAGGCTGGGTCGCCCTCTCGGCCGTGGGCGCCGCGCTGGTGCCCGGCCGCCGCCGTGAGTGGCTGCTGGTGGGCGCCGGCTCGGTCGCCGCACACGCCGCGTCGATCCTGATCAAACTGGTTGTGCGGCGCAAGCGGCCGCACCATCCGGACGTCGAGGTGAAAGTGGGTACGCCCAGTTCGCTGAGTTTTCCGTCGGCGCACGCGACGTCCACCACAGCCGCGGCCGTACTGCTGTGTCGAGCAACCCGCTCACCATTGCCGTTGGTCTTAGTGCCGCTGATGGCTGTGTCGCGACTGGTACTCGGCGTGCACTACCCGACCGACGTCATCGCCGGAATCGCCGTCGGCGCTGCCGTAGCGCGCACGGTCGCCACCGTCGCCGGCCCCGGCAAGGAGATGTGACAAGTGATCCCGCATGAGTAAGACGCAGGTGGCCGGACCACCAAGCAATCTCTTATCCGCTGTCATCAAAGCCATCCGGCCCCGGCAGTGGTTGAAGAATCTCTTGGTCCTGGCGGCGCCACTGGCCGCCCTTGGCGGCGACGTCAGCTACGACTACCGCAGCGTGGCCTTCAAGGTTTCGATCGCCTTCGTGGTTTTCTGCATGGCGGCTTCGGCGATCTATCTCGTCAACGATGCCCGCGACGTGGAGGCCGACCGGGCCCACCCGACCAAGCAGTTCCGGCCGATCGCGGCGGGCGTGCTTCCGGTCGGGCTGGCCTACGGGATAGCGGCGGCACTGGGTGCGGGCTGCCTGGCCATCTCGTGGTGGCTGACCCCTCAGCTAGCTCTGGTGATGGCGGTCTATCTGGTAATCCAGTTGGCCTATTGCTTCGGGCTCAAACATCAAGCCGTGCTGGACATCTGCATCGTGTCCTCTGGATTCCTGATCCGCGCGATCGCCGGCGGCGTCGCCGCGGGAATCCCGCTTTCTCAATGGTTCCTGATGGTGATGGCGTTCGGGTCGTTGTTCATGGCGGCCGGAAAACGCTACGCGGAACTGCAACTCGCTGAGCGCACCGGCGCCAAGATCCGCAAGTCGCTGGAGAGTTACACCAGCACGTACCTGACTTTTGTCTGGACCCTCTCGGCCACTGCGGTGGTGCTCTGCTACGGACTGTGGGCATTCGAACGGGACGGCGATACCGGTTCCTGGTTCGTCGTCTCGGTGATCCCGTTCACGATCGCCATCCTTCGCTACGCGGTCGATGTCGATGGCGGTCTGGCCGGTGAACCGGAGGAGATCGCCCTGCGCGACCGCGTGTTGCAACTTCTGGCGCTGGCCTGGATCGGAACTGTCATTGCCGCCGTCGTTCTCGGTTAGGGCGCCGGCCGCCCTACCGGGCCGCTGGGGTGGGCCGATATCCGCCTACACCGCACTGACGCGAATCAGTCTGTGGATCACCGTGGTGACGGTGTCCGCGCTGTGGGCGTGGGGTGCGTGGCAGCGGCGCTGGATCGCGGACGACGGCCTGATCGTGTTGCGCACGGTACGAAATCTGCTGGCGGGCAATGGACCGGTGTTCAATCCCGGCGAGCGGGTCGAGTCCAACACGTCCACCGCATGGACCTACCTGACGTACGCCGCCAGCGTGATTGCCGGGCCGATGCGCCTGGAGTTTGTCGCCCTGGCGCTGGCGCTGGCGTTGAGCGTGGCCGGGGTGGCGATGATGATGCTGGGCACCGCTCGGTTGTTGGCGCCGGGTCTGCGAGGCCGGCGAGCACTGATCCTCCCGGCCGGGGCCCTGGTGTACGTCGCGATACCGCCGGCGCGTGACTTCGCCACCTCGGGGCTGGAGAACGGTCTTGTCCTCGCCTGGCTGGGTCTGCTCTGGTGGATGATGATCTGCTGGGCTCAAGGCGGTTGGGCTCAAGGCGGCTGGGCTCAAGCTGGCCGGGCTCAACCCGGATGGCGTCTGGCGGAAGGCCCCGAACGGCTGCGGGCCGAACCGCGCCTGCCGTTCATCGCGGCGCTTGCCTTCGTGGCGGGGCTGAGCGTGCTGGTGCGACCCGAACTGGCCCTTATTGGCGGACTGGCCTTGGTGATGCTGCTGCTGAGTGCCCGGGACCGGTGGCAACGGATCGTGATCGTGCTGGCGGGGGGACTTCTACCGGTCGGGTATCAAATCTTCCGGATGGGCTACTACGGGCTGCTGGTGCCCCAGACCGCGCTGGCCAAGGATGCCTCGGGCAGCAAGTGGGGCCAGGGCCTGGTTTACCTCGGTAACTTTGTCGCGCCCTACGCGTTGTGGGTGCCGGCGATCCTCTTGATCGCGCTGGGACTGGTGCTGGCGGTCGGACACGTCACCGTGAAACGCCGTCCGAAGCCATCGGGCCGGCCGGCCGGATGGGTCCGAAGCCCGACCGCGGTGTGCATCTTCATGATCCTCAGCGGCGTGTTGCAGGCCCTTTACTGGATCCGCCAGGGCGGTGACTTCATGCACGGCCGGGTGTTGCTTGCCCCCGTTTTTTGTCTGTTGGCGCCCGTGGCGGTGATCCCGATCGCGGTGCCGCAGGGAAACTGGTTCGCCCGGGAGCGTGGCTACCTACTGGGGGGCGCGGCCGCGGCGACGTGGCTGGCCTTGGCGGGGTGGGCGCTGTGGGCGGCCAACTCCTCGGGCATGGGTTCGGATGCGACCAGGGTGACCTACACCGGGATCGTTGATGAGCGCCGGTTCTACTCGCAGGCCACCGGGCACGCCCACCCCGTGACAGCGGCCGATTACCTCGACTACCCGCGGATGCGTTCGGTTCTGGTGGCCATCAACAACACTCCCGACGGTGCCCTGCTGCTGCCCTCGGGCAACTACGACGTCTGGGACGTGGTGCCGGCCCTGCCGCCCCCGCCCCCGCCGCCGGGTGTGTCGATGGAAAGTTGGCGGCGCCAGGTCGCCCCGCACACGGTCTTTTTCACCAACCTGGGCATGGTTGGCATGAACGTCGGCCTCAACACCCGGGTCATCGACCAGATCGGACTGGTCAACCCGTTGGCGGCGCACACCGCCCGACTGCCGGATGCTCGCATCGGCCACGACAAGAACCTCTTCCCGGACTGGGCGGTCGCCGAGGGGCCGTGGCTCAAGGAGCGTCCCTACATCCCCGAGTATCTCGACGAGGGGTGGATCACCGAGGCCGGTGTCGCGCTGGGGTGTCCGAAGACCGCCGAGCGACTTGAGGCGATTCGCGAGCCGATGAGTTGGCCGAGGTTCATCGGCAACTTCAACCGCGCACTGGAGTTCACCCGGTATCGGATCGACCGCGTCCCCCGCTACGAACTCCTGCGCTGCGCCCTGCCGGAACCACCGGCAGAGCGGCCCCCCTACACCGGCCTCCCGGCCACCGGTCCGTAGAGACCGGGACGGTCAACGCCGTCAATACCGGAACTGCAGGCAGGTGGGTGTGATTCACTACGATGCGTCGTCAGTCGGACCACAGGCCGGTCTGGCCGGGTCGAGGTGAGGTGGGTATGAGCAATCTGCTGAAACTGCTCCGGGTGCTGGGTGCTGCGGTCGTGGCACTGGCCGGGTGGGGCGCAGTGGCGCCGACCGCCGCCGCGGCAGGCGTGGAATACCTGATGGTGCCGTCGGGCGCGATGGGCCGAGACATCCCGGTGGCTTTCCAAGGCGGTGGCCCACATGCGGTGGTGCTGCTCGACGCCTTCAACGCCGCCCCTGACGTGAGCAACTGGGTGACGGTGGGCAACGCGATGGGCACCCTCGGCGGCCGTGGACTCTCGGTCGCCGCTCCCGCCGGCGGCGCGTACAGCCTCTACACCAACTGGGAACGCGACGGCAGCAAGCAGTGGGAGACCTTCCTGGCCGATGAACTGCCCAACTGGCTCGCGGCCAACAAGGGTCTTGCGCCCAACGGGCACGGCATCGTCGGTGCGTCCCAGGGCGGGCTGGGTGCGGTGACGATGGCCGCCTTTCACCCCGATCGCTACAGTTTCGCCGGTTCGATGTCGGGCTTTTTGACCCCATCCAACACCCAGCTCAACGGTGCGATTTCCAACGGCATCAACGCCAGTGGCGCGACCGTCGAGGCGATGTGGGGCGCCCCGCAGCTCGGCCGCTGGAAGTTCCGCGATCCCAACGTGCATGCCAACCTGCTGGTCGCCAACAACACCCGGCTATGGGTGTACAGCCCGCAAGCCGTCACCTGCACTGACCCGGCCGCCATGATCGGCTTCTGCGATCAAGCCCAGGGCAGCAACCGGACGTTCTACGCGCACTACCGCTCCCTCGGTGGAAAGAACGGATACTTCGACTTTCCGGCCGCGGGCAACCATGACTGGGGGAGTTGGTCGGCTGCGCTGGGCGCGTTGGCGAATGACGTCGCGGCAGCGATCCAGTAGCGACTCCCGCGGGCTTTCGCGGGAATCTGTTAGCCATCCGCAATCTCGCAACGGTTCATGGGTTTACCCACAAGCGGTACTGTGACGGGGTGCAACGCTCGAACTGCGGTTCGCTCAGCAAACTTTTAATGCTCGAACGGCGCATTCCGACCCGTGTCGCCGCGGTCGTCGGCCTGATCGCACCGGCGGCGTGGCTGTTGACGGGTTGCAGTGCCGGACCCGACCTGATGAGCACGGTGGTCCTGCCCTCTGAACAGACCCCCGGGTCGGTCGGTGGCGATGCCACCGCGGCCGCGCCCGACTCCGGATCGGGGTCGGCCAAGCTGGAACTGACCTCGATCCAGCGCGGTTATCTCGACGCACTGGTCGAGGCGGGAATCGATCCGCCCACGCAGTTACGGGCGCTGAGCATCGGGTCCTACGTGTGCCAGGCCCGCGCCGCCGGCCAGAGTCCCGAGGCGGTCCGGGAGTATGTCGCGCCGATGGTGCGCAGCGACATCGCCGACGCCAATGCCTCCATTCCGCAGTCAGCCACCGTCATCGGTGTCGACGCGGCGATCGACGGCTATATACGTATCGCCGGCCAGCGGCTCTGCTGAGACAGCAGTTTCATCAAGCATGGTCCGGAAACCCCGAAAGACTGACCGCCGCAGGCGCCACCGAATTCTCGCACTGATCGCCGCGGCGGCGGTGGCCATCGTGGTGGCCTTGGTGGTCGCGGTCATCGTCATCATCGTCCGTCGGCCCGGACCGGCGACAACCGCAATCCCACCGACCGCCGTGCCGCCTACCAGCCAGCCGGAGCGCAAGCCGCGACCGGCCTTCCAGGACGCGAGTTGTCCCGACGTCAACCTGATCTCCATCCCGGGTACCTGGGAGTCCTCGCCCTCAGACGACCCGCTGAACCCGGTTCAGTTCCCGATCGCGTTGCTGCTCAACGTCTCCCGGCCGATCATGGAGCAGTTCGGCCGGGATCGGGTGGAGGTCTACACCGTTCCCTACACCGCCCAGTTCGGTAATCCGCTGTCGGCGGACAAGCAGATGTCCTACAACGACAGCCGCGCGGAGGGCACGAGGGCCACCGTGGCTGCCATGACGGCAATGAACGATCGCTGTCCGCTGACCAGCTACGTGCTGGTCGGATTTTCCCAGGGCGCTGTGATCGCCGGTGACCTGGCCAGCGACATCGGCAACGGCCGCGGCCCGGTCGACGAGGACCTGGTCCTGGGCGTCACGCTGATTGCCGACGGCCGCCGTCACCCCGGAGAAGGGCAGGAAATCGGTCCCAATCCGCCGGGCCAGGGCGCCGAGATCACCCTGGCCGAGGTTCCTGCCCTGTCGGCCCTGGGCCTGACCATGAGTGGACAGCGGCCGGGTGGTTTCGGCGCCCTCAACAACCGCACCAACCAGATCTGTGCCCGCGGCGATCTGATCTGCGCAGCCCCGCAGTCCGCCTTCAACATCGCCAACCTGCCCAAGACACTCAACGTGCTGGCCGGTGGCGCCGGCCAACCCGTTCATGCGATGTACAACACGCCGGAGTTCTGGAATCTCGACGGGTTGACCTCGACGGCATGGACGCTGGGATGGGCCCGCGGAGTGATCGAGAACGCACCACGGCCGGCGCACGGATAGCCCGGCGCGCCGCAGTGCGCGGGGATTTGGCGACGACACCGAAGTGGGACTAACATTAAGAAGAAAATAAGGCCTGATTAACGCCGGTCCGTTGGGGACCGCTGAAACCATGTCGGCACACCGGTGAACGCCCGATTCCCGGTACCATCCGGGTGGCTTGCCACCGATGCCGCGCACGGCTTGCCCGGACCCCAAAGGGCGGCCCGACGCCGGGGTGCGTTCTGACAGGAGAGTGGTATGCCATTCCATAACCCGTTCATCAAGGACGGCCGGATCGTGTTTCCGGAGGGCGCCAGCCTGGTCAGACACGTCGAGCGGTGGGCAAAAGTCCGCGGCGACAAACTCGCCTACCGATTCCTGGATTTCTCCACCGAACGCGATGGCGTCGCACACGACCTTCGCTGGGCCGACTTCGGTGCCCGAAACCGCGCCGTCGCGGCTCGCCTGCAGCAGGTCACCCAGCCCGGTGACCGAGTGGCGATTCTGTGCCCGCAGAACCTCGAGTACCTCATCGCCTTCTTCGGAACGCTCTACGCCGGCCGGATCGCCGTGCCGTTGTTCGACCCGTCCGAACCCGGTCACGTCGGCCGCCTGCACGCGGTGTTGGACAACTGCGCGCCGACGGCGATCCTGACCACCACCGAGGCCGCCGAGGGCGTGCGCAAGTTCTTCCGGACCCGGCCGGCGAACGAACGGCCCAGGGTCATCGCGGTTGATGCGGTTCCTGATGAAGTGGGTGCGACGTGGGAACCGGTGGAGGCCGACCACGAGAGCATTGCCTATCTGCAGTACACCTCCGGGTCCACCCGAATTCCGACCGGTGTGCAGATCACCCACTTGAACCTGGCCACCAACGTGGTGCAGGTGATCGAGGCACTCGAGGGCGAAGAGGGTGATCGCGGCGTCAGCTGGCTACCGTTCTTCCATGACATGGGCCTGATCACCGCGCTGCTGTCACCGATGATCGGTCACTTCTTCACCTTCATGACTCCCGCCGCCTTTGTGCGCCGACCCGGCCGCTGGATCCGGGAGATGGCCCGCAAACCGTCGGACGAAGGCGGCGTGATCTCGGTGGCGCCGAACTTCGCGTTTGATCACGCCGCGGCGCGCGGACTGCCGCGCGACGGTGAACCGCCCTTGGATCTGTCCAACATCAAGGCGATTCTCAATGGCAGCGAACCGATTTCGGCGGCGACCGTCAGTCGGTTCAACGAGGCGTTCACGCCATTCGGGTTTCCGCCGCGGGCCATCAAGCCGTCCTATGGCCTGGCCGAGGCGACGTTGTTCGTGTCCACGACGCCCGCCGGTGAAGCCCCCAAGATCGTCACCGTCGACCGCGACGAACTCAATGC
>CAMDFY010000003.1 GCA_945897705.1 Bifidobacterium breve | reverse complement strand
GTTCCCGCACAGCCTAAGACGATGATCGCGAAGCGTTTCGGATCGCGAACCAACTCGATCAACTCACCGCCGACCTCGTTGATCTTCGGCCTGACGGCGGTGTCGAGCCAGTTGCGCAGTTTCGGCACGAAGAGGAATGCGCCTACCGCGCCCAGGGCCACCCCGATGATCAGGTACACCAGTGTGAGTTTCGGCACGAAATGTGACAGGTCGGCCGACGCCCCGGCGGCGACGGAGAAAAAGATGAGCAGGGCGACGTGAGTGATCACCTGCACGGCCTGCTGCACCGCGACCGCCGCGGTGGCCCGGACCGTGCCGAGCCCGGCCTTCTGTAGGAAGCGGGTACTCAGTGCCAGGCCGCCCACACCGGCCGGGGTGGTGGTGGCGGCGAAGGTGTTGGCGAACTGCATGATCACCAGGTGCCGAAACGGCACCATGCCCGACGCGCACGCCCACAGTCCGGCCGCCGCGCCGAAATAGGTGAGCGCTGAGACCGCCAGTCCGAGCAGTGCCCACCACCAGTTTGCGCTGCGCAGTTCGCTGAAGAAGGCCGGCAACGTGCTGATGAACGGGTAGGCGACGTAGACCAGTGCAACCAGCAGAACCAGTTGGATGACTTGCTTGCGGGTGAACCGGGTGATGGTTTCCGCCTGGATCTGGTTCGCGCCGGTTTGTTTTTTCACTTCGTCGCGCGCCGCGGTCATCAGTGCTCGGGGATCAGCGACCGACTTGCGGATCCGCGCCGGAAGGGCCGACTTCGTCAGCCGGCGGGACCCGTCGAGCACGGCCTCGGGACCGAGGGCGGCGACGGCGGCCCGAACCGACGCCTCGGCACCGAACGTCGCGGTCGTGGTCAGCAGCAGTTGGGCGATGTCAGCCTGCAAATGCTCCTCGGTCGCACCGTATTCGGAGTTGCCGAAACCGCCAAACAGCACGGTGCCGGAGTCATCGACGGTGATCTCCGAGGATCGCAGGTCCCCGTGGGAGATCTGGTGGCGTTGCAGGACCGCCAGCGACTCCCACACGGTGGGGACCGACCCGGCATCGGCCTTATCCAGTGGCGTGCCGCGCGGTGGAGTGTGGGAGAACATGGTCCAGCCTCGATCCAGGCCCGCCACCGTCAAGGTGGCGGTGTTGGCGACGCCGAGGTCGCCGGCCGCGATGGTCATCAGCGCGCGGTGCTCGACGGCGCGGTGCATGGATGTCTGCAGGGGAGCGGTTTCGCTGTCCCGCAACACCAGCCAGCGCCAGAATTGGCGCAGCGCCCCGCCGCTGCGCTGGTTGGGTCCGTATAACTCGACGACGGCGCCTCGTCCTGAGTCGTCGATGGCCGCTAACTCCAACGGCCCGCGCCCCGCCGGGCGCACCACGGTGAGGCCGGCGACGGTGAAGCCGCGCCGGGATAGAGCCCGGACGGCACCGTCAAGGGGTACTTCCAGTGCCGGTGTGCCGACGACCAGAACGATCAGCGCGCCGACGAACCACCCCACCGCCAGTCCGAGCAGCGTCCGCGCCGGCACCACCGCGCTGACCACCAGGTGGATCGGCACGAACGCCAGCAGCAGCCCCCACCACCAGCGCCGCCAACGGCCGGGCAGCCACGGCCCCGACACGGTGAGCACCGCGGCCAGCATGGCGATCCAGCGCGGGTCGTCGAGAAACTGCGACAGCATCGTCGACAATCGTTCGGTGAGGTCGAAATGCCAGCGCGGGGCGGCGATGCCCTCGCCGGTGATCGACAGCGCCAACACGGCGATCACTCCGGCGGCGGCGTAGGCGCCCAGGAGTTTCCACTGCCGGCCGGCGATCAGGCCGATCAGGATCACGAACGGCAGCGCGACGATGGCGATGCCGTACGCCAGGTAGACCAGGTTGGACTGGGTGGGGGTGAGCACGCCGATGATCCGTGAGACCGATTTCTCCAGGCCTACCCAGTCGCTGCGGGTGATGATCGAACTGGTGATCACAATCGCGAGGAACGCCGTTGCCAGCGCCAACCGCACGATGTCGTTGGTGCGTCGTGTCAGCGGTTGCAACAGGCTGCCGACAACGGTGACCTCGCGCCCGTCGACTCGCACCGATCGAACCTACCGCCCGGCACCCGGGCTGCAGGCGAGCCGGTCAGCCCGGTGGCGGATCCGCCGCCGGCAGCATCGGCTGGCCGAACTCATCCTTGGGCAACTGACCGAGCAGTGCGCCGGTGAGATTGCCCGCCTGATACATCTCGTGCAGTCGCCGCAGCATGGCGATCCGGCCGGCTCCGGGGATGTCCGCGTTGGGGCCGATGCCGGGTGCGGGGGAACCCTCGCCGGGAGCGGCCGGCACCAGGTTGAGCGGAACCAGATAGTCGTCGGTGAACACCTCGAGGCTGGGTGTCACGGCCTGCTCGGCGGTGCCGGGTACCGACGGGACCAGGTTCTGGCCCAGCACCAGAGCGTTGCCGTAGGTCGCTAGGTCCGGCAGGCCCAGTGGGCCGGCCGGTTCGATTCCAGTTTGACCCAGGAGGCCACCGATCGTCGAGATCGGCGGGATCAACCCCATCGGTGCCGGTGGCGCGGGATCAATTCCTGGCGCCGGTGGCGGGGGCACCGGTAGTACTTCGGCGGTCAGGCCGGGCTCAGTCACCTGCTCATCGGGTGCATCGGCGGTCGCCGGCGTCGCGGGCAGCACCGCGAGGGCGATCACCGCAGCCCCAACCGGCCACCGTCGCGCTGTCATCGGCCCACCGTAGCCATTACTTGCAGATTTCGGCGATTTTCTTGTTGGCATCATCGGCGGACTTCAGCAAATTCTTCAGTTCCGGGTCCGTGTCGGGGACTCCGGCGAGCAGTTTCATCGCGATCGTGTCCAGGGTGGCTGCGAAATCCCGCACTTCGCTCGACAGGTCCGCCGCGGCGTTCGGCGGCAGGTTGCGCACAAGGTAGGCAGAACCGCCGGCCATCGCCAGGCGGGCGTTGGCGGCGATCGCCTCCTGAGCGGCGGGCAGTGTCGGGCCGAGGTCGGCGGGAAGGGTGACGTTGGTGTAGCGGTAAACAGCGGCGCTGACCGTGGAGAACGCGGAACAGACCTGCCCCTTGGGGTCGCTGCTGATGTTCGGGGCATCGGCTTGCAGGGCATCGGCGTGCGGTGCGGGTCTGGCCAGTGTCCATCCCGCCGCGACGGCGGCCAGCAGCGAGATCACCAGTGCCAGTGGCGCGATCCACCGGCCACGGCGGTCAGCGGTGACCGGCTCCGGGTGCGCCTCCGGTCGCTCTGCGGGGAAGTCCGTCGGCTCTGACATTTCCACGACGCTACGGCATTTCCACGACGCTACGGCATTTCCACGACGCTACGGCTAGCTGCGCGAGAGCGTCCTGGTCAGCAACCGGGTAGCCCAGTTCGGTGACACCTGGGACAGGGCGGCTAGCACTCGGGTCTGTCCGCCCACCGGGTAGTGCACCCGCGCCGGCCACGTCCGGTCCGGGTGGGTGGCCTGGTACACGGCCGCGGCGACGTCCTCGGCGCCCAGGTGCACGCCCAGCGACTTCGTACTGCCGGTCTCGACCCCGTCCACCATGGCGGTTGCGACGAACAGCGGCCACATCGCGATCACCCGGATCCCGTAGCGGCGCCATTCGATCTCCAGGGCCTCGGTGAGTCCCCGCACGCCGAACTTGCTCGCCGAGTAGGTGGCGAGTTCGGGCTGGCCGTAGATGGCCGACGCCGAACATAGGTTGACCACCTGGGACCGCGGCGTATTCCGCAGGAACGGGAACGCCGTGTGCATGCCGGCCATCGTGCCGTAGACGTTGATGTCAATGATCCTGCGCTGGGTTTCCAGCGGAATCTCCTCGAACCGTCCAGCGCTGAGGACCCCGGCGTTATTGACCAGAATGTCCAGTCGTCGTGAGCTTCCGGTGAAGGCCTCGAGCTGGCGGGTCCATGCGGCGGCGTCGGTCACATCGAGCGCGCCGGTGACCACTTCGGCGCCACCGATCTCGTCGCGCAGTGTGTGCAGTCCGGCGGTGTCGATGTCGTAGGCGCCGACCCGATAGCCGTGGCGCGCGAATGCCACTGCGGTGGCGCGGCCGATCCCGGCGGCGGCTCCGGTGATGAAGACCGTTGGTGATTCCATGGACCCAACCTAATCGGGGTTCACCAGCGGTGTGCGCGGCCCTGTTCTCGGTACCAGTCGATGAGGTCGGGGTTGTCGATCGCCCGGGGATCCAGCGAGACGCCCGCGTGGCCGGCCATGATCGCGGTCACCGGCACCTCGAGTTTCTTGCCGGTGCGGGTGTGCGGGATGCCCGGGGCGGCGATGACGTCGTCGGGCACGTGCCGTGGTGAGAGCCGGGTGCGGATCCGGGTGCGGATGGACTCGACCAGCGTGTCATCGAGTTCAGTGCCGTCGGCCAGGGTCACGAACATCGGCATCCAGTAGGCGTCGCCGGGGCCATCGATCCCCAACACGAAGGCCTCCGTCACGACGTCGATCGCCTCCACCACCTCGTAGATGTCGGCCGAGCCCATCCGGATGCCGTGCCGGTTGAGGGTGGCGTCGCTGCGACCGTGGACCACCACCGCACCGCGATCGGTCACGGTCACCCAGTCGCCGTGGCGCCAAGTCCCGCCATCCTGGCCGTCGGCCCACTCGTGATCGAAATATGCTGCGCGATAACGGGATCCATCCGCGTCATTGACGAAACCGATGGGCATGGACGGCATCGGCGCGGTGATCACCATCTCGCCCACCTCGCCGATCAGCTCCCGGCGGTGCGGAGACCAGCTGTGCAGGGCCACACCCAGATAGCGGGTCGCCAGTTCGCCCGGGGCCGTCGGGACGCCGGCGGTTCCACCGGCGAAGGCGGTCACCACGTCCGTCCCCCCGCTGATCGAGGACACCTCGACGTGGCTGCCGACGTCGGCCTTGACCCACTCGTAGAGATCGCCCGGCAGTGGTGAGCCGGTGCTTCCCAGGGTTCGTAACCGGCTCAGGTCGTGGCCGGCGCCGGGGTGAAGACCGGCTTTGCGAGACCCCTGCAGATGCCCCGGGCTGGTACCGAAGTAGGTGACCTGCTCCGCTTCGAGGAGGTCCCAGAGCCGATCGGCGTCGGGATACATCGGATGTCCGCTGTAACAGATCACCCGGGCACCGCACAGCAGTCCTGCGATCCGGAAGTTCCACATCATCCAACTCAGTGCGGTCTGCCAGAAGAAGACGTCCTCTGCGCTGAGATCGGCGTGCAGCGCTGCGGCCTTGAGGTGTTCCAGCACCACGCCGCCGTGGCCGTGCACGATTCCCTTGGGTGCGCCGGTGGTGCCGGAGGTGAACAACACCCACAGCGGGTGATCAAAGGCCACCGGCGTGACATCGACTGACTGCGTGACATCGGAAGCGGGGTTGGCGACGAGTTCGCGGTAGCGCGCGCCGTCGATGAGCAGCAGGTGTGGTTCGCCCGGTAGCAATCCGAGGAGTTCGACGGTGTCCGAGCGCTTGTCGATCCAGCGCCCGTTGAACTGGTAACCGTCACAGCTGAAAACGACCTTCGGCTCGAGCTGACCCAGGCGGGTCGCCGCGCCCTGTGGCGCGTAGTCCTGGCCGCAACCGGACCACACCGCTCCGAGGGTGGCGGTGGCCAGGAACGCCACCACCGCGTCGGCCACGTCGGGCAGGTAGGCGCCGACGTGGTCGCCCGGACCCACCCCCAGTCTGCGCAACTCGGCGGCAACCGCTCCGATCCGACCGGGCAACTCCGACCAGTCGATCTGTGTTCGGTCGCCGGCTTCGTCGATGCCGATGATGGCCGGACCGGCGCGGCCGCAGTGCCGTAGCACGGCCTCGACGTAGTTCACGGTGACGCCGGGAAACCACCGGGCACCGGGCATCGTCGGCTCGGTGAGCACGCCCTCGTCGCCGTCGGCGGGCACGGTATCGGACTGAATTCCGAAGTAGTCCCAGACGGCTCGCCAAAACTGCGCCGGGTGGTCCACCGACCACCGCCACAGCGTGGAGTAGTCGCGGGGTACGGCGACGGCGTCGGCGAAGCGGTGCCACTGCGGCGCGGCGGAGGTGTCGTTCACGTCACTGGCGCTCACCTGGAGTTATCGGCGCTCAGACGAACTCGACGCCGGACATCTTGATCTGATCGCCTTCGCGTTCCAGAGTCAGGACTACCCGCCACACCTGAGGTTGTTGCTGCTCCTTGGGAGCTTGCCTGCCCTCGCGGCGCGACGTCGCCGACACCATGACGACGGCGGACTCGTCGGTCATCGAATCGAGTTCCACCGCGGCGTCGTTGATCGTCGCCGTGGTGACGATCTTCTCGTCCTGCAGTGCTTTGACGAACTCATCGGCGGTTTCATCGAAGTTGGCCCGGAACTTTCCGGTCGAGTTGTCCAGCACGCGTTGCACACTCTCCTGCGCCCGGGTGTAGTCCATCGACATCAGGTTGATCACGTCCTGGCGTGCCGCCGCGGTGAACTCGGCGGCGCTGCGGCGCAACTCGGCGGCCTTCTGGTGCTGCCAGACCATGTACCCGGTCGCGCCGAGCAAGCCCGCCGTCAGCAGTGTCGTGACGGCGACGGCGACAGTTCGCAGCAGCCCGGCCGGTGGTGCAGGTGGGGGCGACGCTGCGAGCGGGATGTCGGTGGGCGCGACGTCGGTGGGCGCGACGTCGGTGGGCGCGACGTCGGTGGGCGCGACGTCGGTGGGCACGACGTCGGTGGGCGCGACGTCGGGGGCGTCGGTGGCGTCGAGTTCGCGGCGCAACTCGGCGGCTCGGGCGCGGGCTGCGTCGGCGCGGGCCTCGGCGGCCAGGGCCTGCGCCTCGGCTTCCCGGGCGAGTTCGTCGGCCGTTCCGATCGGGTCAGGACCATTGGTCGGCAAGAGACCTCCTCATCGGCCGGATCTGCCGGCCGGACTGGTGTTGATATGCGACAGTAGGCGTGTGCGAATGACCGTAGCCGTTGTCGCCGTACTGATGGTCGGCGGATTGCTCACGCCCGCCCCGGCCCACGCCGCGGAGTGCAACGACGCGTTCTGCACGCCGGGGATCACCGGCGGGGTGGTACTGGGTGCCCCGTGCGCGGACACCTCGTTTTATGTTTTCGGGACGACGTCCTGGGGCAGGCTGGTGTTCTGCGGATCGCCGCGGCGCTATGAGCCGCGCTACTTCCGTTCCCCTCCCATGATGGGCGTGCGGGAACTCAATTCCAGTTGCTCGGCCAACGAGAACGCTGTCGCCCAAGCCCCGGATGGACTCTTTTTGACCTGCGCGTTTGAGAACAATCAGGCGGTCTGGGTGCGCGGCGACGCCTGATCACCACTGCCGCAGCGAACACAGCGCGCCTTTGGGGCCGGAGTTCGTCTTCACCACCGTGCCGTCGACAGCCAGGGTGCAGTGGAAATTCGGTGGGTTCGGCGACCCTTCGCTAGTAGCCAGCACCATCGCCCAGTACTGCGGATTGGCCAGTCGGACGTTGAGCACCCAGGGCCGGTCCGGCCCAAGGTCGGCCTCGACGTTGGGACTGAACAGGTAGGGATTGTGGCTGTAGTCGGCGAAGTTCGCCGGTTCGAAGTCGCGATAGTAGATCTCGGCGAAGAACGGCGTCTCGGTGTACACGGTGTAGGTGACGTCGTGGAGCATCCCATCCTCAGCCGCCGCCGGAGTCGCCCCGACCAGCCCGGCGATGGCCGCCAGTGGCATGCCACACCGAATCCACCGCATCCGACTCCGGCGCACCGGACTCAATTGCATCCGACTCCGCCGCATCCGACTCAATTGCATCCGACTCAGTTGCATGATGTGAGAGTTTGGCACGCTACCTGGGACCGGGACGTGCGTTTGGGCCGTCTAGGATCATGTTCTTCGGCGTCCGGGAAGGTTTATCGGCTGTGACCTCAGAGCGTCCGGACGTCGACGTGCCGGCTCAGATCCGGGTGGCGGACGTGATGGTCGAACTCGCTGAGGCCGAGGCTGCCGAGGCCGATGCTCGCGCCGAGGCGGCCCTCGCCAAGGCCAAAGCCGCCCGATTGCGAGACATCAGTGCCCCCGCCGGTGCCGGGGAAATCCGCCCCCCGCGTCGGCTGTCTCGGTGGCGCGCGGCGGCGTTGGCCGCCGCCGCCCTACTGATCGGCGCATTGCTGGCGCTGACCGGCCTCATGCTGGTCAAGCACACCGAGGCCGCCGCGACTCGCGCCCAGGACCGCAAACTCATCGAGGCTGCCAGCGAGGGCATCGTGGCGTTACTTTCCATCGACCATGACCGGGCCGAGGCCGATGTGCAGCGAATCCTCGACCTGTCCATCGGCGCGTTCCGCGATGATTTCGCCAGCCGTGCAGGTGATTTCATCGCGACAGCACAGAAGGGGAAGTCCGTCACCAAGGGTGCGGTGACCGCCGCCGCGCTTGAATCGACCGGTGACGACAATGCTGTCGTTCTGGTGGCCGCGACGTCTCAGGTGACCAATGCCAGTGGCGCCCGAGACGACCCCCGGCCGTGGCGGATGAGTGTGACCGTGAGCCGTGACGAGGACCAGTGGAAGATGTCGAATGTGGAGTTTGTCCCGTGAGTACCAGTGAGCACCCCGAGGCGGTTCTCGACGAGACCGTGGCTGATGCCGACGTCCCCGATGGTGAGGCCCCCGATGGTGACGTCCCCGATGGTGAGGTCCTCGATGGTGAGGTCCTCGATGGTGAGGTCACCGATGTTGAGGCCCCTGACGGTGAGGCTCCCGAGGGCCTCCCTGGACCGTCGGGACGCCACTGGCGACCCTTCGTGGTGCTGCCGGCCGCACTGCTGGCGGCCTCGGCGATTGCCGCGGGTCTGGTTTTCTGGTTCCTGTTCCGGCCCGACCAGTTGACGAACGCCGACGCCCAGCAGCAGGTGATCGCCGCCGCCAAGGAAGGTACCGAGGCGGTGCTCTCGTACTCCCCGGACAACCTCGACCAGAGCCTGGCTACCGCAAAATCGCACCTGACCGGTGGTTTCCTCGATGAGTACAGCAGGTTCACCGACGATGTAGTCCGGCCGGCGGTCTCCCAGCGGGGCGTGAAAACCGAGGCAAATGTCGCCCGGGCAGCGGTTTCACAGATGGATCCGGGGCGGGCGCAGGTGCTCGTCTTCGTCAACCAGGTGACCACCAGTAGGGAACGGCCATCACCTGCGCTGGCCACCAGCAGTGTCATGGTGACCATGGTGCGCAGCGACGGCCGCTGGCTGATCTCGGAGTTCAAACCCGTCTAAGGTCGCCGAACCGGTTGGAGGATGCTCGTGAGCGGGATCATCGTGACGGGCGCCGCCTCCGGCATTGGCCGCGCCTGCTCCGAGGCACTGGTCGCGGCGGGCCGCGGGGTCGCGCTGTGGGACATCGCGCCCGGGGTGGCGCAGGTGGCCGACACGCTGGGCATGCCGCACGCGGTCGTCGACGTCTGTGACGCGGACGCGATGGCCGCCGCCGTCCACGCCGCGGTCGCCGCACTCGATGGGGTCGACGGTCTGGTGCACGCTGCCGGCCGGGTGATCCCCGAACCGGTGGGTGCCTATACCGAGGAGTCGTGGGATGCGGTGCTGGACGTCAACCTGCGGGCTCAGGCGATCCTCGTGCAACTTCTGCTTCCGCACCTGCGGCAGGCCGCTGTGGCCGGCGCAGGACCCGCGATCGTAGGAATCTCCAGCATCGAGGGTTTGACCGCCAACCCCTTCATCCCGGCCTACTGCGCGTCCAAGGCCGGCCTGTTGGGTTTGACCCGGTCGATGGCCGCCCAGTTTGGGCCCGAGGGAATCCGGGTGAACGCGGTCTGCCCGGGCTTCATTCGCACCCCGATGTTGCAGGTCGCACTTGACATCGACGAGGTTCGGCAAGGTTTCGAGCAGGCGGCGCCGTTGGGTCGGCTGGGCCTACCTGCAGAGGTGGCGGCCGCGGTGGCCTTTCTGATGTCGCCGGGCGCGTCGTTCATCACCGGCGCCCATCTCGTCGTCGATGGGGGAGTGACCAGCAGGCACGCGTGAGGACTCCTCTCCGATGAGGGACTTACGTCTCTGGTGCGAGGCCGTCGATCCGGCGAGAGTGGAACCAAATGAGTGCGAATTTTCCCGATCCCGAGACTCTTCGCGCCGCCCTCACCCTGTCCGCTAGGGCGCCGTCGGTCCACAACTCGCAGCCCTGGCGTTGGCGGGTCGAACCGGACCGACTGCACCTGTACGCCGATCCGAACCGTCACCTGCCCCACGCCGACCCTGATCGACGAGACTTGCTGGTCAGCTGCGGGTCCGCCCTGCATCACTGCACCGTCGGGTTGGCCGCGCTGGGCTGGCACGCCCGGGTCGCGCGGCTGCCCGACGCGGCGGACACCGACCATCTGGCGGCCATCGAGATGGTGCGTCAGCCACCCGGCGAACTCGACGTGATGCTGGCGGCGGCGATCGACCGGCGCCGAACCGACCGGCGCCGTTACAGTTCCTGGCTGGTCCCACGGGGCGATATCGCTCTGATGGGCGCCAGGGCGGCGCGCGCCGGGGTGATGCTGCGCCAGATCGAACTGCTGCCCCGGCTGCGCCAGATCGTTGCCGAGGCGGCCTGGAAACACGCCGCCGACCCCGACTACCTCGCTGAGCTGAGCGCCTGGAGCGGACGTTACGGGTCGGTCGCCGGGGTCCCGGCGCGCAATGCCCCCGACCCCGACCCCCTGTCACCCCTGCCGGCCCGGGTGTTCGCCGGCCCGGAGTTACGCCAGCCGCCGCAGAGCTCATCGTGCGAGGACAACGCGGTCGTCATCGCGCTGGGTACCGAGGCCGACGACGACCTGGCCCGGTTGCGGGCCGGCGAGGCCACCAGCCTGGTGTTGCTGTCGGCGACCGCGATGGGTCTGGCCTCCTGCCCGGTGACCGAGCCACTGGAGATCGCCGAGACCCGTGCGGCGGTACGCGCCGACGTATTCGGTAACGCCGGCTACCCGCAGATGCTGGTGCGGATCGGGTGGGCACCGGTCAACGCCGACCCATTGCCGACGACCCCGCGCCGTCCGCTGACCGAGGTGATCGAGTGGGTCGGTGCCCCCGATCCGATCCGGCCCTGACCTAATCCGGCCCAGGCTGGACCCGCTTGTCGATGAACTCCCGAACCCGCCGGGGGTCATCGAGGCAGTACCGCGCCGCGGTGGCCCGGTCGCCATCCTCGCTGTGCCGGACGACGATGCCGAGGCCGTCGTCCAGGACGGCGTCGAAGGCGTCCTCGTCGGTCAGGTCGTCCCCGATGAAGATCGGTAGCAGCGGACCGTCGCCGCTCATCTGCGCGGCGATCCACTGCAGTGTCTTGCCCTTGTCCCAGTCCACATCCGGACGAAGTTCGACGACTTTACGTCCGGTGGTGACCCTCAATCCGTTGCGCCTGCCGACATCGTGCACCGCGGCGGTCACGGTAGCGGCGGCAGCGGTCCCGGCGTTGCGGAAGTGCACCGCGACTGCGTAGCGCTTGTGTTCCACCGATACCCCGGTGTCGGCGCGAAGGCGTTCGGCGAGCTCGGCTGCTGCTGATTCCAGTACCGGAATGGCTTGCGCAGCAGCCTCATTGCCGTGATGCGTCCCATCCGGACAGAGAATCTCGAAGCCGTGACTGCCCGCGTACCACAGACCCGGGATTCCGACCCGGTCGACGATGTCGGCAAGATCGCGACCAGACAGCACCGCCACCGGGTAGCGCGCCGCGAGCGCGCGCAGCGCCTCGGCGGACCCATCCACCAGGGTGGCGGCCCCGGGTTGGTCGACGATCTCCGACAGCGTGCCGTCGAAGTCGAAGAAGAATGCGGGCCGGTGCGCTGCCATCGCGGCGTCGATGTGAGCGGCGCACGTCAGGGCATCCGGCAGGGCGGACATCCGGCGGTCGATGATGTGGACCGTGACCTGCGCTGGATCATCGACGATCGCGTCGGCGCCGCGCGCGGTAAGGGCGGCGGCCACGCCCTCGGTGTCGCTGCCGGTGACGACGCCGATGACGACGCCGAACCCGCAAGTGCGCGCCGCCGCGACACCGGCTTCGGTACCGGTGACGACGATGGCGCGACCCGGCCGCGCGCCGAGGCGGCGCGCGGTGTCGAGCAATGTCGCCGGCTGGCTAGCTGCGGAGACTGTTGCGACGGCCAGGCCGGCAGCCTCGAGTCCGTGCATCAGCGTTCCCACCGACTCCATGACCGGTCCCTCGAGATCGAACAACACGGCGTCATGGCGGCGCGGGTCGATTTCGGCCCGTGCGCCGCGATCCGACATGGGGTCGACGATAGGCCAGTCCGCGGGTATCGCGCGGCCCGGGGCGACGCCGATCAGGGCCGTCCGGCCCGGCGTAGGTGACAAATGTCCCTGATCCGCGGGGCACGGCCGGCCCTAGGATCAAGCCCTGCCCCAGACCAAGTTCTGTCTGAGGGTAGGACAGGAGCGAAATGGCAACCGCGGCACACACTCAACTGGTCACGGTCGGCGTGGACGGTTCGGCGGTGTCGCAGGTGGCCGTTGATTGGGCCGCCCGCGCCGCGGCGCTGCGGTCAGTTCCGCTCAAGGTGGTTCATGTGCTCAACCCTCCGGTCGTGACGGCGTTCCCGGAGGTGCCGATGCCGGCCGGATTCCTGCAGTGGCAGGAGGATGAGGGTCGCAGGGTGCTCGCCGCCGCGATCAAGACGGCCCAGGAGGCCGCCCATCTTCTCGGGGCCCCGGCGCTCGAGGTCAGCGGTGACATGGTGGCCGGAAGCTCGGTTCCGGTACTCGCTGAGGAGTCCACTCGGGCACAGTTGATCGTGGTGGGCTGCCGCGGCCGCGGCGCGTTGGCCCGCGGGCTGTTGGGGTCGGTCAGCACCGGTCTGGTTCACCACGCGCACTGCCCGGTAGCGATCATCCACGACGAGGACCCGCTGATGCCGCATCCGTCGTTGGCCCCGGTGGTGGTGGGAGTGGACGGCTCCCCGGCATCTGAGCGCGCGGTGGCGATCGCCTTCGAGGAAGCATCGTTGCGCGGTGTCGACCTGGTGGCCGTGCATGCCTGGAGTGATACCGGGCTCTTGGAGTTCCCCGGTGCGGACTGGTCGCAGTTGCAGACCGGGGCTGAGGAAACCCTCAGTGAGCGGTTGGCCGGTTGGGCCGAGCACTATCCGGACGTCCTCGTGCGCCGCATCGTCGTGGCCGACCGCCCCGCCCACCAACTACTCGAGCAGGCCGCGGCGGCTCAGCTTTTGGTGGTTGGCAGCCACGGCCGGGGTGGCTTCGCCGGGATGATGCTGGGTTCGGTGAGTACTTCGGTGATCCACGGTGCCCGAATGCCGGTGATCGTCGCGCGCTAATCGCGCGTCGTCATCGTTGGGGTGCGCGTCGCGCCCCAGAGTCCTACCGCGATCCCGATCACCGCACCACCCAGACCGATCACGCGCTGTGTTCGCTTCATTTCGTGGTGCACACCGACACCACCCAGCAGGTCGGCCCCGTCAGCGCCCGCGGATGCCAGGAACCATCCCCGGGTGTCGTTGCCGCGCAACGCGGCGGCGGTGAGCAGACCGCCGATTAGCGCGTCGCGGTAGCCCATCGAGCGCAGCAGCAGTCGTGCGGTCGGGGCCGGTTCATCAGGATCACCCCAGAGTCGGTTGGCCCGAACCGGGTCGATGAGAAATGAGACGCCTGATGCGAGCCTGATACAGCCCGCTGCCAGTGCGGCACGGTCAATCGCCATGGCTCGCAGCCTAACCGGGGTATCACGTCAGCGGCGCGGACCAGCGCACGTGCGTTCCGCCGCCGGGCGCATCGGTGACCACCAGTTCGCCGCCCGCCTCTGCTGCGCGCGCCCGCAGGTTCGCCAGCCCGCTGGCGGTGACGTCGGGCGGCATTCCGCAACCGTCGTCGATCACCTCCACGCTCAGGTCGTCCTCGACCCGGACGTTGATGATCAGGCTGTTGGCCTGCGCATGCCGGATCGCGTTGCTGACCGCCTCGCGCAGAACTGCCTCGGCGTGATCCGCCAGCGTCGCGTCGACTACCGACAGGGGCCCGGAGAACCGCGCGGTGGTGCGCAGGCCCGATCCCGAGAAGCCGGCGATCGCCTCGTCGAGTCGTTGCCGCAACCGGGTGGCTCCCGAGGAGCCCCCGTGCAGTTCGAAGATCTTGGTACGAATTTCTCCGATCACGCCCTGCAACTCGTCGACGATGTCGGTCAGGCGCACCTGCACTTCCGGCGTGCGGGCCCGTGGGATCGTGCCCTGCAGTGACAGGCCCACCGCGAACAGCCGCTGGATCACGTGGTCATGCAGGTCGCGGGCGATCCGTTCGCGGTCGGCGATCACGTCAAGCTCGCGCATCCGGTGCTGCGTGCTGGCCAACTGCCAGGCCAGGGTGGCCTGATCGGTGAAAGTCGCCATCATCTCCAACTGTTCGTCGGTGAACTCCGGGGCGCCTCGACGCTTCAGGACCACCACCACCCCCGCGACGGTCTCGGTGGATCGCAGCGGCAGCACCATTGCGGGCCCGGCGTCGCCGACCAGTGCCACGACGTCGGGCGCGGTGTCGAGTCGGCATGGGGTGCGACTGGTGAAGGCGGTGCCGATCGCACTGTTCGCGACGGGCAGCGATGGCCCCCCTGCAGGCGGGCGGTCCCAGCCGACCGTCTCGCTCACCAACAACTCCGTCACATCGGCCATCGAGCCCTCGGCGTCGGCGGGCACGGCGACCAGCGCCATATCGGCCCCGCTGAGATTTTGTGCGCGCTGGGCGATGAGCCGAAATGCCTCCCCGGGTTCGGCACCGCGGAGCAACTCGGTGGCGATGTCGCGAGTCGCCTCGATCCATGCCTGCCGGGCCCGGGTCTGCGCATACGAGCTCAGGAGGCGAGTCCGGCCATCCTCGCGTTCGATCACCCGGCCCAGTTGCGTGCCCGCCTGGGCGATTAATCCCACCAGATCGGAATCTTCCGGTATTGGGATCGGCCCGAAGAATTCCAACACGGCCATCACCTCGGATCCAACCAGCACCGGGACGCCGAAGGCCGTGCGCAAACCGCTGCGTTGAGCACCGTCGAGGCGGTGGAAATGCCGACTGCTCGCGAGGTCCTCAAGCCAGACCGGTTCGCCGGATTCCCACACCCGGCCCGGTAGGCACTGCCCCTTGGCGAGTGGCGTCGTGGCGGCCCGCAGTGCGGAAATCTCGATGCCGGGATCTCGGCACCAGATGCCGGTGGGCCGCATGCGGCGCTCCTCGCCGTCGCCGACGGCGATGTAGGCATGCGCCGCAGACCAATCGGTGAATCGGCACATGTCCTCCAGCGCAGCCGCCAGTACCTCGCTGACCGAATCGGCGTTGTTGGCCTTGGTGGCGATGGCCGAAAGGAACGCCACTTCGTGCTGCTTCTGGTAGAGGTCGCGCAGTGTGCGCTCGGCGATCTGCTCCGCCTCGCGTCGGTTCTCCCGCTCGCGGGCGAGGCGTCGGCCCAGAAGGTCGACGTCTTCGGTCAGCCTCCTGATCAGATCGGCTGGCCCGGAGCCGATTTCGGAATCATCCATCAATCCCGGCCCGTGCCGCCGTCAATGGCCATCAGGCAACGATCCGACCCGTGATGCATACATTCCAGGTGTCGGACATTCAACGTCTCGCCGTAGTGGTCTCCGACGCCCAGGATGAAGCCGTGGGCAAGGTCGCAGAGTTTGCGCGGCGAGCGATAGTCGATCAGCAGCGATCCGTCGGGAGGAGACTGGAAACCGAAATGCGGGCAGTACGCCCCGGGATAGAGCTTGCGCACCTCCGGATGGATGACACTGTTGAGGGTACGAAGAAACGGTGCCGCGTGTTGGTGCGGAGTGAAGAATTCCGGCCGGCTGGTCGCCAGAATCGACATCGCCTGTCGGCCGAACCAGCGGAGCACCTCGCGGTCCGACATCGACAGGGGCGCACCGGCCGCCGATACCAGCGACATGATCTCCGCGTCGTCATAGCTGCCGAGTGAGGTGTAGACACCGCTGACCCCCGCCGCGTCAAGAAGTTCGTCCCACACCCGTTCCCCGCGGGCATCAACCACGACCTCTTCCAGCAGATTGAAAATGACGCCCTTCACGCGACTCTCCCCGGCGCAATTCAGTCGTTCCGGCGCGGGTTCTGGTCAAGCTTGGAGACGAAAACCGCAGCCTGGGTGCGACGTTCCATGCCGAGCTTGGCCAGCAGCCGCGACACATAGTTCTTGACCGTCTTCTCGGCCAGGAACATCCGGGCGGCAATCTGCCGGTTGGTCAGGCCTTCGCCGAGCAGGTTCAACAGCACGCGTTCCTGATCGGTGAGACCGGAGAGCGGATCGGAGCTTTCGGCGGCGCCGCGCAACTGGGCCATCAACGCGGCGGCTGCTCGGTTGTCCAGCAGGGAGCGTCCCGCGCCGACGTCCTTGATGGCCTTTGCCAGTTCCATGCCCTTGATGTCCTTGACCACGTAACCGCTGGCACCGGCCAGGATCGCGTCGAGCATGGCCTCATCGGAGGTGAACGAGGTCAACATCAAACACCGCAGTTCCGGCATCTTCGACAACAGGTCGCGGCACAATTCGATGCCGTTGCCATCGGGCAGACGTACATCGAGCACTGCGACGTCCGGGCGCAGCGCGGGAATCTGAGCCATCGCCGCAGTCACCGAACCTGCCTCGCCGATCACCTTGAGCTCAGGGTCGGCGCTGAGCAGGTCAATCAGGCCCCTGCGCACGACTTCGTGATCGTCGACCAGAAAGACGGTGACCATGGGATCACCCTAACGCGCGGACGGCGCGGTCAGAGTAGTCGTTGACGATCTACGACCACGATGGTGCAGTGGGTGTCATTCAGGGCGGTCTGCCCCATCGGTCCCAGCAATTCGCCGACTCCGGTGCTGTTCGGCGCGCCGACCACCACGACGCCGATGTCCGCCGCGTGGGTGGACAGGTAGCTCAGGGCGTTGCCGTGGATGGCCACCGGTAGTGCGTCGAGATCGGGGTAGCGGTTCTTCCAGTGCGACAGCCGCCGGTCCAGTTGGGCACGAACGAGGCGGTTGCCGTCACCCACCGCGTGCGAGTCGTGGACGTCAGTGTATCGGGACTGCCATAGACCCAGTACCCGCAACGGCGCGTTCCGGAGTCTGGCTTCTGTCACGCCGAACTGCAGCACGGCGGCACTGTCCGGGGTGTCGTCCAACTCCACCACCACCCAGCCCGGGTCGGCGGGATCCGGCCGCCCCGGTTCGCGTACCACCGCGACCGGGCAGTGCGCGGAGCTGACCAGCGCCTGTGCGGTGGAGCCGACGCGATCAGCGTCGAAATGTCGAATGCCCACCGCCCCGACGCAGATCATCAGCGCGCTCCCGCCGACCGCCAGCAGGGTGGGCACCGGCGCGCCGTCGAGGACGTGCATTTCGATCCGTACCGGCCGGCGGCTCGCCTCGACGGCCGCGGCGGCGGCGCGGACGGCCACGTCCGCCTCGTCTCGCTCACCGGTGGCCGCCGCGGCCACGAGGCGAAGTGGCACATCCCGGCTCCGGGCTTCGTCGATGGCCCAGATCGCGGCGTCCACCGCGTTGCGGGATCCATCGATGCCGACAACGACCGACGGCGGGGTGAACTCTTCGGACATCGCGCGCTCCTATCCGCCGGGCTGGTCGATGCCGCCGGAATCCTCAGTGTGCGCTAGGAGTCGTTCGGTGGTGTGTCGGTTCCCGAGGACGCCGGGTTAGGGAACTGGGAAAGGCCCGTGCTGCCGGGGAGTCGGTTGCCCGGCAGCACGGGTCTGTGCGGGTTATCGCGGTGCCGTCGGGGGGTGTTACGTCGGCCGCTACGGCGACTCCGAGACCCGGCCTGGGCGTTCCACTCGGCCAATTCGATCCGTGGGATGGAGAAATTTTGGTCAGTGGGATTGAGAGATCGGAAAACCTACTCAAAAGTAGGTTAATTCCCGCAAACTCAACCTCACATTTCCGCCGGGCAATTCGTGACTCGGACGGCAGGTAGCAGTTGGTGGGGGGACTCGGACGGCCGCGAATCCGCGGGGTAACGATTCGATAACAATCAAGCGTTGAACAGCGGTGTTGTGGCTACTCGACCGTAACCACCTGCATGCAGGACGTTTGACGGGGCGGGTTGTGGCAGCGGCGTGAATCGCCGTTACACCATTGTCGGTTACCCGTCCGTAGAACTGATCAGTAACCAATCTTCGCCAGGAAATGGGTCCCCTTGTTGTGCGAACCTTAATGCAGTTGAGCGAGCCGAGCGTTGTCCGCGAAGGCTTGCCAGTGGCCAACGACTTTCCGGCGATATGCCAGCGCGACGAGACCGTTTTAGGGAGACACACACCGGTGACGATCCACGAGCACGACAGTTTGCGCAGTGACGATGCCGACCGCACCAGCGTGCAGGCACTCGTCGACCGGCTCAATGCGGGCGAGCCGTACGCTGTGGCCTTCGGTGGTCAGGGCAATAGTGCGTGGTTGTCGAATCTCGAAGAACTCGTCACGATGGCCGGGATCGAGTCGGAGCTCGCCACCGTGGTCGGCGAGGCGGAACTGCTGCTGGAACCGGTCGCCGACGAACTGGTCGTGGTGCGGCCCATCGGCTTCGAACCGCTGCGTTGGGTGCGCCAGATCGCTGCCGAGGAACCGGCACCGTCCACTCGGCACCTGACGTCGGCGGCGGTGTCGCTGCCCGGTGTGCTGTTGAGTCAGATCGCGGCGATACGCGCTTTGTACCGGCAAGGGCTGGACTTCACCGTTGCCCCGCCGGTCGCGGTGGCCGGTCACTCCCAGGGTGTGCTCGCCGTCGAGGCACTCAACGCCGCCGGCGCGCGCGACGTCGAACTGCTCGCGCTCGCGCAACTGATCGGCGCGGCCGGAACCCTGGTGGCGCGGCGTCGCGGCATCGTTGCTCTCGGAGAACGTCCTCCGATGGTCTCAGTCACCAACGCCGAACCGGAGCGCATTCGTGCGCTGCTCGCTGAGTTCGCCACCGATGTCCGCACGGTCGAACCCCCGGTGTGCTCGATCCGCAACGGGCGTCGCTCAGTCGTGATCACCGGAACGCCCGAGCAACTGTCGCGCTTCGAACTGTATTGCGAGCAGATCGCCGACACCGAGGCCGCCGAGCGGAAGAACAAACTCCGCGGCGGCGCCGCGTTCTCACCCATGTTCGACCCGGTGGCGGTGGAGGTCGGTTTCCACACGCCGCGTCTGGCGGACGGGGTGGACATCGTGGCGCGGTGGGCCGCGGCGGTGGGCCTCGACGTCGATTTGGCGCGCGCGATGGCCGACGCGATCCTGGTGCAGCCGGTCGACTGGGTGGAGGCGGTGACCGGACTCTCTGACGCGGGCGCCCGGTGGATCCTGGACCTCGGACCCGGCGACATCCTGACCCGGGTGACGGCGCCAGTGATCCGCGGTCTGGGAGTGGGCATTGTGGCGGCCGCAACTCGCGGCGGCCAACGCAACCTGTTCACCGTCGGTGCCGCGCCGGAGGTGGGTAAGCCATGGTCGAGCTATGCGCCGTCGGTGATCAGTCTTCCGGACGGTTCGGTCAAGTTGTCCACCAAGTTCACCCGGCTCACCGGCCGCTCACCGATCCTGCTGGCAGGCATGACGCCCACCACGGTCGACGCGAAGATCGTCGCCGCCGCGACCAACGCCGGCCACTGGGCCGAACTCGCCGGCGGTGGCCAGGTCACCGAGCCGATCTTCGAGCGACGGATGACGGAGTTGAGCGCGCTGCTCGAACCTGGCCGGGCGATTCAGTTCAATGCCCTTTTCCTGGACCCCTACCTGTGGAAGCTTCAGGTCGGCGGTAAGCGCTTGGTCCAGAAGGCCCGCGCGGCAGGCGCCCCGATCGACGGTCTGGTGATCAGCGCCGGAATACCCGAACTCGAGGAAGCCGTGGAACTCATCGATGAGCTCCACGGCGTCGGCATCGCGCATGTGTGCTTCAAGCCCGGAACCGTCGAGCAGATCCGTGCGGTGATCCGGATCGCCGCCGAGGCTCCCGCCAAGAGCGTCATCGCCCACATCGAGGGTGGCCGCGCCGGGGGGCACCACTCCTGGGAGGACCTCGACGATCTCTTGCTGACCACCTACTCCGAATTGCGCTCGCGACCCAACATCACCGTGTGCGTCGGCGGTGGGATCGGCACGCCAGAGCGCGCCGCCGACTACCTGACCGGCCGATGGTCGCTGTCCTACGGTTACCCGATGATGCCGGTTGACGGCATCCTGTTGGGTACCGCCGCGATGGCCTGTCTGGAAGCCACCACGTCACACTCGGTCAAGCAGCTCTTGGTCGACACGGCCGGTACCGACCAGTGGGTGGGCGCCGGAAAGGCCGGCGGTGGCATGGCCTCCGGGCGCAGCCAGCTCGGCGCCGACATCCACGAGATCGACAACGCGGCCTCTCGTTGCGGGCGGCTGCTCGACGACGTCGCCGGTGATGCCGAGGCGGTGGCGGCGCGGCGCGGGGAGATCATCGCCGCGATGGCGCTCACCGCCAAGCCCTACTTCGGTGATGTCGCCGACATGACATACCTGCAGTGGCTGCAGCGCTACGTCGAACTGGCGATGGGTGATCGTGGCAACTGGCTGGACATCACCTGGCGAGAGCGCTTCACGGCAATGCTGCAGCGCACCGAGGCCCGGCTGCATCCATTGGACAACGGTCCGATCGACACGCTCTTCGAGGCCCCCGAGTCGACCGACGAGCCTGACCGGGCCATCGCGGCCCTTCTGGAGCGCTACTCCGATGCGGCCACGGTGCTGCTGCATCCGGCCGACGTGCCGTTCTTCGTCCAGGAGTGCAAGACCCCGGGCAAACCGGTGAACTTCGTGCCGGTGATCGACAAAGACGTCCGCCGATGGTGGCGCAGCGACTCGCTGTGGCAGGCCCACGACGAGCACTACACCGCCGATCAGGTTTGCATCATCCCGGGTATTGCCGCTGTCGCGGGGATCACCCGGATCGACGAACCAGTCGGCGAGTTACTGGACCGATTCGAGAAGGCCGCCGTCGACGAGATGCTCGCGGGCGGCGATCATCCCAAGCCGGTCGCCTCGAGGCTTCAGGTGCGTTCCGACGCCACCGGTCCGCTCGGCATCGTGCTGGACTCTCCCGACGTGCTGTGGGCCGGCCGTACGGCGATCAATCCGGTGCATCGGCTGGCGCCGCCGTCGCAGTGGCAGGTGCACGACAGTCGTTCCGCGACATGTCATTCCACCGGTGCGCGACTCGAGGCGGTCGCGCCGGACCGGGTGGTTCTGAGCATCCCGCTGTCAGGAACCTGGATCGACATCACCTTCACACTGCCGGCCACCGTGGTCGACGGCGGGGCACCGGTGGTGCTCACCGCCGATGCCGCCGCGGCGATGCGGGCCGTTCTGGCCATTGCCGCCGACGCCGACGGGCCGGACGCCCTGCCCGATCTCAACGGCGGTTCCACCACCGTCACGGTCGACTGGGATCCCGAACGCGTTGCCGATCACACCGGTGTGACCGCGACCTTCGGTGCTCCGTTGGCTCCGACCCTGTCGACGATTCCCGACGCCCTGGTCGGCCGCTGCTGGCCCGCGGTGTTCGCCGCGATCGGCGGTGCGGCCACCGAAGACGGTTTTCCCGTCATCGAGGGCCTGCTGAGCCTGGTGCACCTCGATCACGCCGCGCGGTTGCTCAAGCCTCTGCCGCGGCAGCGGACCCAGTTGACGGTCACCGCAACGGCGTCGGTGGCAGTCGATAGCGAGATCGGCCGCGTGGTACCGGTCACCGTCAACGTCCACGACAGCGCCGGCGTGGTTCTCGCCGTTCTGGAGGAGCGCTTCGCCATCCGTGGCCGCACCGGGCCGCTCGAGCTGACTGACCCGGTGCGTGCCGGGGGAGCGGTGTCGGAGAACGCCACTGACACCCCGCGCCGACGCCGCCGTGACGTCACGATTACCGCACCTGTCGACATGCGACCGTTCGCACAGGTTTCCGGTGACCACAATCCCATCCATACCGACCGTACCGCCGCGCTGCTGGCCGGTCTCGACAGCCCGATCGTGCACGGCATGTGGCTCTCGGCGGCCGCCCAGCACGCGGTTGCCGCCACCGACGGCAACCCGGTCCCACCCGGCAGGCTGGTCGGGTGGACCGCCCGATTCCTGGGCATGGTCAAACCCGGCGATGAGATCGATCTTCGAGTAGACCGGGTCGGAATCGACTTGGGCGCAGAGGTTTTAGAGGTGACGGCCAAGGTCGGAGGCGAGTTGGTGATGGCGGCGACCGCCCGGTTAGCCGCCCCGAAAACCGCCTATGCTTTCCCGGGCCAGGGTATCCAGCACAAGGGCATGGGTATGGAGGTCCGTGCGCGCTCGAAGGCGGCGCGCAAGGTGTGGGATCGCGCCGACAAATTCACCCGGGAGACCCTCGGCTTTTCGGTGCTGCACGTGGTGCGCGACAACCCGACGAGTCTGATCGCCGCCGGGGTGCACTATCAGCATCCCGAGGGCGTGCTGTATCTGACGCAGTTCACCCAGGTCGCCATGGCGACTGTGGCTGCCGCCCAGGTGGCCGAGATGCGCGAGCAAGGCGCCTTCGTCGAGGGCGCGATCGCCTGCGGGCACTCGGTCGGCGAGTACACCGCAGTCGCCTGCGTCACCGGGGTCTTCGAACTTGAGGCCTTGATCGAGGTGGTGTTCCATCGCGGCAGCAAGATGCACGACATCGTGCCGCGCGACGAGCAGGGGCGCTCCAATTACCGGTTGGCGGCCATCCGGCCGTCGCAGATCGACATCCACGACGCCGACGTCAAGACGTTCGTCGCCGAGATTGCCGAGCGCACCGGGGAGTTCCTTCAGATCGTCAACTTCAACCTGCGTGGCGCGCAGTACGCGATCGCCGGCACGGTTCGTGGACTGGAGGCATTGGAGGAAGAAGTCGAACGGCGGCGGGAGATTACCGGCGGCAAGCGTGCCTACATTCTGGTTCCCGGTATCGATGTGCCGTTCCACTCCGATGTGCTGCGTATCGGCGTCGACGAGTTCCGTCGCTCGCTGGAGCGGATCATGCCCCGTGACGCCGATGCGTCGGCGCTCATCGGGCGTTACATCCCCAACCTGGTTCCCCGGCTGTTCAGCCTGGATCGCGACTTCATCGCCGAGATCCGCGAACTGGTGCCCGCCGAATCACTCGACGAGATCCTCGCGGACTACGACACCTGGATCACCCAGCGCCCGGATGAGGTCGGCCGCCGGGTCGTCATCGAACTGCTGGCCTGGCAGTTCGCCAGCCCGGTGCGCTGGATCGAAACCCAGGACCTGTTGTTCACCGAGGAGGCTGCCGGCGGATTGGGTGTCGAGCGTTTTGTCGAGATCGGCGTGAAGTCCGCCCCGACGGTGGCCGGACTGGCCAACAACACCCTCAAACTCCCGGAATACGCCTACAGCACCGTGCAGGTACTCAACGTCGAACGCGACGCCGCGGTGCTGTTCGCCAATGACTCCGATCCCGAACCGGAGCCTGAGTCCGAGGCGGTGCAAGAGTCTGCGCCGACGGCCACTGAGACAGCGCCCAGTGCTGCACTCCCAGCGGCCGTTCCCACCCCGACGGCGGCCCCCGGCGCCACTCGGCCCGACGACATCGGATTCGGCGCCGCCGACGCGACGTGCGCGCTGATCGCGCTGTCGGCCAAAATGCGCCTCGATCAGATTGAACCGCTGGACTCGCTCGAGTCGATCACCGACGGGGCATCCTCACGACGCAACCAACTGCTCGTCGACCTGGGTTCGGAACTGGACCTCGGCGCGATCGACGGCGCCGCCGACGCCGACCTCACCGCACTGCGTGGCCAGGTGAATAAACTGGCCCGTACCTACCGGCCGTTCGGCCCGGTGTTGTCCGACGCCGTCAACGATTCACTGCGCAGCGTCCTCGGACCGTCCGGCAAGCGACCGGGCGCAATTGCCGAGAGAGTCACCAAGACATGGGAACTCGGCGAGGGCTGGGCCAAACACGCCACCGTCGAACTCGTGCTGGGCACCCGGGAGGGCACCAGCGTTCGGGGTGGACCCCTCGGTGGGTTGCACGACGGCGCCCTTCCGGACGCCGCCGCTGTGGACAGAGCTATCGATGAGGCGGTGGCCGCAGTCGCTGCCCGGCACGGTGTTGCGGTGGCACTGCCGTCGGCTGGCGGCGCCGGCGGCGGAGGAGTGGTCGACTCGGCCGCACTGGATGAGTTCGCCGAGACCGTGACCGGTCCCACCGGCGTGCTGGCCTCGGCTGCCCGACTGGTGTTGGGCCAACTCGGGCTGGACAACCCGGTCAGCGCCCTTCCGCTGGCGACTGACGCTGAATTGATCGACCTGGTCACCAGTGAACTCGGCGCCGAGTGGCCACGGCTGGTCGCACCGGCATTCGACGCCAAAAAAGCTGTCCTGCTTGATGATCGGTGGGCCAGCGCCAGGGAGGACCTGGTCAAGCTGTGGCTGGCGGACGAGAACGACGTCGACGCGGATTGGGCGACGCTGTCGGAGAGTTTCGAGGGCACCGGGCATGTGGTGGCCACCCAGGCGGATTGGTGGCGCGGACGCGCGTTGGCGCAGGGCCGACTTGTTCACGCTGCGCTGTATGCCCGGATAGCGGCCGGTGCGGAGAACCCCAGCGCCGGGCTTTACGCCGATGAGGTAGCCGTCGTCACCGGCGCGTCCAAGGGATCCATCGCCGCATCGGTGGTCGCCGAACTGCTCCGCGGCGGCGCCACTGTCATCGCCACCACCTCCTCGCTCAACGATGACCGCCTGGCGTTCTACACGTCGCTCTACCGCGACAGTGCGCGCTTCGGCGCCGCGCTGTGGGTAGTGCCGGCAAACATGGCGTCCTACGCCGATATCGACGCACTGGTGTCGTGGGTCGGCAACGACCAATCTGAGAATCTCGGGCCTGCGGCCATCCACATCAAGGATGCCCAGACTCCGACCATGCTGTTTCCGTTCGCCGCGCCGCGGGTCGCCGGTGACCTCTCCGAGGCCGGGTCGCGCTCGGAGATGGAGATGAAGGTTCTGCTCTGGGCCGTCGAACGACTCGTCGGGGGGCTGTCGGCGATCGGTTCTGAGCGCGACATCGCCTCGCGGTTGCACGTGGTGCTGCCCGGCTCGCCCAACCGGGGCATGTTCGGTGGCGACGGCGCGTACGGCGAATCCAAGTCTGCGCTCGACGCGGTGGTGACGCGGTGGGGCGCGGAGTCCTCCTGGGCGGCGCGGGTCACCCTTGCGCATGCCCTGATCGGCTGGACCAAGGGCACCGGACTGATGGGTCACAACGATGCGATCGTCGATGCGGTGGAGGCTGCCGGTGTGCAGACCTACACCACCGCCGAGATGGCGGCGATGCTGCTGGACTTGTGTACACCTGACGCCAGGGTTGCCGCGTCCGCGGCACCGCTGAGGGCGGACCTCACCGGCGGTCTCGGTGACATCGAACTCGACATGGCCGATCTCGCTGCACGGGCACGCGAGGAGATGGCCGCCACCGTGGGCGGGGCTGCCGACGATGGGCCGGCGGCCGGCACGATCGCGGCGTTGCCCTCCCCGCCGAGGGGATACCGGGCGGCCCCGCCGCCGGTCTGGGCCGATCTCGACGTCGACCCCGCTGAGTTGGTGGTGATCGTGGGCGGAGCCGAACTGGGTCCTTACGGCTCGTCGCGCACCCGGTACGAGATGGAGGTTGACAACGAGCTCTCGGCGGCCGGAGTGCTCGAGTTGGCCTGGACCACAGGCCTTCTCACGTGGGAGGACGATCCCAAGCCCGGGTGGTACGACACCGCGACGGGCGCGATGGTGGACGAATCCGAGATCGTCGAGCGCTATCACGACGCTGTCGTGGCGCGTTGCGGCATCCGCGAATTCGCCGCCGATGGGGCACTGAACGCCGATCACTCGACGGAATTACTTGTCAGCGTGTTCCTCGATCGCGACTTTCCATTCGTGGTGTCCACGGAGGCCGAGGCCCGGGCATTCGCTCACGCCGACCCGGAGCACACCGTGGTCCGCCCGATCGGAAACGCCGGTGACTGGGAGGTCATTCGCAAGGCGGGTACCGAGATCCGGGTGCCGCGAAGGGCGAAACTATCGCGCACCGTCGGCGGCCAGATCCCGACCGGGTTCGACCCGACGGTCTGGGGTATCGGTGCTGACATGGTCGCGTCCGTCGACCGGGTGGCACTGTGGAACATGGTCGCCACCGTTGATGCCTTCCTGTCGTCCGGATTCACCCCGGAGGAGTTGATGCGGTGGGTTCATCCGAGCCTGGTGGCCAGCACGCAGGGCACCGGTATCGGTGGCTTGACCAGCATGCAGACCATGTTCCATGGCAACCTGCTGGGCAACGCCAAGCCCAACGACATCCTGCAGGAGGTACTGCCGAACGTCGTTGCCGCACATGTCATGCAGTCCTATGTCGGCGGTTACGGTGCGATGGTCCACCCGGTGGGTGCCTGTGCCACCGCGGCGGTGTCGGTCGAGGAGGGCGTGGACAAGATCCGCCTCGGCAAGGCCGACCTGGTGGTCGCCGGCGGATTCGACGACATGACCTCGGACGCCATCACGGGCTTCGGCGATATGGCGGCGACCGCCGACACCGCGATGATGCGCGCCAAGGGCATCAGTGACTCGAAGATCTCCCGCGCCAACGACCGGCGCCGGCTGGGCTTCCTGGAGGCCCAGGGCGGCGGCACGATTCTGCTGGCCCGCGGCGACCTCGCGCTCAAGATGGGCCTTCCGGTGCTCGCCGTGGTGGGCTACGCCCAAAGCTTCGCCGACGGAGTGCACACCTCGATCCCGGCGCCCGGCCTGGGTGCCCTGGGTGCCGGCCGAGGCGGCCGGGATTCGGTCCTGGCCCGCTCGCTGCGGCGGCTCGGAGTCGGTGCCGACGACGTCGCGGTGATCTCCAAACACGACACCTCCACATTGGCCAACGATCCCAACGAGACCGAACTGCACGAGCGTCTCGCCGACGCACTCGGTCGATCCGCCGGGGCGCCGCTGTTCGTGGTGTCCCAGAAAACCCTCACCGGTCACGCCAAGGGCGGTGCGGCGGTATTCCAGATGCTCGGGCTGTGCCAGATCTTGCGCGACGGCGTCATCCCGCCTAACCGCAGCCTGGATTGCGTGGACGACGAGTTGGCGGTCTCCGGGCACTTCGTCTGGCCGCGGGAGACGTTGCGGCTCGGGGACCGCTTCGAGCTCAAGGCCGGCCTGGTCACCAGCCTCGGCTTCGGCCACGTATCGGGACTGATCGCGCTGGTGCATCCGCAGGCTTTCCTGGCGACGCTGGATTCCGGTGAGCGTGAGGCCTACGAACGGCGGGCACGCGAACGGGTGCTGGCCGGACAGCGCAGGCTGGCTGCGGCGATCGCCGGCGGACGCCCGATGTACGAGAAGCCCGCCGATCGGCGCTTCGATGACGACCGGTCGGAGAAGGCGCAGGAAGCCACCATGCTTCTCGATCCTGCCTCGCGTCTCGGCGAGGGCGGGATTTACATCAGCTAAGGTTCGCGACGTGGCGATAGTGGGCGTGGGAATCGATCTGGTGTCCATCCCCGAGTTCGCCGAGCAGGTCGACCAGCCCGGCACGGTGTTCGCCGAGACGTTTACCCCGGGTGAGCGGCGCGACGCCGCCGACAAGAGTTCCCTCGCCGCGCGGCATCTGGCGGCGCGCTGGGCCGCCAAGGAAGCCGTCATCAAGGCGTGGTCGGGGTCCCGGTTCGCCCAGCGTCCGATGCTGACGGAGGCCATTTACCGCGACATCGAGGTGATCACCGATATGTGGGGCCGGCCGAAGGTGCGGCTTACCGGAGAGATCGCCGACCATCTCGCCGACGTGGTCATCCATGTCTCGCTGACCCATGAGGGCGATACCGCTGCGGCGGTGGCCATTCTCGAGGCGCCCTGAGGTGAGTGATCTTCTCGCCCGCGTGCGCGAGCTATTGCCCGACGTCCGGCGCGATCTCGAGGCCCTGGTGTGTATCGAGTCGGTGTGGTCCGATCCGGCGCGGCGTGACGAGGTGCACCGCAGTGCCGAGGCCGTCGCGACACTGCTGCGCGATGCGGGATTCGCGGACGTCGAGATCGTCAGCGAAGGTGGCGCGCCGGCAGTGATCGCCCGCCATCCCGCACCGGCTGGTGCGCCCACGGTTCTGCTCTACGCCCACCACGACGTGCAGCCGGAAGGCGATTCCGCGCAATGGGATTCGCCGCCCTTCACCCCAACGGAGCGCGGCGGCAGGCTTTACGGCCGCGGTACGGCCGACGACAAAGCCGGTATCGCAACCCATCTCGCCGCGTTCCGCGCCCATGACGGGAATCCGCCGGTCGGGGTGACGGTGTTCGTCGAAGGCGAGGAGGAGTGCGGATCGCCGTCGTTGAGCGCACTGCTGGCGGCGAATAAGCACAAGCTGGCCGCGGACGTGATCGTCATCGCCGACTCCGACAACTTCTCGGTCGATGTTCCGGCACTGACGGTCTCGTTACGGGGATTGGTCGATTGCGTGGTCGAGGTGGCGACCCTCGATCACGGTCTGCACTCGGGCATCTGGGGCGGTGTGGTCCCCGATGCGCTGACCGCGCTCATCCGACTGCTGGCCTCCCTGCATGACGATGAGGGCAATGTCGCGGTGACCGGTGTGCATGAGGCCAAGGCCGCCGCGGTCGATCGGGGAGCGCAGTGGGTCAGGGTGGAGTCCGGTCTTCTCGATGGCGTCAGCGAAATCGGTTCGGGGACAGTGGCACAGCGGCTGTGGGCCAAATCGGCGATCACCATCATCGGTATCGACACCACGCCGATCGCGAAGGCCTCGAACACACTCATCCCGAGTGCGAGGGCCAAGGTGAGCATGCGGGTGGCGCCCGGCGGAGATGCCGTAGCCCATCTCGAGGCCTTGCGTCATCACCTCGAGGAGCACGCCCCGTGGGGCGCACAGGTGACCGTCACTGAGGGCGACGTCGGCCAGCCCTACGCCCTCGCTGCGACCGGTGCCGTCTACGACGCTGCCCGCGCAGCCTTCAGGCAGGCCTGGGGTGTCGACGCCGTAGACATGGGAATGGGCGGGTCGATCCCGTTCATCGCTGAGTTCGCCGAAGCCTTCCCGGGCGCCACGATCGTGGTCACCGGCGTGGAGGATCCCGGCACACAGGCGCACAGCGTTAACGAGAGCCTGCACCTAGGAGTCCTCGAACGCGCCGCGGTGACTGAGGCGCTGCTGCTGGGCATGCTCGGCTCTCAGGTGTGACTAGTCGAGGAAATTCTCCCGGCCGGTCGGGTAACCGCCGCCGTGGGTGGCGATATGGACGTGGGTGAAGTGGTTGGCGTCGGGATTGCCGGCGTCGTTCATCAGGTACGACGTGCCCTCGGCGGGAATGTACATCCGCTGCCAGATGAGGTACTCGAGTCCGAACCGCCTGCCGTTGTCGGAGACGAACGTGGCGATGCGGTCTCCGAGAGCCCTGCCGGCCGGCGTCTGCCAGTCCGGAATGATCACATCGATTGCCAGGCCTTCGGGGTGCCACTTCATGCTGTCGGGCCGGACCCCACCGATCTCCCGAATCTCGGGGAATCGCGAGACGATGGCTCGTCTGGCCATGATCGTCTGAATCTGCAATCCCCGCTCGGAGCCGGCAACCGATACGGCTGATCGCTGGCTGGAAACCAGCTGAGCGTCAGATGGCTCGGTGGCGTGTGCCGGTGCCACGAATACGCCGGCGAGCGCGACGGGAACAGCCACAACGACTGCCAGCCAGCTGAGCAGGCGTCCGCGCTGTGTCATGACCGTGATGTCGTTGCCTGCATCTCCCGCGTTACTCGCGCGTCAGAAATGCGCGCTCAGCCGTCAAGAACCTTGTCGCCGCAACGCTAATCAGTCGATCCCCTCGATGATCTTCTGGATCAAAGTTGCGGCGTGAGCAGCCTTGACGTTGTACTGCGCCACCTCGATCTTGCCCTTCTCGTCGACGAGGAACGTCGACCGAATCACGCCCTTCACGGTCTTGCCGTACATCTTCTTCTCACCGAAAGTGCCCCATGCGGTGAGCGCTTTCCTTTCCGGATCAGACAGCAGCGGAAAGGTGAGCGCCTCGGCGTCGCGGAACTTCGCCAGCTTCTCTGGCTTATCCGGCGAGATGCCGACGACGTCGATGCCGGCACCGTTGAGCCCGGCGAGGCTGTCGCGAAAGGCGCACGCCTGTTTCGTGCATCCGGGTGTGGAAGCGGCCGGGTAGAAGTAGACGATTACTTTGCGGCCCCTGAAGTCGGCAAGACTGACGGTGGTGCCGTCGGCATCCGGCAGGCTGAATCCCGGTGCTGTTTGGCCGACCTCGAGGCGCGCGGCGTCGGTCACGTTTGGTCCCTTCGTCGTCGGTTCGTCCCCCGATGGCCTCTGGAGGCCCTTCGCTGATCTAGGGTAATGCGGCAGTGCGGCATGGACGGCGGAAGTGAGGACTGACGTGGTGGACCGGGATCCCGAGCTCATCAAGCAGGACATCGCTGCGGCCCGTGACCAGTTGGCGCTGACCGTCGACACGCTGGCTGAGCGGGTCAATCCGCAACGCCTGGCCGATGACATCAAGACCTCGGTGCGGCGTTTCGTTCGGCAGCCGGCGGTGACCGCCGTGCTGGTGGGCGTCGGGGCGCTCACCGTCGTGGTGGTGCTGCGCGGGATCCGCCGCCGGTAGCGATCAGCGCCGTCGCAGCCAATCGCTGACGGTCCGGCGCTGCCCGGGGGGATTCGCCTGCAACCCCACGCGGCTACAGGTGTGCACGCGCAGCGGACGCCCGTGTTGCGAGGGTTGCTCTCCCCGCGGATCCGTCCCCATTGGCCTCTCCCAGCGTCTTACCACACAGCAAACGTCTACGTTAGCACACTTGGAGACATCAGAGCAGTTCACGGGGCAGAGATTGATGTGGAACGGCTTGAGCAGTTACCGTGCGAGTGGCTAGCCGAAGTATTTCTCGGCACCGGTGGGGTAGCCGCCGCCCTCGGTCGCGATATGGACGTGGGTGTAGTGGTTGGCGTCGTCGGAGCCGAGGTCGGCCATACGGCGCGGTGGGCCATCGGCCGGAAAGTAGGTTCGCTGCCAGATCACATGCTCCAGGCCGAACCGGTCTGCGTTCGCAAATACGTACGCAACGATCCGGTCGCCAAGGCTGCGGCCCGCCGAGGTGTCGTAGTCGGGGATGGCCACGTCGATGGCAAGACCTTCCGGATGCCAGTGCAGGCTGTCCGGCCGGAAGCCGCCGATGTGTCCGATCTCGGGAAAAGCGGCACTGATGGCCCGGCCGGCCAGGATCGTCTTGACCTGCAACCCTTGTTCCAGTCCGATCCCGACGGGGAGTGCCTTCGGCGCCGGGGCAACCACGATCATCGGTGCGCTCATGGCTTCTTGCGAGGCCCCGCGTTCTTGGGAGGTCAGGAACGCTCCGTTGGCGCCGGCGGCGACCAGAATGGCGACCGGGATCACCGCGGCGGCGGTGAACACTGGGACAGCGAGACGACGTTTACCAGGCATGATGGTAGCGATATCGGTGCCCGTGATACGCCCGTTACAAAAGTAACCCTATCGGCCGCTGCCGGCGGCGTGGTTACGCGGCAAGACCATATTCGCGTTGGTGCCCCGGGGGGTCATCGCGGCGACGACGATCGGCGATCGCGCCGAGTAGAGCGTGAATGGCCAAGATGAGCGTGATGATGGTGAAGACGATCACGATCGCCAGGTGCAGCGACGCGACCCAGTTCCCCAGCGTCAGATTGAGCACGATGGCCAGCAAGGCCGCCGCACCCACTGCCACCAATGTCACGCGCGTATACGACTGGGTGGTGGCCATGGGCGCCTCGCTGCGGTCGACTTTGTTCTTAGTCCCAGACGTTAGCAATGACTCCGGTTCGGGACCGCGGAATCCGCGACGTCCGAAAAATTCATCTGTGGTGCGCCGTCAGGGTTTCGAACCCCGGACCCGCTGATTAAGAGTCAGCTGCTCTACCAACTGAGCTAACGGCGCGTTCGAGCGACAATAACAGCCAGGCACCGCAGTGGGGAAATCCCAGGTCCACCTACCCTGAGCTGGGGTCCACCTACCCTGAGCTGGGAAGTCGCGGTGGACTTCGAGTGCCCTTAGAATTCCGGTGACACACCAAATCCCGTCCGAAGGTAGGAGCCCGCATGCGACCACTCGAACCGGCACGCCGGTCGCGGTCGCGGCTGGTGGTGTCGCTGATGGTGGCGACCGCGATGCTCGGGGTGAGCGCCTGCGGTGTGCAGGGATCGTCGGCGCCCACGGTGCTCACCGATAAGGGCACCCCGTATAGCGACCTGCTGATACCGGAGTTGACGGCGACGGTGTCCGACGGTTCGGTCGGGGTCCTGGTCGATCAGCCGGTCACCGTTTCGGTTCAGGGCGGAGTTCTGAGTTCGGTGACCATGGTCAACGATGCGGGCGAATCGGTGCCTGGCGACGTGACGCCGGATGGACTGACCTGGGCAGCAACCGAACCACTGGACTACAACAACCGGTACACCCTCACCGCGAAGTCCCTGGGACTCGGCGGGTCGAGTACCCGAACGATCACCTTTGAATCGCACTCGCCGGTCAATCTCACGATGCCCTACCTGATGCCCAATGACGGCGAGACGGTCGGGGTGGGGCAGGCCATTGCGGTGCGCTTCGACGAGAACATCCCGGACCGCGTCGCGGCGGAGAAAGCCATCGTGGTCACCACGGACCCGCCGGTGGTTGGCGCGTTCTACTGGTTGAGTAATCGCGAGGTGCGGTGGCGCCCCAAGGATTTCTGGGTGCCGGGAACCACGGTGGATGTCGCCGTCAACACCTTCGGTGTCGACCTGGGTGACGGGTTGTTCGGCCAACGCAATCGATCCGCCAGTTTCAGCATCGGCGACTCGCTGATCGGCACCGCCGATGACCGCACCAAAACCCTGACCATCAGGCGCAATGGCGAGATCGTCAACACCATGCCGATCTCGATGGGAAAGAACAGCACCCCGACGCCCAACGGCGTCTACACCATCGGAGACCGGTACCGGAACCTGATCATGGATTCCGCCACCTACGGAGTTCCCTCCAATTCCCCCAATGGATACCGGCTCGAGGTGGACTGGGCCACCCAGATGTCCTACAGCGGTGTTTACGTCCATTCGGCACCGTGGTCGGTGGGTTCCCAGGGCAGCGCGAATGTCAGCCACGGCTGTCTCAACGTCAGCCCGGCGAACGCCCAGTGGTTCTACAACAACTCCAAGCGGGGCGACGTCATCGAGGTGCGCGGCACCGTGGGCTCTGTGCTGTCCGGTACCGAAGGTCTCGGGGATTGGAACATTCCCTGGGAGCAGTGGAAAGCGGGTAACGCCACCACCTAGGTGGGCTGGGCCGGCCCGCGGCCCCGTGCTGGGCCGGCGGCGTGTGCTGGGCCCCGGGAGGCTTTTCTTCGCGTTTTCGGCCTGCTCAGGCTACTCTCAGGTTCGGGCCGCAACGGTCTACGGTCGAGGGGAGTACACAGTGCAGATCTCGGTTCGGTCGAAGCTGGCTGCGGGACTGGCTGCCGCGACCGTCGTCGGAGTGACCGTGCTGGCGCCGGTCGGAGCGGTCGGCGCACAGGCCGCGCCGGTCCCGCCGCCCGTGGTCGCGGAATTCACGTTGACCGCACTCACCGTCTCCTACAGCGATCTCGTCGGCCTTCTGCAGAACCTCGGCCTCGGTGGCGTGATCCCCGATATCTCCGGACTGCTTCCCGCTGATTTTGTCAATGCGATCGCCGCCGAGTTCATCAGCCAGGCCACACCTCTGGTCACCGCCGCCGTGTCCAGCCTGGTGGGCTATGTCGGCACCACGATCTCCGAGCTGTTGATCGGCCCCACCTCAATCCCAGTCAGGTTCGGCACTGCCCTGGGGGGCATCCCCACCGTTGTGCTCAGCGCCGTCCAGGCACTGGGCACCGGGGACGTACCGACCGCCGTGGAAACCCTCAGCACGGGCTTGGTCGCACCGATCACCTCCATCGGCCAGGCCATCGCCGAGGCTGGCCAGAACCTTCAGGCCTATGTGACCGCACAGATCAACGGTTTGGTCAGCGCGCTGCCGGTGACCTTCATGGCTGCGGTCCAGGCCGTCATCGGCAACAGCGTGCAGTCAGTGCTCAACTCGATTCAAGACGCCATCTCGGCGTTGACAGGTGGTTTGATTCCACCGGCGGCCAGTGCGTCGGTCGCACCGAGTCTCGCTGCGGCCCGAATCGCCGCGCCCGCCCCGTCGGTTGATGTCCGCGAGGCGGTGACGGCCTTACCGGTCAGGCAGGCCGAGTCCGATGCCGCGCCAGCTGCGCCCGACGTTGTCGATACGGCGGCGCCGTCGGTGGCGGATCAACCGGATGTCCCGGTCAGGCCGCGGGCGCGACAGGCCGTTCGTCCGCCGGTCGCCCTCAAAGCTGCTGGCGTTGCCGTTCGATCGGCGCCCAGCCCGCGTCAACGGGCGGTAGTCACACCACGTCGGGCCCAGTCGGGCCCAACTCAGTCGGGCCCAACTCAGTCGGGCCCAGCCGAGTCGGGCCCAGTTCAGTCGGGCCCAGCCGAGTCGGGCCCAGTTCAGTCGGGCCCAGCCGAGTCGGGCCCCGGCGGTGCCGACGTTTCGTAGAGCTCCAGCGGGAGACCGTCGGGGTCAGCGAAAAACGTGAATCTGCAACCGGTGTACTCGTCGACCCTGATGGGTTCGACCGCGATGCCGTGTGACCGAAGGTGATCCGACCAGGCCCCCAGATCATCGACCGCGAAGGCCAGGTGCCGCAGGCCGCCGGCTTCCGGTTGACTCGGACGAGCCGGCACGACCGGAAAAGAGAACAGTTCGACTCGTTCGCCACCGGGCAGGGCAAGATCCAACTTCCAGGATGCACGTTCTGATCGGTAATTCTCGGCTATCACCGACAATCCCAGCACCTGTGTGTAGAAGGCCTTCGACCGGGCGTAGTCCGAGCAGATGATCGCTACGTGGTGGATGCGGCGAAGCGCAGGCGTGTTCGAACCGGCCGGAGTCACCCGGCGATGACCGCCCCGAAGGACCTCTGCGTCCGCGCCGCGCCCGTAGACCGCGCCGGGCTGTTGCCGAACATCGAGCCGATGGCGATCACTTGGGCAAGACCATCGGCGTCGCCGGTGGTGTATGTCGGATCGGCGGGCGAAATCGCGTTGTTCATGGCGATCGTCCCCAGGTTCGACGCACCGGTCGGCAGGTAAACGTGGGCCCACGCGGGTAACCACGGCCGCTGCAGCATCCCGTCGAGCAGTGCGGTCCGGGCCGTGTTGTAAGACTCAAAACCGTGGGTCGGCAGCAGGCCGCTGCCGGTGGCGTCGAGATTCTCCTCGCTCACCGAGGCGGTGAAGATGTAGTTGCCATTGCCGTCCGGCTCGCCGCCGAAGGTGCGCAGGTGGGAGTTTTCGCCCCAGAACGGAGCGTCGCGGTAGGCGGATCCGAGGCCGGTGAAGGAGAGCAGTCCGTTCTGGCCCAGCCCAAATGGCAGCGGGGGCAGTAACCCGAGCCCGAGCAGACCCCCGCGGGGCATCTGCGGGTCGGTGTTGGTCCCGAGAAGCGCCGTGTAGCCGACGCTGCTGAAGGGGGACGGTCCGAAACCTGCGGCGCGCAGCGCAAAGTCGAGCCTCAATTCGGCGGCGTACTTACTGCCGGCCTTGACGACGAAGACCGTGTTGATGGGTTCCTGCATGGTCTTGGCGCCTGGAGTGTCCGACGTGCAGTTCGCCGATGTGGAGCCTGCGCCGCAGTAGGGCAGACCCACCCAGTCGGCTACCTGTCCGGCTTTGTTGATCATCCACTGGCCCAGAAGCCCGTAGGGGGTGTCGACAGTGGCCTCCGGATTTGGCGGGGTCACCGCGTAAGCCGGTGCAGCCGCCGACGGAGCAGGCTGGTTGTCGGCCGGGGCCGGCACGGTCGCTGAGGCTGTCGGGAGGCTGACCGCCGGCGCGGGCAGGGTGACCGACGACCGCGCGCGGACCCGCTGCAAAGCCGTGACCGGATTCGATGTTGCGGCGGCGGCGGCGCTTCTTGAGCCGCGCTTGGGCGCGGGAGCAGAGTCTGTACTGGCTGCCGCGGAGCCCCGGGTGTCCGGTCCCGCGGTATCGGCGCCGGCGACCGCGGTGCCGCCGAAGATGGCCACACCCACGCCCAGCGCCGCGGCAATGCCACCGACGCGGCCTACATACCGTCCTGCCCTCATAAGTTTGACCTCCTGATGTGGTCCTGCCGAGTGGCGAAGCGTTAGGCCAAAGCGTAACTACCAAAAACCCTGCCGGCTTGGGTATCCCAGCAATTCCGCGGCCGAAAGGGTGGTGACCAGTTGTGTCATGCCAGCTACGCCGACAGGCGGTCAGCGGCAAAAAGTCGCGCCGAGTGTCAGTTCGGATCATCGCCCACGAGTTGATAGCTACGGGCGAACATGTCGGCTGACACTGGCCAGCAGCGTCCGTCTGGGCCTTTCACGACCCAGTCGCCTTCGGCGCTGGTTACCGGGCCCTCCAAGCTGTGAACGGTTTCGCCCCGGCCCGCTGGCCGTGCCTGGACGGTGCCGGTGCGGGCCCACCGGCCGGCTGTATCGGCGATGTAGAGGGTGCGGAAGATGTCGTCGCGGACTGACCAGGAAGGTCCGTCCTCAGTCTCTCGGACTTCCCAGTCGCCGGGGTTCGCTGTCATGGTTTCACCGTTGTTCGACTGCCACGTCCAGTCTTCTGAGCGTTGGGCGGCGATCACCGTTCCGCGTCGGCGGAATGCCTGCCAGGTCACTTCACGGATCGGGCGGGAGCGGTATCCAAGTTCCCGCAAACTGACCAGGGTGGATGCCAGGCTTCTCAGTGCGTTGCGTCGACGGTCGGGGTCTGTTTCGATCGCACTCCACTCGACGAGGCCGTCGTGGGTTTTGGCGTTGTCGTCACGAACAGCCCCGTACTGCCAGCCATTGTCGAAGTAGTAGGCGCACCAGTCCTTGTGTTCTTGCGCCGCCATGGCCAATGCGGTCGGTTCGTCGAACCCCAACTCGTTGAGTTGCTCGATAGGTTCGAGTTGTCGCAGGGCCTGAAGATTCCGCCATGATTCCTTCGGCGGATCGCCCGCGGTGTTCCAGGTGTGGTGGCCGATAGCCTCAACGATCCATAGTGCGTTGACCACCTGGCGGCGATTCGATCCGCGGTAAAAGGGATCAAGGTCCGACCACGTCTTGGTCGCGGCCGTGGGGGTCGTCGCCTTACCGACATATCGATTGTGGATCAGGCGGGCGATCCGCTCCCAGAGGTCGTGGGCCTCGCCCTGCGGCAGGTCGAGATTGAGTCGGTACTCCCGAAGCTTGCCCATCGAGGGCACGTCGTCGTCGGGATTGCCGGCTGCGGCGTTGTGGGCGTAGATCGGTAAATGCTGGTGGCGGATCGCCAACCGTGTCCCTATCGTCGGGTCGAGGCCAGGCACATCGACAAGAACCACCGCGGTCCGGGCGGGTTCGTTACAAACCCGGGAGATTTCGGCAACGCTGGGCGCTGCGGGCCGTTCACTAATGGAGGGAATGTCTTCGGGTAGCCCGATTTGGCGCCGGTACATCCGGTGGTCGTATCCGAATTCGTCCGCGTCGGGGGCGAGCAAAACGATGTCGGGGCACACCGCGTCGGCGCCGTGTTCGAAGGTGGCCTCCATCTGCCTCTGGGCTGCTTCGGCGAGCAGAGCCAACGTCAACGGCGAACTTCCACAGATGACGATTCGGGTGACGTGTGGGCGCTCATCGGCGATCGCGTCGAGCAACCGCAGTGCGGTGACCTCGTAGCGACCGATTGCATCGGCGGCCCATCGGCAGTCGTTGATTGTGCCGCTGAGCTGCTGGGCTCGCCACGCTGCCGCCTGCCAGGGATCGTCAATCCGGACGACGAGGGGAATTCGTCGCCGGTCCGAGCCGCCGGCGTCTGATCGCTTCCCAGTTTCGGCGACCATGATTTCGTCGATCTGGCGCATGCGTTTCAGGTTGGTCGAATGCTGCGGCGACAGTAGATAGAGGCGGTCGAGCTTGTCCCAGATTCCCAGCTTGGCGAGTTCACCCGGATGGTCCATGTCGAGGTCGACGATCTTCGGCCGGGGATGGCCCGCGCGGGCTTCACGCACGACTGGTTGCAGCGGGTCCGGTGTCAGGATCACCAGGTCGTTGCGCGCATCGAGGTTGATCTGAATCGCCGAGATCAGCGACTTGGCATCCTCGTCGGGGTCGACGACGACCGTCACCGCATGGGCAGTGCGGACACGAAGCCGATCAGTGCCGATGCGCAACTTTTCGACGGCGTAGCCGATAGCCGAGAGGAAGGCGCCCAGCGCGGCGAGATGCGCAAGCGGTAGCGCAACCGGACGGGGAGGTGCCGGACAGGCACCGCTATCGAGATTCTGTGTCGCCACGCTTCCGGTGACGAGGTCGAGTGACCAGATGAGCGGCGTGAAGAATGCCGGATGGTTACTGTCGGCGCAATGCCAATAGGACGCGCCCGCTAAGGCCGCGCTGAGCAGACCCAGGCCCAGGGCTATCTTCGCTGGCTTGGACCGGATGGTTGATGACAACGCCACTACGATGATCAGAGCGACTGCGATCGCCAGTGTGGCAATTGAATTCGGTCGACCAAACCACTGAAGGGTTGGGGGTAGTCGCATCCGAATCTCGGGCACGACCGCGACCACTGCCAGATAGCTGAAGACCA
>CAMDFY010000002.1 GCA_945897705.1 Bifidobacterium breve | reverse complement strand
GCCTGGTCCGGATCGCGCGATAACAGGACCTCGCGCGCGCTGGCGCCCAAATCCACGGCGATACGGCCCATTTCGGCGAAGTATCCGTTGACCTCCTCGGGCAGCGTGTGCTGAGGATGACGGCGACGTGCGATTTTCGCGACGTGCAGGGCAAGGGCGCCCATCCGTTCGACGTCGGCCACGATCTGGATTGAGCCGACGATGGCGCGCAGGTCTCCGGCCACCGGGGCTTGCAGCGCCAACAGCACGAAGGCCGCTTCCTCGGCCCGGGCGCTGGCGGCGATGATGTTTTCGTGATCGCCGATCACCTGCTCGGCCAGCACCAGATCGGCCTGTAGCAGAGCCTGGGTCGCGCGCTCCATCGCAATGCCAGACATCCGGCACATCTCGGCAAGTTGGTGAGTCAGCGCGTCTAACTGCTCGTGGTACGCGGTCCGCATTTGACCAGACTACGCGGGGGATATGAGGCAGCGGGGTCGTTACGTTCCGGGATTGGTGTCAGCTGATCGTGCGGTGAACGCACGCTACTCGCAGGTGACATCGGCGCCGTTGGTCACAATCAGATCCGACGGCAATCGCGTGGGTGTGCTGCTGCCGGCATGGGTGACCGAGACCGTCAGCGGCGTGCCACTGGCCTGCGGATACCTGATATCGACGAAATCCGGCGCGAGCACCACCATCACGGTCTCGCCGAGATCGCTGATCCGCTCGATGCGGGCCCCGGGCAGGGTTGCGGCCACGGTGGCGGCGGCCTGCTCGTTGCCTAGGGAATAGAACACGCTGGTCTCGGCGACGGAACCGTAGTCCCAGGAGTAGTCGGGATCGAGCACGGTGAAGCCGTACAACTCGAGTTCGCCGGAGGTGGCGGTGGCCAGGCCAACGACTTCAGTGGCGTTGCCGATCTGCACTGTGACGTCGCGTGGTTCGGCCGCTACTGTCTTGACCTCCTCGGTCACGGTGGTTTGGCTGGTTTCAGCGGCAGTGCCCGGCGCGGTAGTTGACGTCGGGTAGTCGGACTCAGGCTGCGATGTGGACGTGGTCGCGGTGGTCGGGCTTGTCGTGATCTGGGTCGCCATCGTCGCGACGGTCAGCGGGCTCAAGGTTTCGTTATTGTCATTTTCCCCGGGCAATGGCTCATCTTCGATGATCGCATCGAAGAGAGCTTGAATGTCCTCGGTCCGGGGCTGCTCGTTGCCCTCTTCGTCGGCGAGGCCGGTGGTGGGAACCGTGACGAAGGTGATGCGTCCGGCGTTCATGCCCTGTAGCGACTGGCCAAGCCGCACCAAATCGCGGGTTTGGATGTTGTCGACGAAGCTGTCGTCGATGAACGTGTTGACCACTTCGTTGAGCCTGCTGACGTCGAAGAGTGTCTCGGTGGAGATCATCGACCGCAGCAGCGAGGACAGGAACAGTTGCTGGCGTTTGATACGACCGTAGTCACCGTTGTCCTCAGTGGTGATCGATCTTGCGCGGACGTAGTTCAGGGCGGTGGGACCGTCGAGCTTTTGACGTCCGGCGGTGGCGAGGACGGTACCCAATTCGGTGTCCTCCAGTGGTGTGGTGGTGCACACCTCGACCCCGCCGAGGGCGTCGACCATCGCGGAGAACCCGGCGAAATCGACGGCCATGAAACGGTTGATCGCAAGTCCGGAGATCTTCTGGATCGCCTTGACCAGACACTTGGGTCCGCCGAGGGCGTAGGCGGAGTTGAGCTTGCTGGTGGTGGGTCGCTCGTTGTCGCTCCACTCGCCGGTGTTCCTGTCGTAGACCGGTCCGTACCTACCGGTTTCGGGATCCCACGCCTGGCAGTTGATCGGGGTGATCCCAAGGTCGCGGGGGAAGGAGACAGCCACCACACGACTGCGATTGGCGGGGATGTTGACCAGCATGATGGTGTCGGAGCGGGCTCCCTCGGCGATGCTGGTATCGCCCGCCCCGATCTCTCCGTTCGCGCCGATGCGACTGTCGACGCCGATGATCAAGAAGTTCTCATCGCCGTTCTGGGCATTGCGGTCGCGGATGTCACTGGAGTTCGGGTCCAGTGCGGCGATGGTGTTCAGCAGGCTGTTCTTCGCGCTTTGCCACTGCCATGCCGCACCGGTGACGGCCAATGTCGATACCGCGATGAGCACGGCCGCCGACCGGGCGGCCAGCAATGCTGGGCGTCGGCGGCGGTTGCGCGCACGTCCCGCCGCGGCGATCGGGACGGTGGCGTCGGCGCCGGCGTCCGGTGAATCGGCGCCAGGAGAGTCAGCACGGTGCCGGGTGACCGGGGCGAGGCGACTGCTGCCGGTGACTTTGGCGAGCACATCGGCAACCGCGACGCCCTCGGTGTGGTGTCCGGACGTGCTGGGAACGGCCGCGTCGCCAGCGCGGCCCGGAGTGGCGTTCTCGCCGTCACTCATATTCCAGCCAGCCTCCGGCTTTCAGATTGTCGCGAACGCGTCACTGCGTCCCGCAACCGCGATGCGGGATTCTCCGGCATCCGGGTTGCCAATCCGTAGACCCGCGGGGAACACCCGAAGGCCCAGATTTACAACAGAATCAATAGCTTACTAACTGAACCTGAGAGAGTGCGAGGTCATCGTCTGATTCGTCACCACCCCGGGGTCCGGCAGGTGGCTCAGCCACCGGAGTTCATAACGTCGGCGCCGACCGGCACCGTGGGATCATCGGGGTCGTCGAGCCATCCCTGTGGCAAAGACACCGCCGCGGCCGAACCCTGCCGTCCGCGGGGCCCGCCTGCGGCAGCCGGAAACGCGACCGAGCGATCCAGTTGGTCCAGCAGCAGGTCGAGTTCATCCAGCGTGCTGACCAGCGCTAACGATCGCCGCAGGTCCGACCCGGCCGGGAAGCCGTGCAGGTACCAGGCAACGTGCTTGCGAATGTCGCGCATGCCCTTGTCCTCGCCGAAATGGGCAGCCAGCAGGACAGCGTGGCGACGGATGATGTCGGCGACCTCTCCCAGGGTGGGTGGCGTCGGTGCCGGAGCGCCGGTGAACGCCGCGGACAACTCGGCGAACAGCCACGGCCGGCCCAGGCACCCCCGGCCGATGACGACGCCGTCGCAACCGGTGGCGGCCATCATCGTGCCGGCGTCCGCGGCCTCGAAGATGTCGCCGTTGCCCAGCACCGGGATCGAGGTGACGGCCGCCTTGAGTTCACCGATCCGATTCCAATCCGCCGCTCCCGAGTAGCGCTGGGCTGCGGTCCGGGCATGCAGTGCCACCGCGGCCGCACCCTCCTGCTCGGCGATCCGACCGGCATCGAGGTGGGTGTGATGCGCATCGTCGATGCCGACACGGAACTTGACCGTCACCGGGATCGAGGTGCCTGCGGTGGCTCGTACGGCGGCGCCGACGATCTGGGCGAACAGTCGGCGTTTGTAGGGCAGGGCGGCTCCGCCGCCGCGGCGGGTCACCTTGGGGACCGGGCAGCCGAAGTTCATGTCGACGTGGTCGGCGAGGTCGTCCTCGGCGATCATCCGCACCGCGTCGTAGGTGTTCGCCGGGTCGACGGCATAGAGCTGGAGGGATCGGGGCGACTCAGCGGGGGAGAATGTCGTCATATGCATGGTGACGGGGTGCCGTTCGACCAAAGCACGCGCGGTGACCATCTCGCAGACGTAGAGCCCGCTGACTGTGCCGGCCCGTTGCTCCTCGAGTTCGCGGCACAGAGTTCGGAACGCGACGTTGGTCACCCCGGCCATGGGCGCCAGGACTACCGGGCTGCGCAGTGAAAGCGACCCGATCCGCAGCCCGGTTGCAGCCGGCGCCGTGGCGGCAGGATTCATAATGCGCCGGCTAGGGCGCGGCGCCGGCCAGTAAGGACTTGGCGGCCCGCTTCTCCGCCAGCTTCGCGTCCCGGTCTAGCTTGCGCGCCTTCGCTTCCTCGAACTTGACGCATGTCACCTCGAGATCTTCGATAAACGTGCCGAGTTCGTCGCGCATCCGGGCGCCCTCGCCGGTGAAGTCGCCACGCTCGAAGATGCGCCACTTCTTGAGGATTGGCATCACGACGTCTTCGAGGTGGATCCGCGGGTCGTAGATGCCGCCGGTGGCGATGACGACAGCCTTGCGGCGGAATTCCGGCACGGTGGATCCAGGCATCCTGAAGTTGCTCAAAATCCGGTGCACCGATTTGATCGCCTGGTTCGGGGCGATGTCCAGCCCGGCCGCGCTGACGTCACGGTAAAAGATCATGTGCAGGTTCTCGTCGTTGGAGATCCGGGCCAGCAGTTGTTCGGCCACGGGATCGTTGCAAGCCTTGCCGGTGTTGCGGTGCGAGACCCGGGTGGCCAACTCCTGGAAGCTGACGTACATCACCGCGTCGAACAGGCTTTCGGCGAAGAGGTCGCCCTGCGCGTTTTGGCCCGGGCTGAACCCGCGGGTCATCTGCTCCACCCGCAACTCTTCGAGTTCGACGGGATCGCAGTTGCGGGTGACCACCAGGTAGTCGCGGATCGAGATGCCGTGGCGGTTTTCCTCGGCGGTCCAGCGGTTGACCCAGTAGCCCCACGCGCTGTCCATCGAGAAGTTCATCGCGATCTCACGGTGATACGCCGGCAGGTTGTCCTCGGTCAGCAGGTTCTGGACCATCGCGACGCGAGCGACATCGGAAAGCTTGGCCTGGTCTGGGTCCCAGTCCTGACCGCCCAGGGCGTAGTAATTCTTGCCCTCCGACCAGGGAATGTAGTCGTGCGGGTTCCAGTCCTTGGTCATCGACAGATGGCGGTTGATGAGCTTCTCCGCGACCGGTTCCAGCGCGCGCAGGAGTTCGATGTTGGGCAGGTCTTCAGACATGGACCCTCCAGTTATCTGTATCTCGTGGTCTCACCAATATAGCCGCTGCATCAATATATCTGTGTCCGACGGTGACATTCAAGTGCCGATGCTGGTCGGCATGTCGCCCGGTGCTGCGCAAAGGAGGCCCGGACGGTATATTTCGCCTTACGGCTTGTGGTTGATCTCGCTGGTGAGCGTGGAGGTAGGTGCAGTGGCGAAAGCTCAGGTTCGTGGCGCCGGACTGGTCGGTACTCTGGCGGCACTGTCTGCCGTGTTCGGCACAGGCCCGGCAGTAGCGATTAATGAATATGTCGGACAGACCTACAACGACGCGGCCAACGCGATCGCCTCGTCCGGGCAATCCGCTGTCATCTCGAGCCGGTTCGGCACATTTCTGCCCACCGGAGCATGCATCGTCAGCGGGTCCCGAAGCGCGAGTTTCCTCGACTCCGGTGGTAACTCGACCAGCAAGGTGCTGCTCGATCTGAACTGCAATTACATGTTCGCGCTCCCCGGTGTGCCGGGTAACTCACTGGGAAGTCCGGAGGGCCGGACGGCTCGCGCGGCGGCCGAGGAGCAGTACGCCGAGCAGCAGGCCAAGCTCAAAGCCGAGGCCGAGGCCCAGGCGGCGGCTGAGGCCTCCGGCTAGTTTTTTGGAATCTCGGGACGTCGAGATGACCGCCGGCTGTCCGGTAACCGGCGGCGAATTCGGCTCCGCGCGAGTGCCTTTAGGGCCGGACTCGTTGACCTGGAAGCTCTTCGGCGACTGGCGGGGATTGCTGCAGGGCCCGTGGGCGGGGTCGTTGCAGAACATGCATCCGCAGTTAGGTGCGGCGGTTAAAGATCATTCGATCTTCTTCTCCGAACGGATTCCCCGGCTCTTTCGTTCGCTGTATCCGATCGGTGGTGTGGTGTTCGACGGCGATCGCGCACCCGCCACGGGTGCCGAGGTGCGCGACTACCACCTCTCGATCAAGGGCGTCGACGACCAGGGTCGCCGCTACAGCGCACTGAACCCCGACGTCTTCTACTGGGCGCATGCCACGTTCTTCATGGGCACCATCCGCACCGCCGAACACTTCGGTGCCGGATTGACCGCGGCGGATAAGCAGCAGTTGTTCGACGAGCACGTCGATTGGTACGCGATGTACGGCATGAGCATGCGGCCGGTACCGGCGAACTGGGAAGAGTTTGAGCAGTACTGGGATCGAATGTGCCGCGAGGTGCTGGAGAACACCTGGGCCGCACGTGAGGTGCTCGATCTTTCTTCGATGCCGAAACCCCCGACCGCGCAATGGATCCCTGACTGGTTGTGGTCGTGCTACCTGCGTGCACTGGAGCCTTTGGTGGTGTGGGTGACGGTGGGCCTCTATGACGAATCAATCAGAGAATTGATGGGATACCGGTGGTCGACTCGTGACGAGCGCCTGCACACGCTGTTCGGGCGTGCGATCAACGCAGCCTTCCGATGTCTGCCGCGGCGGCGGCGGATGCATCCGCGGGCGCGTGCGGGATGGGATCGGGCGCAAGGCCGGATCGCCGCGGACGCGCCCCTACCGCAGACGCCCCCCCGGCACCTGCCGCCGGCCGGGGAGTGGGAGAAGGGAATTCACTACCTGGGGACGGTGCAGAAACCGGACTCTTAGCGGAGAGCCCCGCTAGGACTCGAAGTGCCCCCACTAGGACTCGAACCTAGGACCTGCGGATTAAAAGTCCGTAGCTCTACCAACTGAGCTATAGGGGCGCAGGGATGAGAATACTGATCGCACCGTCGCGACGTGGTTTGGGGTTTGCGGTGACCGTGTCCTAAGCTACTGGTGCTCCAACTTGCAGCGATGTGAGTTCCCCGGAGAGATTCGGCTCAGGCCCCCTTCGTCTAGCGGCCTAGGACGCCGCCCTTTCAAGGCGGTAGCGCGGGTTCGAATCCCGTAGGGGGTACCCACAACGCGTCGGCGCGGAGTGGTTTAAGCAAGGCCCTGTGGCGCAGTTGGTTAGCGCGCCGCCCTGTCACGGCGGAGGTCGCGGGTTCGAGTCCCGTCAGGGTCGCCATCCACGGCGAGGCACGTAGCTGTTTCAACACGTAGTTGTTTCACTACGTAGTTGTTTCAACCGGGTGCCTTCCGGCCAGGTAGCTCAGTTGGTACGAGCGTCCGCCTGAAAAGCGGAAGGTCGCCGGTTCGATCCCGGCCCTGGCCACACAGGTACGGCATCCCGCCAGTCGAATACGATCGGTTCCGGCCGTGGCGACGCAAACGCTCGGGGATGGGTTGATCGGATGGCACTGCTTGTCGGCCGCACCGCGGTCATCACCGGCGGCGCCCGAGGTCTCGGCTACGCCATCGCCGAGCAATTCATCGCCGAAGGCGCCCGTGTCGTGGTGGCAGATCTTGATTTCGACCTCACCCGCTCCGCCGCGGAAACACTCGGCAGTTCCAGGGTCGCCCGGGCCGTTGCCTGCAACGTGACATCCCTCGCCGCTGTCGAGGACCTGGTGGCCGCCGCAGTCGGGGAGTTCGGCACGCTGGACATCATGGTCAACAACGCGGGAGTCACTCGCGATGCGACGCTGCGGAAGATGACCGAGCAGGAGTTCGACGAGGTGATCTCCGTGCATCTCAAGGGCACCTGGAACGGCACCCGATCGGCCGCGGCGATCATGCGCGAGCAGGGCGGTGGCGCGATCATCAACATGTCGTCCATCTCGGGCAAGGTGGGCTTCATCGGTCAGACGAACTACTCGGCCGCCAAGGCCGGCATCGTCGGACTGACAAAGGCTGCAGCCAAGGAACTCGCCCATCTCGGCGTGCGCGTCAATGCCATTGCACCCGGTTTGATCCGGTCGGCGATGACAGAAGCCATGCCGCAACGGATTTGGGACGCCAAATTGGCCGAGGTACCCATGGGTCGCGCCGGCGAACCATCGGAGGTTGCCGCGGCGGCCTTGTTCTTGGCCTCCGACCTGTCGTCGTATGTGACCGGAACGGTCATCGAGGTCACCGGCGGGCGACACCTGTGACAAGGCTTGCCCAGACGCTCGGCTTGACCGAGTTTCAAACCGAAATCATCACCACGGTAAGGCAATTCGTCGACAAAGCGATCATTCCCAACGCTCAGGAACTGGAGCATGCTGACACCTATCCGCAGGAGATCGTCGACCAGATGCGTGAGATGGGCCTGTTCGGCCTGATGATTCCCGCCGAGTACGGCGGACTGGGGGAGTCGCTACTGACTTACGCGCTGTGCGTCGAAGAACTGGCCCGCGGTTGGATGAGTATCTCCGGGGTGATCAACACGCACTTCATCGTGGCCTACCTGATCCGCCAGCACGGCACCGACGAACAGAAGCGGCGATTCCTACCGCGGATGGCCACCGGGGACACCCGCGGGGCATTCTCGATGTCCGAACCCGAGGTCGGGTCCGATGTCGCCGCGATCCGCACGCGTGCAGACCGCCGCGACGACGGTGGCTACACCATCGACGGCGCGAAGATGTGGGTGACCAACGGTTCGAGTTCCACGCTCGTCGCCGTCCTGGTGCGCACCGACGAGGGTGCTGACACACCGCACCGCAACCTGACGGCGTTCCTGGTCGAAAAGCCCAGCGGCTTCGGTGAAGTCGTCGATGGTCTGACTATTCCCGGCAAGCTCGACAAGCTGGGCTACAAAGGCATCGACACAACTGAGTTGATTTTCGATGGCTACCTCGCCGCGGCTGATGATGTCCTCGGGTGTGCGCCCGGCCGGGGGTTCGCCCAGATGATGGACGGCGTCGAGGTCGGTCGGGTGAACGTTGCCGCCCGTGCGTGCGGCGTTGCGGTTCGGGCGTTCGAGCTTGCGGTGCGGTACGCCCAGCAGCGCAGCACGTTCGGTAAGCCGATCGCCGAGCACCAGGCCATCGCGTTCCAACTCGCCGAGATGGCCACCAAAGTTGAGGCCGCGCATCTGATGATGGTCAACGCCGCACGGCTGAAGGATTCCGGTCAGCGCAACGACCTCGAGGCCGGCATGGCGAAATTTCTCGCCAGCGAGTTTTGCTCGGAGGTCACCCAGGCCAGCTTCCGCATCCACGGCGGGTACGGCTACTCCAAGGAGTACGAGATCGAGCGTTTGATGCGCGACGCTCCGTTCCTGCTGATCGGTGAGGGCACCAGCGAGATCCAGAAGATGATCATCAGCAAAAGACTGCTCGGCGACTACCGGATCTGAGGTACACACATGCGCACACTCGACGAACTCGGTTACTACCTGCTCGCCGGCGCCGGCGGGGAGGGCCCGGCCACCCTGATGGATGAAGCCCGCCGCGGCGAGGAGCTGGGCTTCGGCACGGCCTTCATCTCGGAACGCTGGAACGTCAAGGAGGCCGCGTCGCTGACCGGCGCCGCCTGCGCGGTGACAACGCGGATGCAGATCGCCACTGCCGCCACTAATCACAACACCCGTCATCCGTTGATCAGCGGCTCGTGGGCTACCACGATGCACCGTCTCTCGCGCGGACGCTTCACCCTGGGTATCGGTCGGGGCATCGGCGCGATCTACGCCGCCTACGGGATTCCGGCGGTCACCACCGCGCAGATGGAGGACTTCGCGCACGTCATGCGCCGGCTGTGGCGCGGCGAGGTGATCTTCAACCACGACGGCCCGATTGGGAAATATCAGATCCTGGTGCTCGACCCGGATTTCAATGAAGATATCCGCCTGGCGCTGGTGGCATTCGGGCCCAACACGCTGCGCTTGGGCGGCCGGGTATTCGACGACGTCATCCTGCACACCTATTTCACGCCGGAAACCGTGACGCGATGCGTGCGCACCGTCAAGCGGGCTGCCGAAGAGGCCGGCCGCGACCCCGACAGTGTGCGGGTGTGGTCGTGTTTCGCCACCGTCGGCGACCATCTGCCCGAGGATCTGCGGCTGAAGAAGACCGTCGCCCGATTGGCCACCTACTTGCAAGGTTATGGCGATCTGATGGTGACTACCAACGACTGGGATCCTGCTGTGCTGCAAAGGTTCAGGGCTGATCCGGTGGTGGGGTCGATCGGTGGCGGTATCGACCACAAGGCCACCGCCGAGCAGATCGAACACATCGCGACCCTGATCCCCGCCGAATGGCTGGAACCGTCAGCCACCGGTACGGCGGGTCAGTGCGTAACTCGGATTCGCCGGGAATTCGAGTACGGTGCCGATGCGGTGATCCTGCACGGCGCGACACCCGATGAACTCGCGCCGATCGTCGCGGCCTACCGCGAAATCACGCCGTAAAGCACCCGCTGCTCGCTAGGGTTGAAACTATGGCAGTCAGCGGTTCACGTGAGGTGGTCATCGAAGCGACTCCGAAGGAGATCCTTGACGTCATCGCCGACGTCGGTGCGGCACCCGAGTGGTCACCGCAATATCAGAGCTCCGAGGTAATCGACAGCTACCCGGACGGCCGGCCCAAAAGAGTCAGGATGAAGATCAAGGCCGCCGGCATCACCGACGAGCAGACCGTCGAGTACCACTGGACGGGCATCAACGCCGGCTGGACGTTGATCAAGGCCGGACAACTGCGTTCCCAGGAGGCTGCCTACACGCTGACCCCCGACGGCGACAACACCAAGGTCCGCTTCGAGATCACCATCGACCCGTCGATCCCCATCCCCGGCTTCCTGCTCAAGCGCACCCTCAAAGGCGCCATGGAGACGGCGACGGACGGCCTGCGCAAGCAGGTGCTCAAACTCAAGAAGGGCTAACGCGCTCACCGCGGCGCAGGGTTTCCAGCCGTCGGATCGCCTCGTTTAACGTCTCATCGCGTTTGCAGAACGCGAAGCGCACCAAGTGATTCCACTCGTCGCTGTGGGCCGACTCGGGATCACAAAACGCCGACATCGGGATCGCCGCCACCTTCGCCCGGTGCGGCAGCTCTGCGCAGAAGGAGGTGCTGTCGGCGAAGCCCAGGGGCCGGGGGTCCGCGCACACGAAGAACGTTCCTGCGCTGTCGTGCACCTCGAAACCGATATCGGTCAGTGCGGCCGTGAGCGTGTCGCGCTTGGCCTGCAATGACCGCCGTAGCGACTCCACCCACGCGTCCTCGTTGTTCAGCGCATAGGCAACTGCGGGCTGAAACGGCGCTCCGCCGACATAGCTGAGGTATTGCTTGGCCGCGCGTACACCGGCTATCAGATCGGCCGGCCCGCAGGCCCAGCCGATCTTCCAACCTGTGCAGTTGAACATCTTCGCCGCACTGGAGATAGTCACGGTGCGCTCGGCCATGCCGGGGTAGGTCGAGATGGGCAGGTGACGTCTGTCGTCGAACACCAGGTGCTCGTAGACCTCATCGGCGATCACCAGCAGGTCGGCCTCGACGGCGACTCCGGCCAGCGCGCGTAGCTCGTCGTCGTCCAGCACCATGCCGGTCGGGTTGTGCGGCGAGTTGACGATGATCGCCCGGGTGCTCGGGGTGATCGCGGCGCGCACCGCGTCGACGTCGAGGCAGAAGCCGCGGCCGTCGGCGACCAGTGGCACCGCGACTCGTCTACTGCCGGCCATTGCGATCACTGGCGAGTAGGTGTCGAAGAACGGCTCGATCAACAGCACCTCTGATCCCGGCTCGACCAGACCCAGCACCGCGGCGGCGATCGCCTCGGAGGCGCCGACGGTGACCAGCACCTCGCGGTCGGGATCGAAATCGACCCGGTAGCGGCGGGCTCGCTGGGCGGCGATCGCCTCACGCAGGGCTGCGATGCCGGGGCCGGGCGGGTACTGGTTGACCCCGTCGGAGATGGCTTGGCGGGCTGCCTCGAGCATCGCGGGCGGGCCGTCCTCGTCGGGAAAGCCCTGACCCAAGTTCACCGCTCCGACCTCGCCGGCCAGCGCCGACATCGCCGCGAAGACGTTGACCGCATAGGGACGCAGCCGCTCGACGGTCATGGCCGTGAGCGTAGCCAGGTACGTCCAGCGTCGCGCCAGCGCCGCGTTCGGCGTCCAACGTCGCGCTGGCGGCACACTCGACGAATGGCACTCAACCAACAGGTTGGCCGGGCAGGTTGCCGGTCGTCCGGAACCAGGGTCTAGGCTCAAACCTGCTCTGCGAATCCCCGAAAAGCTCTCCACAGTCCGAAGAGGAAACAGCCATGTCCGAAGAAGCTTTTATCTACGAGGCAATCCGCACACCGCGTGGCAAGGGTCGTAACGGCGCACTGACCGAGGTCAAGCCCATCAACCTGGTCACCGGTCTGATCGAGGAGATGCGAACGCGCCACGCGGGCATCGACGAGACCATGATCAGTGACGTCGTGCTCGGTTGCGTCTCGCCGGTGGGCGACCAGGGTGCCGATATCGCCCGCACCGTCGTCATCGCCTCGGGTATGCCCGACACCGTGGGCGGAGTCCAACTCAACCGGTTCTGCGCCTCGGGCCTGGAAGCGGTCAACACCGCCGCCCAGAAGGTGCGCTCCGGCTGGGACGACCTGGTGTACGCCGGTGGCGTGGAATCGATGAGCCGGGTGCCGATGGGGTCCGACGGCGGCGCGATGTTCTCCGACCCGGCCACGGTTTACGACGCCTACATCGTGCCGCAAGGCATCGGGGCCGACCTGATCGCCACCATCGAGGGCTTCTCCCGCGACGACGTTGATGCCTACGCGTTGCGTTCCCAGGAGCGTGCTGCAGCGGCCTGGTCGGGTGGATACTTCGCTAAATCGGTTGTGCCCGTCCGGGATCAGAACGGCCTGCTGATACTCGATCACGATGAGCACATGCGTCCCGACACCACTGCTGAGGGCCTGGGCAAGCTCAAGCCCGCCTTCGAGGCGATGGCCGCGATGGCCGGCTTCGACGACGTGGCGTTGCAGAAGTACCACTGGGTGGAAAAGATCAATCACGTCCACACCGGCGGCAACAGTTCCGGCATCGTTGATGGTGCCGCTCTGGTCCTGATCGGTAATGAGAAGGCCGGTAAGGCCAACGGCCTGACCCCGCGGGCGCGGGTCGTCGCCACCGCCACCAGTGGCGCCGATCCGACCATCATGTTGGTCGGCCCGACTCCGGCCACATTGAAGGTGCTCGATCGCGCCGGATTGACGGTCGATGACATTGACCTTTTTGAACTCAATGAGGCCTTCGCCTCGGTGGTCCTGAAGTTCCAGAAGGATCTGGGCATCCCCGACGAGAAGCTCAACGTCAACGGTGGCGCCATCGCGATGGGGCACCCACTGGGCGCCACCGGCGCCATGATCACCGGCACCATGGTCGATGAACTCGAGCGTCGCGGTGCCAAGCGCGCCCTGATCACGCTGTGCATCGGCGGCGGCATGGGCGTGGCCACCATCATCGAGCGCGTCTAAGCCTCGTCGAACTTACCTAGGAGCAAGCGAAAAACTATGGCAGAAAACACCATTCAGTGGGATTCCGATGCCGACGGCATCATCACCCTGACGCTCGACGACCCGACCGGCTCGGCCAACGTGATGAACGAGCATTACAAAGAGTCCATGCACAAGGCAGTGCAGCGGCTCGTCGCAGAGAAGGATTCGATCACCGGCGTGGTGATCGCCTCGGGCAAGAAAACCTTCTTCGCCGGCGGTGATCTCAAGGCGATGATCACCGCCGGGCCAGAGAACGCCGGCGAGATTTTTGCCGAGGTCGAGGAGATCAAGCGTGACCTGCGTGCGCTGGAAACCCTAGGCAAGCCGGTGGTCGCGGCCATCAACGGTGCGGCACTGGGCGGCGGGTTGGAGATCGCACTGGCCTGTCATCGCCGTATCGCGGCGGACGTCAAGGGCAGCGCGATCGGCCTGCCCGAGGTTTCCCTGGGCCTGCTGCCCGGCGGTGGGGGTGTAGCCCGGACGGTCCGGATGTTCGGCATCCAGAACGCTTTCGTGAACGTGCTGAGCCAGGGCACCCGATTCAGCCCGAAAAAGGCGAAGGACGCCGGTCTCGTCGATGAACTCGTCGACACTGCCGACGACGTGGTTCCGGCAGCCAAGGCGTGGATCAAAGCCAATCCGGAGGCGCACACCCAGCCGTGGGATGCCAAGGGATACAAGATGCCCGGCGGCACCCCGGCCAGCCCGGCGCTGGCGGCGATCCTGCCGTCGTTCCCGTCGCTGCTTCGCACCCAACTCAAGGGAGCACCGATGCCCGCGCCGCGGGCCATCCTTGCCGCCGCGGTGGAGGGCGCACAGGTCGACTTCGACACCGCCACCCGCATCGAGAGCCGGTATTTCACCGAGTTGGTCACCGGCCCCGTCGCCAAGAACATGATTCAGGCGTTCTTCTTCGACATGCAGGCCATCAATGCCGGTGGTTCGCGCCCCGAGGGTATCGGTAAGACCCCGATCGCCAAGATCGGCGTGCTCGGCGCCGGGATGATGGGCGCGGGCATTGCCTATGTCTCGGCCAAGGCGGGATTCGACGTGGTGCTCAAAGATGTCACGATCGAGGCCGCCAATAAGGGCAAGGCCTACTCGGAGAAAATCGAGGCCAAGGCGCTCGAACGCGGCAAGACCACGGCCGAGAAGTCCGCGACGCTGCTGGGCCGGATCACCCCGACCGCTGACGCCAAGGACTTCGCCGGCGTGGACTTCGTCATCGAGGCCGTTTTCGAGAGCCAAGAACTCAAGCACAAGGTTTTCGGTGAGATCGAGGACATCGTTGAGCCCAATGCGGTGCTGGGGTCCAACACCTCCACGTTGCCGATCACCGGTCTGGCGACCGGTGTGAAGCGCCAGGAGGACTTTATCGGGATCCACTTCTTCTCACCGGTGGATAAGATGCCGCTGGTCGAGATCATCAAGGGCGAGAAGACCTCCGACGACGCGCTGGCCCGAGTGTTCGATTACACGTTAGCCATCGGCAAGACCCCGATCGTGGTCAACGATAGCCGCGGCTTTTACACCAGCCGGGTGATCGGAACGTTCATCAACGAGGCACTGGCCATGCTCGGCGAGGGTGTCGAGCCGGCCAGTATTGAGCACGCCGGAACTCAGGCCGGCTACCCCGCGCCTCCGCTGCAACTCTCCGATGAACTCAACATGGAGCTCATGCACAAGATCGCGGTCGCGAGCCGCAAGGGCATCGAGGATGCCGGCGGCACGTACGCGCCGCACCCCGCTGAAGCCGTGGTGGAGAAGATGATCGCGCTCGGGCGGCCGTCGCGCCTTTCTGGTGCGGGGTTCTATGAGTACACCGACGGCAAGCGAACCCGGTTATGGCCCGGCCTGCGTGAGGCGTTCACGTCGGGCAATTCCACCCCGCCCCTGCAGGACATGATCGACCGGATGCTGTTCGCCGAGGCGCTGGAGACCCAGAAATGCTTCGACGAGGGCGTGATCACGACCACCGCTGACGCCAATATCGGTTCGATCATGGGCATCGGCTTCCCACCGTGGACCGGTGGTGCCGCGCAATACATCGCCGGTTATCCCGGCGGAAGGACCGCGTTCGTGGCGCGCGCCAAGGAACTGGCCGCCCGCTACGGCGAGCGGTTCAACCCGCCGGCATCGCTGCTCTGACAGTGCCGCCGCAGGTCGGACTGATCTGCGCCCCGCCGCCGCAGGTCGGCCTCATCTGTGCCCTGCCCCAGGAGCATGCGCACCTTCTGGGGGCAATGTCGGTGGCCGCGACCCATCGCATCGCCGGTGTCGAGTTCAGCGCCGGGGAACTCGACGGCCACCCCGCGGTTCTCGCTGCGGCGGGCATGGGCAAGGTCAACGTCGCCGTGGTGGCCACCCTGCTGGCCGAACGGTTCGGATGCGCCGTGATCGTCTTCTCCGGGGTCGGCGGCGGACTGGATCCGGATCTGGATATCGGTGATGTGGTGATCGCCGACCGCACCATCCAGCACGACGCGGGCGTGATCGAGGATTCCGGCCTGCGGACCTACCAGGCCGGCCACGTCCCCTTCATCAATCCCACCGACCGGTTCGGCTATCCGGCTGACCCCGCCCTGCTCGATCGGATCCGCACCCAACTCGACGGGTTCGCACTCCCGCCACTGTCGCGCGATGCCGGCGGAGCGGACCGACCGCCGCGCATCACCTACGGCACGGTGTTGACCGGCGACCAGTATCTGGCTTGTGAAGCGACTCGGGAGCGCCTGCACGCAGACCTCGGCGGGCGGGCGGTGGAGATGGAAGGTGGTGCTCTGAGCCAGGTGTGCGAGAGCTTCGGCATCCCATGGCTGGTCATCCGCGCCCTCTCCGACCTGGCGGGCCGCGAGGCGCATTTCGATTTCGCAGCATTCGCCGACGAGGTGGCGGCCGGCTCGGCAGCGATCCTGCGCAAGCTGCTCCCGGTGTTGTCGGCCCGACCGTAGAGTTGGGCGCATGCAATTCGGACTGTTCATCCCCCAGGGCTGGCGAATGGACCTGGTCGGCATCGGGAGCGAAAACCATTGGCAGGTAATGCGGGACCTCGCGACGTACGCCGACGCCGGCGCATGGGACTCGCTGTGGGTCTACGACCATTTCCACACCGTGCCGGTGCCCACTGACGAGGCCACCCACGAAGCCTGGACACTGATGGCCGCCTACGCCGCGACGACGTCGCGGATCAAGATTGGTCAGATGTGCACGGCGATGAGCTACCGCAACCCGGCATATCTGGCTAAGGTCGCGGCCACCACCGATGTGATCTCCGGCGGCCGCGTGCAGATGGGCATCGGCGGCGGTTGGTATGAGCATGAATGGCGCGCCTACGGATATGGATTCCCTTCCGCGGGGGTCCGTCTGGCCCGCCTGGATGAAGGCGTGCAGATCATGCGCGATGCCTGGCGCGACGGCCGGGTCAGCTTCGACGGAAAGCACTACCAGGTAGACGGCGCAATAGTCGCTCCTAAACCCCTGCAGCAGAACGGGATTCCACTGTGGATCGCCGGTGGTGGCGAGAAAGTGACATTGAAGATCGCGGCTAAATATGCGCAATACACCAACTTCAGTGCCGAACCGGCGGAGTTCGCGCACAAGTCGGAGGTACTCGCCGGACATTGCCGGGACGTGGGCACCGACTTCGGTTCGATCGTGCGGTCGGCCAATGTCAACGCCATCCTCGGTACCTCAACGGCGGAGGTGACCGAACGTTCCGCGCGGGTTCGCGATCGGCTGGTCGGAGCATGCGGGGCATCGGCGGCGGACGCCATGATGGCGATGAACTCAGCACCCGGCAATGCCACCGGAACGCCTGAGCAGGTGATCGACAGCCTCACGACACTGCGCGACCTGGGATGCGACTATGTGATCTGCTACTTCCCGGAAGCAGCCTACGACCGTTCCGGCATCGAGCTCTTCGAGCGCGAGGTCATCCCGGCGCTGGTCTAGATCGCCGGACCCAGTAGGTCGTCGGCGTCGGTGATGATGTAGCCATAGCCCTGCTCGGCGAGGAAGCGCTGCCGATGGGCCGCGTAATCGGCGTCGAGGCTGTCGCGGGAGACCACTGAGTAGAACACCGCGCCGCCGCCGTCGTGCTTGGGTCGCAACAGCCGGCCCAGTCGCTGGGCCTCCTCCTGGCGTGAGCCAAAAGTGCCCGAAACCTGCACTGCCACTGAGGCTTCCGGGAGGTCGATGGAGAAGTTGGCCACCTTGGACACCACCAGTGTCTTCACCTCGCCACGCCGGAAGGCGTCGTACAGCGCCTCGCGTTCGGCATTCTTGGTAGACCCCTGAATCACCGGGGCGCCGAGTTCGGCACCGAGTTCGTCGAGCTGGTCGAGGTAGGCGCCGATGACCAGGGTCTGTTCGCCCGGGTGCTTTGCCAGGATCGACTTCACCACGGCAACCTTCGAGCGTGCCGTCGAACACAGCCGGTAACGCTCCTCGGGTTCGGCGACCGCGTAGAGCATCCGCTCGTTATCAGTCATGGTCACCCGGACCTCGACACACTCAGCCGGTGCTATCCAGCCCTGGGCCTCGATGTCTTTCCACGGCGCGTCGTAGCGCTTCGGTCCGATCAGGCTGAAAACGTCACCCTCCCGGCCGTCTTCGCGGATCAGCGTCGCGGTCAGGCCCAGGCGCCGCCGGGACTGCAGATCGGCGGTCATCCGGAAGACCGGGGCCGGCAGCAGATGCACCTCGTCGTAGATGATCAGCCCCCAGTCACGGCTGTCGAACAGTTCCAGATGCCGGTACTCGCCTTTGGTGCGACGGGTGATGACCTGGTAGGTGGCGATGGTGACCGGCCGAATCTCCTTGCGTTCGCCGGAGTACTCGCCGATCTCGTCCTCGGTCAACGAGGTTCGGGCGATCAGTTCACGCTTCCACTGCCGGCCCGCCACAGTATTGGTGACCAGTATTAATGTGGTGGCGGCCGCCTTGGCCATGGCCGCCGCACCGACGATGGTCTTACCGGCACCGCAGGGCAGCACCACCACGCCGGAACCGCCGGCCCAGAACGAATCCGCCGCCATCTGCTGATAGTCGCGCAGATCCCAGCCGTCCTGCACCAGGGAAATCGGATGAGCCTCGCCGTCGACATACCCGGCGAGATCCTCAGCGGGCCAACCGATTTTGAGCAGCATCTGCTTGATCCGGCCCCGCTCGCTGGGGTGAACGATGACCGTATCGGGGTCGAGGCGGGTGCCCAGCATCGGGGCGATCTTTTTGTTGCGCAGCACCTCCTCGAGCACCGCGCGGTCCAAGCTGAGCAACATCAGCCCGTGCGCGGGATGCTTGACCAGTTGTAATCGGCCGTAGCGGGCCATCGTGTCGACGATGTCGACCAGCAGTGGCTGCGGCACCGCGTAGCGCGAAAATCGCACCAGCGCATCGACGACCTGCTCGGCGTCATGTCCGGCGGCGCGTGCGTTCCACAGCGCCAACGGGGTGATTCGATAGGTATGGATGTGTTCGGGTGCGCGTTCCAACTCGGCGAACGGGGCGATGGCGGCCCGTGCGGCACCCGCGTGCTCGTGGTCGATCTCCAGTAGGACGGTTTTATCGGACTGCACGATCAGGGGGCCGTCGGTCATAGGCCCATTATCCGCCGTCCGCTGACAAGACTTATCCGCCGTCTGCTGACAAGACCGAGGTGACGCGGTGCACGGCGAACTCGCGCATCCGGCCCTGAGCCGGATCGAACGCCATCAGGTGACCGCCGTGCACCGAGATCGGCGTCACCACGCGCTGAGTGGCAACCCCGGCGGCGTCGACGTACCCCATCAGGACGTCCTTGCCACCGACCGCAGCCTGGGCCAGCAGGGCCATCGCGACGGCCGGGTCCACCCGGACATTGCCCAGGGGTGCCGCGTCGACGCGGCGCAGAACCGCGACCACGCTGGCCAGAGTCTCTCGACTGGGCCGCGGCTGTGGGCGTGGCGACCGGCGGGCGAGCGTGACCGGCACCCGCGTCCCGCGGCGGCGCAGATCGACGATGGCGCCAGAGGAGTCCTCGGCCGCCGGAGCGAAGCCGGACTCGCGCAACGCGGCGAGCAACTCGCCGATCGGCGACTGGGCGACCGCAACCGTCGGGGCCAGCATTCTGACTTCGAGTTGTGCCACCGAAGCGGTGGCCACCGCCTGCGCGAGCAGCGCCGGATCATCGCAGCGGAGAAAAGACGCCGCCATGCCGACGCGCAACTGGCCGTGCCGCCGGGCGACGTCCTTGATCAAATAGGTCAGGCCCTGGGGGACGGGCGTTTTGGAGTACTTCTCGAAAAACTCCTGGATCACCCCGGCCGTGCGTCCGGTGTCCAGTCCATGACGCACCGAACTTTCACTTACCCGGTAGACCATGGCTGCGCCCGCTGATTCCACTATGGCCACCGCAGCAAGCTCCTCGGCCAATTCGCGCTTGAGTGGGCCGGGCACCACCACGGTGAGGTCCGCTTGGATCAGGAAGTGGTCGATCGGCGCGGGTAGGGCGGTGACCATCGCCGACATTGCGGCGTCGGTGTCGCCGGTCAGCAGCGCGCGCGCGGGTGAACTCAGCGCGCCGCGTCCGGTAAGACCCAGCGCGTGGGACTCGGAGAGCAGGTGTTCGACCGGTTCGGGTTGCAGCCGGGCCGCCCAACGGGGCCGACGCCAGATCAGTGCGCGCGACGCTCCCGGTGTGTCAACACCGGCACCGACGGAAAGTTCGGCGAGCACTTCAAGGAGCAGCCTGCGGTCCAGTGGCGCGGCGGTCGAGTACAGCGAATCCGACAGTGCCGCATAGTTTTTGCCGTCGGGCCCGCGATCGCCGACGAGGCCGGGCCGCGACGGCAGTTCGAGCCAAATCGTGGCTAGTTGCAGCCAGCGGGCCGCAGCGGGAGCCTCCAGGAATCGGTCGGCGGTCACGGTGGGCGCCCAGTACAGCAGCGTGTCGTCCGCGGGCATCGGGTCAGGCAGGCCCCTGGCGATGAGTCCGCCGGCCGCGGTCAGTTCGAGGATCAGACCCAGTCGCTGCTCGTCGATCCCGGTGAGTTTGGCCAGCCGCTTGGTCTCGCGCACACCCAAACCGCCGCTGCGCAGCTCGGGAACCGGCGCTGCCGACAGCGTCTCCAGTACGACTTCGACCTGGCGGATCAACTCCAGGGCCGCACCGGCGGCGGAGTCGTCGGCATCTTTGGCGGTGGTGGTCGCTGCGATCGGATCCGGCTGCATCAGGTGCCGTGGACCGGCCTTGTCGCCGCGAAGTGCCTGGCCGACATTGCGCGGCAACAGCACTGTGTCGGCGTCCACTCGGCGCAGCAACCCGGCCGCCAGCAGGCGCTGCACCGGCCGGTCCGGTGGCGTGCCGGGAGCGGCGTCGCGAGTGCGGCCCAGCGGAGACCGGGCCACCAGTTTCTCGAGCACCTCGCGGGCGGGCTCGTCGAGGTCCTCGATTAGCCCGCCGATCTCCTCGGCGGAGAGGTCGGGGTCCTCGGCGGCGACCTGACCCGGAAACCAGGGCAGCGCGTCAGCGGTCTCCGGTGACAGGCGGATGTCGGTATCGCCCCACAGCAGGGCCCGCTCCCGCAGCCCGTCCAGCGTGGCGAGCACGGCGGCCGCAGGGGCGCGTGACTCGAGCAGACCCACCGCCTCGATGGCCGGCACGGGCGTGCGATCCGCCCGCAGCAGCAGGAGCGCATCCAGCGCCGCCAGGGAGAGAAAGTCCAGGTCGTCGGTGGCGGCCTTGACCGATTGACGGGAGGCGGCCCGGGCCGCCAGCGCCGCGATACTGCCCGGTGCCGGTTGGGCCAGGTCAGGCCGGAGTTCCAGCAGTCGGACCAGATTGTCGTCACTGAGACCGGACAGCCAGGACGCCAGCGGCAGGCCTGCGTGCTCGGTCATCGGTGACGAGCCTAAATCAGCCGGCAAATCGGCGAGTTCGCCGGACAGGTGTCACAATGACAACGTGGCACAGAAAACGCATCGATACATCGACAATGGCTGGCCCACCAGGGACCCTGAGGACCATCCGGTCAGCGAGTTGGCATCCGACCGGGTGGGAGCGCTGTCCCCGTTCGGGGACACCACCTTCCCACTGCCCGCCACCGACCTGCCGTACGTGCATCCGGTCACCGTCGTCAACAAGTGACGGTGACCACCGGGCCGCAGCACCGCCTGTCGCACGTCGACGATCGCGGCGCCGCACGGATGGTCGATGTCTCGGCGAAGGTACCCACCGAGCGATCCGCTGTTGCGGTCGGCATCGTGCACACCAGCGTCGAGGTCATTTCTTTACTCACCTCCGGTGGGCTGCCCAAGGGCGACGCGCTGGCTACCGCCCGGGTTGCCGGGATTCTGGCGGCCAAACGCACCAGCGACCTGATTCCGCTGTGTCATCAACTGGCGCTGAGCAACGTGGATGTGTCGTACGAAATCACCGACAGCGCAATCGAACTGACCGCAACGGTGAGTACCACTGATCGAACCGGCGTCGAGATGGAAGCGCTGACCACGGTGGCGGTCACCGCGCTGACCATCTACGACATGATCAAGGCCGTCGACCCGGCCGCTCGGCTCGACGGTATCCGCGTCGTGGCTAAAGCGGGGGGCAAGACCGGAATGTGGACCGCCGACAGGTGAGGGTAGCGCGGGTGGTGATCGCGTCTACCCGCGCCGCTGCCGGTACCTACGACGACCGGTGCGGGCCGATCATCCGCGACTGGTTTGCCGCCCGCGGTTTCGACGTCGCCGCTGCTGCGGTGGTGCCCGACGGCGAGGCGGTGCACGAGGCACTGCGTAACGCGCTGGCGCAGAGTGCCGACGTCGTCGTCACCTCCGGGGGAACCGGAATATCGCCTACCGACACCACCCCGGAGGCCACGTTGGCGGTGATCGATTACCAGATCCCGGGATTGGCCGACGCCATCCGGCGTTCCGGTCTGCCGACGGTGCCGACCTCGGTGCTGTCCCGCGGCGTCTGCGGCGTGGCCGGCCGCACCCTGGTCATCAACCTGCCCGGTTCGACGGGCGGTGTCCGCGACGGCCTCGCGGTGCTGGCCGATGTGCTCGACCATGCGCTGGATCAGCTCGGCGGGGGGGACCACCAATGACGCGAATTCTGCGCGCGGCGGTGACCGAGGCTCCGATCGAACTTTCCGACCACGAGGATCTCGTGTCCGGGGATGCCGTCGGCGCCGTGGTCGGCTTCGCCGGCGTGGTGCGCAATCACGACGCCGGCCGGCAGGTGCTACGCCTGGAGTACTCGGCGCACCCGCATGCAGAGCAGCGCCTGTTCGAGGTGCTGGCCGAGGTGGCGGCCGAGGTTGCGGCGAACTCGCCGGGCGTGCACGCGATCGCCGCGAGTCATCGGGTCGGGCCCCTTCAGGTGGGTGACGCCGCACTGGTCGTGGCCGTCTCGGCCGACCATCGGGGTGCGGCGTTCGACACCTGCGCGGTGGTCGTCGATCGTGTCAAGGAGGCCATACCGGTGTGGAAACACCAGTTTTTCGCCGACGGAAGCGACGAGTGGGTGAATTGGGCCTGATGCCCGGGCGGTGTGTTACTCGGCCGCGGGGACTACTGGGCCTGCTGGGACTGGGCCTGCTGGGACTGGGGCCCCGGGGAGTGGGGTCAGCACCGGGGTCATTCCCGCAGCCGACCCGTCCGCCACCACCGCTGTCGGAATGCTGCCACCCGGCAGCGGGCCGGTCAGTGAGCGCTGTGTCAGTGCCAGCAGGAGGTCGTTACGGTCGACCTCCTTGTTTTGGATTGCGTTCCACAGATCCTTGAGGTAGCTCACGTTGGGGTTGGTTTCCGGGCCGACCGGCGCGCTACTGGTGCCCGGCGGCGGGCTATCGGGGCTCGGCAGATGCTGCGCGCCGTCGGCTGGCGCGGCCGCGATGATTGCCGGGGTGGGGGTCGTCGGCTCACCGGCCGGGACCGCCCCCGGAGCGGCATCGGAAACGGGGATGATGTCCGCAGTGGGGGTGCCGTCAGCAGGTGGCGTGCCGTCCGCAGCGGGGGTGATGTCGGCAGGCGGGGTGATGTCAGCAGTCGGTGCGCCGTCGGCAGATGCGGTGATGTCGGGCGATGCCGTACCCGCGGGAGCGACCGGCACTGTCGTCGGCGCGGGCACCGCGGGCACCGGAAGGTCAGCGGGCACCGGATCGGCGAGCACCGAATCGGCGAGCACCGGATCTGCGGGTGCGGGATCGGCGAGCACCGGATCCGCGGGTGCTGGAGATTGGGGTGCACCGCCGTCCCACCCGGCTGGGCTGACGGTGGCGTCGCCGGAAGCACTGTCGAACCCGATCGTGACAACATCCTCGGCGACGGCGTCGGCCTCGTCGATGATGGCGTCATCCTCGGTGGCCGCCGGCGCGCTGGCAATGGTGCGCGGAGTCGGGCCGGACAAGCCACGGCCACAGACCGGCCAGGCACCCTTGCCCTGATTAGCCAGCACCCGCTCGGCGACGGCGATCTGTTCCTCCCGGGTGGCCAGATTGGCCGCCGGGGCGAACTCGCCGCCACCATGCCCGGACCAGGTGCTCGGGGCGAACTGCAGTCCGCCTTGGTAGCCGTTGCCGGTGTTGATGGCCCAGTTGCCGCTGGACTCACAACTGGCTACCCGGTCCCATTCGGCGTCGGTCGCCGCCGATGCCCCGGCGGCGCCGCCGATGAAGACGCCACCGATGGCTGCGCCGGTGAGGGCGATCTTGGCGACGTTGACCGACGACGTCGTGGGCTTACGGTGGCGTCCGGCCATGGCGTGAGTCCTCTCTGCCACGCGCTTGCGAGGTCAAGTGGTCGGCGTTCGAAACAAGGTTCCGGCCGAGGACCCGCCGCGGTGTGCGGTCGGGCAAACCAAACGGTATCGGCTGGCTGGGGGCGCGTCATCTTTTCGGTCCGGGTGCGTTTCCCGGGCCGGCAGCCCTCGCGGCGCCGGGAAAACCCCAGCGTTAGCCCAGCTTGAGTGGCCGCGTGATCAGGTGGAGGCCGAGCTGTGACGTCGCCGTGATGTGACCTAAATCACTTCTAGCCGCCCGCAAACGGCGGCAGGACATCAAGGGTTTGATGGGGTCGCAGCGAAACACTCGGGTCGCGGACCGCGATCCCGTCGCAGAGGTAGGAGCACTTCTGTAACAACAATGCCATTTCGTCACTCTGACCACACAGTTCCGCGATGGCGTCCGCGATCGTCGCACCCGGGTCGAGCATCAGTTCCGCGGCGGGCGTTCCGGCGACGTGCTGGGCGGCGGCAAAGAACCGCACGGTGACCGGCACGGCGATGGTGACGTCGGTCATAGTCAGCCTCCGATCGCGCTCATCGGTCGTTGCGGCTGCACGAAACCGGGGTCGTTGATGCCATGCCCGGCGGCCTTGCGCCACATCGCGGTGCGCCACGCGATGTCGAGTGCGTCGTCGTCGGCGCCGCGACGAAGCAACCCGCGCAGGTCGGTCTCCTCGGTCGCGAACAGACAGTTGCGCACTTGGCCGTCCGCGGTGAGCCGGGTCCGGTCGCAGGCCGCGCAAAACGCCTCCGACACCGACGCGATGATTCCGACCGTCGACGGCCCGCCGTCGACCAGCCACAGACGTGCCGGCGCCGAGCCTCGTGGGGTGGGATCGGCGCGCAGATCGAACTCGGTGCGCAGTGCCGCCTCGATCTCGAGTGCGCTGATCGCCGACTCGCGGCGCCATTGGTGGCCCGCATCGAGAGGCATCTGCTCGATGATCCGCAATTGGTAACCGTGGCCCAGGCAGAACCGCAGGAGCGCGGCTGCGTCGCCGGGGCCGGACTCGGGATCAAGAACGGCGTTGACCTTGATCGGGCCCAGCCCCGCGGCAGCGGCTGCGGCAAGGCCGTCGAGAACGTCGCCGAGCCGATCGCGGCGGGTAATGGCGGCGAAGTGCCCGGGGTCGAGGGTGTCCAGCGAGACGTTCACCCGGTCCAGACCGGCGGCCGCCAGGCCGTGGGCGCGCGCGGCCAACCCCACCCCGTTGGTCGTCAGTGCGATCTCGGGCCGCGGCGCCAACCGTGCGGTCGCGGCGATGATGTGCTCCAGCCCTCGATAGAGCAGAGGCTCGCCGCCGGTGAAGCGGATGCTGGTGATCCCCAGGCGGGTCACGGCTAGTCGTAGCAACCGGGTCAGCTCGTCGGGTGTCAGAAGGTCGTGGCCTGGCAACCAGTCCAGGCCCTCGGCCGGCATGCAATAGGTACAGCGGAGATTGCACCGATCGGTGAGCGAGACCCGCAGATCACTCGCCACCCGGCCGAAGGTATCGACCAGCGGGCCCTGCCGAGGTATGTCGTCCACGGCAACGTCCGGATTCCGGCGGACGGCGGGCAGGCCCAGCGCGATCGGCGTCATTGGCGTGCCGGTTCGCGGTCGACGGGGACGATCTCCTTGCCCAGCGGCATCAACGAGACGGGTATCAACTTGAGATTGGCCAGTGCCAGCGGGATTCCAATGATCGTGATTGCCATCGCGACCGCGGTAACAACGTGTCCGATGGCCAGCCATAGACCACACAGCAGAACCCACAGGACATTCCCGACCAGGGCGCCGGGACGGGGTCCCGGCTTCTCCACGATGGTCCGGCCGAAGGGCCACAGTGCGTACGCCGCGATTCGCAGTGAGGCGAACCCGAACGGGATCGTGACGATGAGCACAAAGCAGATCAGGGCCGCCAGCAGGTAACCCAGCGCAAGCCACAAACCGCCGAACAACAACCAGATGATGTTCAGGAGTAGGCGCATATCACCTCCGCGAGTCTCATCACCCTACCGAACATAATCCGGCGACTCGGGTGGCCGGTGATGAGTAGGATCGCTTCACGCGTCCTGCCCAACGGGAGGCGTTGTGATGTTGTCCCGTCCGAGTGCCTCCATGAGACGAGCAGGTGAGACCAGTGCCGACCGGCAAGGTGAAGTGGTACGACTCCGACAAAGGATTCGGCTTCCTCTCCCAAGAGGACGGCGAGGACGTTTACGTGCGCTCCTCGGCCCTACCCGAGGGCGTCGAGGACCTTAAGGCCGGCCAGAAGGTCGAGTTCGGGTTGGCGTCGGGTCGACGTGGCCCACAGGCGCTCAGTGTCACTCTGGTCGACGCTCCGCCGAGCCTGACCCGGACCCGCCGGGAGGCTGCGGCCGCCGAGCACAAGCACACTCCCGACGAGTTGCACGGCATGGTCGAGGACATGATCAGTCTGCTGGAGGGCGCTGTTCAGCCTGAGTTGCGCAAGGGTCGTTACCCCGACCGCAAAATCGCGCGCCGAGTTTCAGAGGTCGTCCAGGCAGTCGCGCGCGAACTCGACGCGTAGTCATCTCCCGGGCCGACCGACGCGACAGGCGAATCTAATTCCACGCCAACTGCACCGACCATTCGGCGTGCGGCAGGTCGAGCAACTCACCGTTCTCGTCCTGCACAAGGGTGAGTAGCTGCACCACCAGGCCGACCACTCGGCCGCGCTGCGGATCAACGGTCGGGATCGTCACCGCGAGGGTGGTGTCGGGTCGGTAGACGGTGGTGGTGGTGTCGCGTTCGTCGGCGTACACCTTGAGCAGCCGCCACGGCGCCCGGCTGATCGCACTGGGCACCGAAAGCTGAACCGGCGAGCTTTCGCCCACCGATAGCCGTCCCGGCGCAGCGCTTTGGGCGCAGTCGTTGAGGTCAATCACGTTGCAGTACAGGAAAGGTCCCACCCGAATGGTCTCGCCCTGGGAGTAGACGCTGATCTCGGGTAGACCGGCGGCGTCGTGGCGGGTGTGCAGCCAGGCGCCGACGCCGGCACCGACCGAGGCCAGTAGAACCAGTGCGGCGATAACCCAGCCAGTGGCACGCCTCACCGGTGCGGCACCGCGGTGCGGCTCTCCGGCTCGGCCAGCACCGGCCGGTTGCCGCCGAAGCCGGGTATGAGCGAGGCGCCGCGGTGGCTCACCACGGTCTGCGCCAGGCCAAGCAGCAGTACTGCGCTGATCGCGGTAAAGCCGACCCACAGTTCGGTATAGACCAGCACGCCGAGCGCGCCGCCGAGAACCCAGGCCAACTGCAGCGCCGACTCCGAGCGACCGAATGCCGAGGCGCGAGATTCTTCGGGGAGATCGTCCTGCAGTGAGGCGTCCAGCGAGGCTTTGGCGATAGCGCTGGCGCCCGAGGTCACTAACGCGGCCGCTGCCGCAGCGATGAGGTTCCCGGCGACCGCTGCCGCCAGTGCCGCGGTGGTCACTGCGATAGCCGCTCGGACCACCAGAACCGAGGGCCGGCCCAACTGCAACCGGGCGGCAGCGAAGTTGCCGGCGATATTGCCGATCCCCGCGGCCAGGCCGATCATCCCGAGGATTCCGAGTTGGACCCAGCCGCTGGCGTCCTGCGATTTGGCGACGAAGGCCGGATAGAGAAACAGGAACCCGACCATCGCCTTGATCGTGCAGTTACCCCATAGAGCGGTGATGATGTTGCGCCCCAGCGGTTGCCGCGGGGATTCGATGACTTCGGTGGGCTCCTCGTCGAGCCAGGAAAAGTCCCCGGACTTGCCAGCGCCGTGGTAGCTCAGGGTGGTGGGAACCTCACCTTCGGTGACTTCCACCCAGCGAGGAATACGCATCGCAAGCGAGGCGCCGGCGATGGTAACGAAAACCACGACGAACAATGCCCCGGGAAGCCCGAACAGCGTGGAGAACGCGTACTCGATGCCCGCCGCAACACCACCGCCGACGATCGTGCCGCCGATGAGGCCGAACATTGTCAGCCGGGAGTTCATCCGGACCAGATCGATCGTCGGGGGCATCACCCGCGGGGTCACCGCACTGCGCAGCACGGTGAACGACTTGGACAGCACCATCATGCCCAGCGCGCACGGATAGAGCACCCACGACGGGTAGCCGCCGGTGGCGCCGTCGTAGTTCATGATCAACACCACCGCCAGCACGGTGCGCAGCAGAAACGAGGCGGCCAGTGCCGCCCGGCGGCCGTGCTGAACTCGGTCCAAGGCCGGCCCGATCAGTGGCGCAATCACTGCGAACGGGGCGATCGTGATGAGTAGGTACAGCGCAACGCGGCCCTTGCTCTCGCCGGTTGCCGCCGCGAAGAACAGCGTGTTGGCCAACGCCACGGCCATCGCGGAGTCCACCGCGAAGTTGGCCACCACCGGCCAGGTAAGAGCGGTGAGGCCGGACTTGTCGGCGCCGTCGGCTTTCGCGGCGCGTTGCACCATGTCATACATCCGCGACCCCATCTCGCGACTGCGGGCGGCAGTGCTGCGGGGGCCGCGCCCCTCGGTCGGTCCGAAACCGGGATCCTCGCCGAAACCATCGGGGTCCGTGGCGAACGTCCGGGCCCGGACGCGATCGCCGTCGAGGGGGGGCAGGAAGCGATTCGCCCGGTTCGAAGGATCCCTGGGCTCGCCGGGTGGTCTGGGCTCCCCGGGTGGTCTGGGCTCCCCGGGTGGTCTGGGCTCCCCGGGTTGCCGGCGATCGTCGGGCGGGTACTGGGCCATGCCGGGATGCTCGCGGCGATTCACCCGGGGTGTCGACTCCCCATCGGGGTGCACACGACGCTCCGCGCTGGGGTGCACACGCCGCCGTCCGGACACGGTGTCGATTGTCCCTCATGTGCGCGGCGCGGGCGTGCAGTCGACCGGTGTGGCCGCGCCGAGGTCGGGTGAGGCAAGATCATCGGTGATGAACAGCACGACGAACGCCGCCGAACCCACGGCACCGGACTCCCCATCGGTGCCGACGGATGCCGTTTCGGCACTCCTGCGTGGCGCGGTCGAGCAGGCACGCGAGGCGATCGTCGAGTTCAGCGGCGACAACGTCGGGGAGTATCTCGGTGTCGAATTCGCCGACGACGCCGCGGCTACCCATCGCTTCGGGGCTACGTTGCCGGGCTATCAGGGTTGGCAATGGGCGGTGGTACTGGCCGGCTACCCCGGTGCCGACCGTGCCACCGTCAGCGAGGTGGTTCTGATTCCGGGCCCCGGCGCGCTGCTGGCACCGCAGTGGCTGCCGTGGGAGGACCGCGTGCGACCGGGTGACCTCGGACCCGGCGACCTGCTGGCCCCCCCGGCCGATGACCCGCGCCTGGTCCCGGGCTTCCTCGCCACCGGTGACCCGGCGATCGACGATGTCGCGTTCGAGGTCGGCTTCGGTCGCCGCCGGGTGCTCAGTTCCTATGGCCGCGACGACGCGGCCCAGCGTTGGCACGACGGCGACCACGGCCCCGATTCACCGACGGCACGGGCCACCAAGAGGGCCTGTCGGGACTGTGGATTCATGACCCCGTTAGGTGGTGCGCTCGGCCTGATGTTCGGCGTGTGCTGCAACGCGATGTCGGCCGACGGGCGGGTTGTCGACTTCGGTTACGGCTGCGGTGCGCATTCCGACACCCCGGCACCTCAGCTGATCGGGTCACCGGCCTATGAGCCCTACGACGACGGCGTGCTCGAGGTGGTCGAGGTGGCCGACGTGGTCGAGGCAGTCCACGCAGTCGAGGCAGTCGAGGTGGCCGACGCGGTCGAGGTGGCCGACGCGGTCGAGGTGGCCCCCGCGTCCGAAGCCCCGTCCGCCGAACTCGATGCGCCGCAGACCCTCGAGGCGGGCGAGGCGGTCGCACCCGCGGAACCGGCGGACGGTTAGCGGCCCTCGGCGGCGGCCTTGATCCGGGCCAGCGACTGGTTCATGCCCTCAATCAGTGCGGTTTCGAAACTGTCCACACCGCCGAGGGCGGCCTTGGTCACCGCGGTGGACACCGCCGTTACCCCGTTCTCGGCGTGCCGGGTCTCCACCAGTCGGGTCCCGGTGGCGGTCGGCTCCAGTTCGTAGCTCCACACGCTGGTGTTGAGCGGAATTCGGAATGCAATTTTGCGTTCGGGGATCACCTCGGTGATGGTCGAGGTGGTGGGCCAGAAGAGCATTTTGTGCCGGTTGAGATTGATCGTCCGGGTCCCCGGCCGTAACGGGCCGAGCAGCTTCATCATCCGGCACTGCGGGCTCCACTGAGGCATCCGGCTGAGGTCGGAAACCAGGCCCCAGACCTTGCTGACGGGTGCATTGATGTCGACCTCTGCTTGTAAAAGCGGCGCTGCCATGGTTCTCCTTTAGTGATTCTGGTTTTGGGCCTTGTAACTACTGGTCGAGACCGGACTGCGCGCCCCGGGCGCCGCGACGTGCCGCCGCGCGTTGCCAGCTGAAGATCGACGTTCCCAGCACGCCGACTCCGAGTCCTGCGAGGGTGAGCGGGCGCCAATCATGAAGCGCCGGAAAGGTGAATGCCGCGATCGCAGCAAGTACCCACAGCAACGCGCCGGCGACGATCACCGGTTGCGGGTCCGACAACGCAGCGGGCAGCGCGGGAGGGACGGGTTCGGGATCGAGCGACATCGGTTATCACCGTAACCTAGCGAGGTGGACGGCCCCGGCGTGATCGACATCACCGACCCCGCCGACCCGCGACTCGACGACTTCCGCGATCTCAACAGCATCGATCGCCGACCGGACCTGCTCACCGGGCGGGGTCTGGTGATTGCCGAGGGTGTGTTGGTCGTTCGCCGGATGCTCCTCTCCCGATTCACCCCGCGCGGATTTCTGGGAACGGATCGGCGACTGGCCGAGTTGGCCGGCGACCTCAACGGCACGTCGGCACCGTTTTACCGAGCCGATGCCGAGGTGATGGCCCAGGTGGTCGGTTTCCACCTCAATCGCGGTGTTTTGGGGGTCGCGCGACGGCCTGCGCACCTGACTGTTGCACAGGTGCTGACCGGCGCGCGAACGGTCGCGGTGCTCGAAGGGGTCAACGACCACGAGAACCTGGGTTCGATGTTCCGTAACGCTGCTGGACTCGGCGTGGACGCGGTGATTTTCGGTGCCGGATGCGCCGACCCGCTGTATCGGCGCGCGGTGCGAGTCTCAATGGGCCATGTCCTTTTAGTGCCGTTCGCCCTATTCGACTGCTGGCCGAATGATCTGAACCTTCTGCGCAACAACGGTTTCCAGCTTCTGGCGATGACACCCGACGTCCATGCGCAGACACTGGCCGATGCGATGACGCAGTGCGCCGATGCCAAAGTTGCCGTGCTGGTCGGGGCGGAGGGACCCGGGCTGACCGAAACGGCGATGCGGGCCAGCGACGCGCGGGTGCGCATTCCGATGTCTCGCGGCACTGATTCGCTCAATGTTGCGACTGCCGCGGCATGTGCGTTCTATGAACGGATTCGGTGCGTCGGGAACGCGGGCCGTTAATCTGGTGCTCATGCACGCCGATAATCTCGCGAGGGCCCCAGAGCACGGCGAGTCGACGCCCTGGGGAACCGGCCTGACCGTCGCCGCTTTCGTGGCCGCGGTGATCGGCACCGCTGTCGTGGTCTTGGGCCTGGGCGTTACCCGGGTGAATCCCGCGGTGGCCGTTGTGCTGAATCTTGTGGCCGTCGGCGGTTTGGCCCCAACGCTTCTGAGCTGGCGACGCATCCCGGTACGACGGTGGTTCGCACTCGGCGCGGCCGTCGGGGTAAGCGTCGGCTGGATTGTATTGGCCGCGTTGGCGATCCGCTCTTAGCGGGCGGGGATCAGCGCTCGCCGCTGGACCGGACGCCGAGTAGAACGTCCTCCCACGCCGGCACCGCTGGCTTGCGCCGGTTCCGGGTCGCCGAGCTGGCGCGATGGGGTTGCTCTCCAACTGACTCAGATGCCGGTTCGGGCGCGGCTTTGATGACGGCGGGCGGCAGGTCGTCGAAGTCCAGCTGGGCTACCGGAGCCACGGTACGCAGTGGGCGTTCGAATTCCGGGTCGATCAGTTCACTGGCCGCCTCGTCGATCGCGGTCACCGTTCCGCCGTGTGCGCCAGGGGTGAAACGGAAGTGGGCGGAGGTCTCGGAGAGCCCGACCCGCCAGCACATCCGGACCGTCCAGCGGCCGTCATCGGTGCGCCAGGCGTCCCAATCGGTGGCTTCTGAACTCAGACCGCGCTCGGCTAGTGAGGAGGTGATGGTCTCGAGCAGCGTCTCTACTGCCGGACCATCGGCCAGCACCGGGTGGGCGGCGGTCGCCAGTTCGGCGGCGCGTTGACGCTCCAGCAGCACCGGGTGGGCGAAGCGCTCAACCTTGGAGACATCGACTCCGGCCGACTCGGCGACCTCTTCAACCGAAGCGCCGGCCCGGATTCGAGCCTGAATATCTTTCGGACGTAGCACGCCTTTGACCTCACTGTCTCGCGCGGTCTGAACCAGCCCTGCCCGATCGCCGCGCACCGCGGCACGCAGCCGATCGTCGACCCGGACCAGGAATTTATCGGCGGGATTGCCGCCCTCGCAGATGACGTGCTTACCGTCGACATCGAGCCCGATGAGAGTGAGTTCCCGCATGTCGACCTCCTTCGGATCGGAATCTAACCCAGCCCGCACGGGCATCGGGAACGCGACACGCTGGTGTTACAGATGGGTCAGAAGGTGTTTGGTGTCCTGCTCAGAGGCGCTCGACGACCCAGTCCACACAGCGCGTCAACGCGGTCACGTCGTCGGGTTCGATCGCGGGGAACATCGCCACCCGCAACTGGTTGCGTCCGAGCTTGCGGTAGGGCTCGGTGTCGACGATGCCGTTGGCGCGCAAGACCGCGGCGACGGTGGCGGCGTCGACGTCGTCGGTGAAGTCAATGGTGCCGACGACCTGGGAGCGCAGTGCCGGATCGTCGACGAACGGGGTGGCGTACGGCGAAGCCTCGGCCCAGGAGTAGAGCCGGAACGACGAGTCGGCGGTTCGCTTGACGGCCCAGTCCAGGCCGCCCTTGGCCAGCATCCAGTCGACCTGCTCGGCCATCAGGATCAGGGTGCCGATGGCCGGAGTGTTGTAGGTCTGGTTCTTCAGGCTGTTCTCGACCGCGATGGGCAACGACAGGAAGTCGGGCACCCAGCGACCCGACGTCGCGATTGCGTCAACGCGCGCCAGGGCGGCCGGTGACAGGATCGCCAGCCACAGCCCACCGTCACCGGCGAAGTTCTTCTGCGGTGCGAAGTAGTAGGCGTCGCAATCGGCGAGGTTGACGGGCAGTCCGCCGGCGCCGGAGGTGGCATCAATGAGCACCAGTGCATCCCCGGCCCCCTCGGGGCGGCGCACTCCGACGGCAACTCCGGTGGAGGTCTCATTGTGCGCCCAGGCGATGGCGTCCACGGACGGATCGGACTGCGGTTCGGGGGCACTGCCGGCCTCGGCCTTGATGATGACCGGATCGCCCACGAAGGGGTTGGCCGCCACCGCGGAGGCGAACTTCGCGCTGAATTCACCGAAGGTCAGGTGCAAAGATCGGTGATCGATCAGGCCGAACGCCGCGGCGTCCCAGAACGCCGTGGCCCCGCCGTTGCCCAGAATCACCTGGTAACCGTCGGGCGCGCGGAACAACTCGCGCAGTCCGTCGCGGACCCGGCCTACCAGGTTCTTCACCGGCGGCTGCCGGTGCGACGTGCCGAACAGCGCGGCGGCACTCGTGCTCAGCGCCGCCAACTGCTCGGGGCGAACTTTCGACGGGCCGCACCCAAACCGGCCGTCGGCCGGCTTGATGTCGGCAGGAATCGCGAGCACCGGGATGTCAGCCATGGGGCCAGCCTAGGAGTTGGCTCCCCGGCACCGAAATCGAGTTGGCCGGGTGCATCCCGGCGACGGAAATCGGTATGGACACCCGGTGGCATCACGGGTACTGTTTTGTACATTAGGCACCTTGGTGTAAACCTCTCGGAAGGTCGATCATGGCAAGGACCCGGTTGGTCAGGCGCTGGCGCCGCAATATGGAGGTGCGGGACGACGTTGCCTACGTCGACCTGCTGAACACGCTTTCCGAAGGTTCGGTGCGGCGGAGTTTCAACCCGTATACCGATATTGACTGGGAGGCACCGGAGTTCGCCGTCACCGACTCAGACGAGCGCTGGATACTGCCCGCGACCGACCCGTTGGGCCGCCATTCGTGGTACCGCGGACAGTCGATTCAGCGCCAGATTGAGATCGGTCAGTGGCGCCAGGCCAACGTCGCCAAAGTCGGCCTGCAATTCGAGTCGATCCTGATTCGCGGCCTGATGAACTACTCCTTCTGGGTGCCCAACGGCTCCCCGGAGTACCGCTACCTGCTGCACGAGTCCGTCGAAGAGTGCAACCACACCATGATGTTCCAGGAGATGGTGAATCGCATCGGTGCCGACGTGCCGGGTATGCCACGATTGCTGCGCTGGCTGTCCCCGCTGCTGCCGATGCTCGCCGGCCCGCTGCCGATCCCGTTCTTCTTCGGCATCCTCGCCGGGGAGGAACCGATCGACCACACCCAGAAAGAAGTGCTGCGCGAGCGCGCCGACGGCCGATCCCTGCACCCGATCATGGAGCGGGTGATGGCCATCCACGTCGCCGAGGAGGCTCGGCACATCTCCTTCGCCCATGAGTATCTGCGCAAGCGACTGCCGCGCCTGAGCCGGCGTCAGCGGTTCTGGTTGTCGCTACATGTTCCGCTCATCATGCGGGTGCTGTGTCAGGCGATCCTGGTACCGCCACGCAGCTTCTTCCGCCAGTTCGCAATCCCGCGCAGCGTCCGCAAAGAGCTGTTCTTCCGGGCGCCGGAGTCCCGCGAGATGCTGCGCGACATCTTCGCCGACGTGCGGATGCTGTGCTACGACACCGATCTGATGAGCCCGCCGGCCAGGCTGATGTGGCGCCTCTGCAAGATCGGCGGCCCGCCGAGCCGGTTCCGCAGCCAGCCGCAACGGCGCCGCGCCGTGACGGCGGCCTGAGCCACCGCGCTCGTCAGCCACCGCGTTCCTTAGCCACCGTGCCCCACGTCATCACCCAGTCGTGTTGTGGCGACGGCTCGTGCGTGTACGCCTGCCCGGTCAACTGCATTCACCCCAGCCCCGACGAACCTGGATTCGCCACCGCTGAAATGCTGCACATCGACCCGGTGGCGTGCGTGGACTGCGGGGCCTGCGTCAGCGCCTGTCCGGTCGACGCGATCCTTCCCGAGAGTCGACTCAGTGCCGCGCAGTTGCCGTTCATCGCGATCAACGCGGCCTTCTATCCGGACCGCCCGGAGGGGAAGCTACCGGTCGCCGCCAGGCTGGCACCGGTACTGCCGGCGCCGCGGATACGCGACGGCGCGGCCGCACTGACTGTCGCGATCATCGGATCCGGCCCGGCCGGCATGTATGCAGCCGACGAGTTGCTCACTCAGCGCGGCGTGCGCGTCAACATGTTCGACAAACTGCCCGTTCCGTACGGGCTGGTGCGCGCCGGAGTGGCCCCGGACCATCAGAACACCAAGTCGATCACCCGGCTTTTCGATAAGATCAGCCGCCAGCGAGGATTTGAGTATTACCTCAATGTCGAAGTGGGACAGCATGTCTCGCACTCCGAACTGCTCGATCACCACCACGGGCTGCTGTACGCCGTCGGAGCCCCGGGTGACCGCAGGCTCGAGATCGACGGGATGGGCATGCCCGGTACCGGCAGCGCCACCGATTTCGTCGCCTGGATCAACGGCCAACCCGGGAGCGCCGGACCGATCGCGGGCACCATCGAGGACCCGGTGGTGATCATCGGCAACGGCAACGTCGCACTCGACGTAGCCCGGATTTTGACCTCCGATCCCGACGGTCTCGCGCACACCGATATCTGCGATGCCGCATTGCAGGTGCTGCAACACCGCGCGGTGCGCGAGGTGGTTGTCGCTGCGCGCCGCGACCCTCGCGACTCGGCGTTCACCCTGCCCGAGCTGATCGGGCTGACCAGCACCGCGAACGTGGTTCTCGCGGCCGCCGACCACGAGTTGGTGCGCCGCGATCTGGAGACCACCGACGATCCCGTTACCCACGCCAAGCTGACGATCCTGGCCGGCCTGCCTGATGCTGGGGCGCCGGCCACGGGGTCGCGCATCCGACTGGCCTACCGGCTCACGCCGCAACGCATCATCGGCCCCGGGCATCCTCGCCGCGTCGAGTTCATTCGCACGGCAACCACCGAGACGGTCGGACTGGACGCCGGTCTGGTGTTGACCTCCATCGGCTATCGGGGTGCTCCGGTTCCCGGGCTGCCCTTCGATGAGATCGCCGCGGTGGTGCCCAACCGGGACGGACGCGTCATCGATCCGCACACCGCGGAGCCCGTGCGGGGTGCCTACGTCGCGGGCTGGATCAAACGTGGCCCCACCGGATTCATCGGCACCAACAAGTCCTGTGCCATGCAGACCGTCGCCACCCTGGTCGAGGACTTCAACAATGGTTTGCTCGATGACCCCCGCCAGCCACCGGCGGCGCTGGAGACGTTGATCCGCGCACGACAACCGGACCTGGTGGACGCCGCGGGCTGGCGGGCAATCGACGCCGCCGAGACCAGCCGGGGAGAGGCCGCCGGTCGGCCGCGGGTGAAGTTCACCTCGGTGTCCGACATGCTCTCAGCGGCCGCGACGCGACCCCGGCCCGGCGCCCGGTTGGGCGAATTGCGCGTCCGGCTAACCGAACTCGTCTCCGGTCGGAACCGACGCCGCTGATCACGACCCGGCACCATCGGGGCTCGGTCGGCCGGGCGTACGGTGACACCGTGGCTGATGACATTGGACCGGTGCACCGGCTTGCCGGCATGCGGGTGGAATACGGATCCGTGGAGAAGGACGGCAGCCTCGATCTGGACGTCGACTGGCTTGCAGACGGTTGGCTTGCCCTGCTGCACATCTGGATCGACGAGGCAGAGCAGGCCGGCATCGTCGAGCCGAACGCGATGGTGCTGGCCACCGTCGACGACGGTCGGCCGGTCACCCGCACGGTGCTGTGCAAAAGCATTGAGTCCGATGGCATCACCTTCTACTCCAACTACGATTCCGCCAAGGGCGCCGACCTGACGGCCACGCCGTACGCGTCGGTGACGTTCCCGTGGTACGCACTGGGCAGACAGGTGCACATCCGCGGCGCCGTGATGAAGGTCAGCGCGGAAGAGACGCAGCGGTATTGGGCGCGGCGGCCACGCGGTTCGCAACTCGGCGCGTGGGCTTCAGCGCAATCCCGCCCGATCGGCTCTCATGCGGAACTGATGGCCAGACTCACCGACGTGACTCGGCGCTTTGGCGATTTGGACCAGGTGCCGGTTCCGCCGCACTGGGGCGGTTATCGCATCGCCGTCGAGGTTGTCGAGTTCTGGCAGGGCCGGGAGAATCGGATTCACAATCGGATACGGGTAACTCCGGGCCCCGGCGCCGGAACGGATCGGATCGAGCGTCTCCAGCCCTAGTCGATCAATTCCAAAACATAGGCCGATCCCTTCTCAAATACAGGTGGCATACCCTTGCCCGATGGGGGAGCCGTCGATGGGTTTGCGGGAACTCAAAAAGCAACGAACCCGCGCCACGATCGTGGACGTCGCGTCGGGACTGTGTGCCCGGCAGGGCTATGAGAACACCACGGTCGAACAGATCGCCGCGGCGGCCGAGGTGTCGCCGCGAACCTTCAGCCGCTACTTCCCCAGCAAGGAGGCGGTCATCGGCGCGCTGATCGAGGAGACCGCCGAGCACATCGCCGCCGCACTGGCCGCGCAGCCCACCGACATCACCGAACATGACGCGCTGGTGCGGGCCCACGTCGATGTCTTTAGGGCCGCCGAACGAGGCGAGCCCGGGGCGATGTCCTTCGATCGAGTCAGAGGCTTTCTCCAGATCGTCAACAGTTCGCCCATGCTGGGCCTGGCCGCCTTCACCTTCCGGGCCGACGGTGGGCCGACGGCCGCGGTGATCCGGGCGATGGCACAGCGCATGGGCACGCCGGTGGGGGATCCGGCGGTCCGGATCCTGTTCGACACCTGGGCGGTGTTGATGGCCGTCGCCTGCGGCAGTCCTGGATCTGAGGTCAGCGACCCCGGTCGGGTCAGCGAACGGATCGAGGCCACCTACCGGATTTTCGCCCGGCTCTGGCAGCCCTGGCACCCCGGTCTCAGCCCCGATGAGGCAAGCCGGGACAATACTGGCTAGGTTCACTCCCGGACGCGCAGTAGCGTCTCCGGGGGGCGGATCGCTGATGCCGTCAAGTACGCACGCCGTCAAATAGGCAAGAAGGGGTTGATGTGGCCGCAATCGACGACAACGCCACGCTCCGTTATCCCGCCGGGGAATCGGGTCATGCCGGTGGAGAGCTGGAACTGGAGATTGTCCATGCCACCGAGGGCCCCGACGGTATAGCGCTGGGGCCGTTGCTGGCCGAGACCGGTTACACCACCTTCGATCAGGGTTTCGTCAACACCGCCTCGACGAAGAGCGCCATCACGTACATCGACGGTGACGCCGGCATCCTGCGCTACCGCGGTTACCCGATCGAGCAGCTCGCCGAGAAGTCGAACTTCATCGAGGTGAGCTACCTGTTGATCTACGGCGAATTACCGACGCCCGAGGAACTCCAGGCGTTCACCACCAAGATCCAGCGGCACACCCTGCTGCACGAGGATCTCAAGAGATTCTTCGACGGGTTCCCGCGCAACGCGCACCCCATGCCGGTGGTGTCCAGCGCGGTCAACGCACTCAGCGCCTACTACCAGGACTCCCTTGATCCGATGGATCACGACCAGGTGGAGTTGTCGACGATCCGGCTGCTGGCCAAGTTGCCGACCATCGCCGCATACGCCTACAAGAAGTCGGTCGGTCAGCCCTTCCTTTACCCGGACAATTCGATGTCGCTTGTCGAAAACTTCCTGCGAATGACGTTCGGACTGCCGGCCGAACCCTACGACGTCGACCCAGAGATCGTCCGGGCGCTGGACATGCTGCTGATCCTGCACGCCGATCACGAGCAGAACTGTTCGACCTCGACAGTGCGCCTGGTGGGTTCGTCCCAGGCCAACCTGTTCACGTCGATCTCCGGCGGGATCAACGCGCTGTGGGGCCCGCTGCACGGTGGTGCCAACCAATCGGTGCTGGAGATGCTGGAGAAGATCCGCGCCGGTGGTGGCGATGTGAACGCGTTCGTCCGCAAGGTCAAAGACCGCGAGGACGGGGTCAAGCTGATGGGCTTCGGCCACCGGATTTACAAGAATTACGATCCGCGCGCCCGAATCGTCAAGGAGCAGGCCGACAAGATCCTCAGCAAGTTGGGTGGAGATGACGAGTTGCTCGACATCGCCAAGTCCATGGAAGAGGTCGCGCTGACCGACGACTACTTCATCGAGCGCAAGCTCTACCCGAACGTCGACTTCTATACCGGGGTGATCTACCGGGCGATGGGCTTTCCGACCCGGATGTTCACCGTGCTGTTCGCCCTCGGCAGGTTGCCGGGCTGGATCGCCCACTGGCGCGAGATGCACACCGAACCCAACAAGATCGGCCGGCCGCGGCAGATCTACACCGGTTACGGCGAACGCGATTACCTGAACATCGACGGTCGCTGACCGGAGCCGACCGGTTCGACTACGGTGGGCGCCGTGACGCGAAAACCAGAAATCGAATTTCCCGAGGGCCCGGCACCCACCGAATTGGTGATCACCGACCTGATCGTCGGCGAGGGCGACGAGGCCGGCCCCGGCGACACCGTGGACGTGCATTACCTTGGCATCGAATATGACAGCGGCGAGGAGTTCGACAGCTCCTACAACCGCGGCGAATCCATCTCGTTCCCGCTGCGCGGCCTGATCCAGGGCTGGCAGGACGGTATTCCGGGAATGCGGGTGGGCGGACGGCGCCAGTTGGTGATCCCGCCCGAGCAGGCCTACGGCCCGGCCGGGTCCGGGCATCGACTCTCGGGCAAAACGCTGATTTTCGTCATCGACCTGCTCGCTGTGGCGTGACCTCGTTGTTGTGCGGGGTCCTATTGGATTCGCAGGACGAAACCCACACCGCGCACGGTGTGCAGTAGGCGGGGTGCGCCGCCGGCCTCCAGCTTGCGGCGAAGATATCCGATGAACACGTCGACCACGTTCGTGTCGGCGGCGAAGTCGTAACCCCACACCAACTCCAACAACTGGGCGCGACTGAGTACCGCGGTCTTGTGTTCGGCGAGTACCGCCAGCAGATCGAACTCGCGCTTGGTCAAGTCGACGTCGGCGCCGTTGACCCGGGCCCGTCGGCCGGGGATGTCGACTTCCAACGGCCCCATGTGAATGGTCTCCGAGGAGGACGTGGCGGTGGCGCCCCGACGGCGCAGCAGCGCCTTCACCCGGGCCACCAATTCGGCCAGAACGAATGGTTTCACCAGGTAGTCATCGGCGCCGGCCTCCAGGCCCGCCACCCGATCGTCCACCGAACTGCGGGCCGAGAGCACGCACACCGGCACGTCGTTGTCCATCGCGCGCAGTGCGGTCACCACGCTGACCCCGTCGAGCACGGGCATATTGATATCCAGCACGATCGCATCGGGCCGGGCCTCGGAGGCGCTGCGCAGCGCCTCGGCACCGTCGACGGCGGTGAAGACCTCGAAGCCGGACAGTCGCAGGCCGCGCTCCAGGGAGGCCAGCACGTCCGGGTCGTCGTCGACCACTAAGACGCGCGGCGACGTCGGGGTGCTGTCCATAGGGGCTATCTTGCCGGATTGCCGCGCATCCGGGCGGGAGGCATGGCCGTGACATGATCTCCGGGTGAGCTGACAGGAGAGTTTCGGTAGTGGATGGTGTGACCTCAGGTGGGCTCCGGTCGGATCCGGCGATCGCTCCGCAGCCTGCGCGGATCCGGACGAGCAGCGACCTGCTGCGACTGCTGCCCTATCTGCTGCCGTACCGAGCGCGGTGGCTGGCCATGATCGTCATCGCGATCGCCAGCCTTGTGGCGACGGTGGCCATCCCGCTGATGACCAAGGCGGTCATCGACGGGCCGGTCCGAAACCGCGATTCCCACGGACTGTGGGTGCTCGGGACGATTGCGGTCGCAGTCGGAATCGCCGAGGCGACGCTGTGGTTCATTCGTCGCTGGCTGGTATCGCGCGCGACCATGTCCGTCGAAACCGATATCCGCAATGATCTCTACGCGCGCTTGCAGATCTTGCCGATGTCTTTTCACGGCCGATGGCAGTCCGGCCAATTGCTGTCGCGAATCATGAATGACCTGAATACGATCCGTCGCTTGCTGTCGTTCGGGTTGGTCTTCCTGATGCTCAACATCCTGCAGATCATCGTGGTGACGATCATCCTGCTCGCGATGTACTGGCCACTGGGGGTGGTGGTGCTGGCGTCGGTGGTGCCGGTCACGCTCACGGTATTGCACTTCGAGCGCACCTTCACCCGGCTCTCGCGGCAGGCGCAGGATCAGGCCGGCCACGTTGCGACCGCCGTCGAGGAGGCCGCACTGGGGCTACGGGCGGTGAAATCCTTCGGTCGCGCCGAGTACGTCTACGACCGTTTCGACGATCAGGCGACGGCACTGTACGACACTCAGATCCGCAAAGTCTCGGTGTCGGCGAAGTTCTGGACTTTGCTTGAGATCATCCCGAATATCGCCTTGATCGTCGTTTTGGGATTCGGCGCGGTGGCCGCCGGGCGCGGGCTGATCACCCTGGGCACACTGGTCGCGTTCATCACGATGATGCTGTCGCTGGTCTGGCCGATCGCCTCACTGGGTTTCCTGCTGTCGATGACCCAGGAGGCGATGACCGCCGCCAATCGCATTGCCGAGATCTTCGATGCGCAACTCGAGATCACCGACGGCCCCCGGTCCGAACCGCCGCGCGGCGCGCGGTTGGAGTTCGATGATGTGGGTTTCCGGTTTCCGGAAGGGGCGGCCCCGGGCGCCTGGGTGTTGCGTCATGTCAGTGTCACTGTCGACCCGGGCCAGACGCTGGCTCTGGTCGGTGCGACCGGATCCGGTAAGTCTGTCCTGGCGGCCTTGCTGCCACGTCTCTACGACGTCACCGAAGGACACATTCGGATCGGCGGCGTGGACGTTCGCGACCTTTCGCTGGACACCCTCCGGCGCCAGGTGGCCGTTGCGTTCGAGGATCCGATCCTCTTTTCGATGTCGGTCGCGGAAAACCTCACGCTGGGCCGCTCCCGCGAGGATCCAGCCACCGACGCCGAGATCGACCGCGCCATCGAGATCGCCGCTGCCACGTTCGTCTACGAACTGCCATTCGGATTGCAGACCCGCATTGGCGAGCAGGGGATGAGCCTGTCCGGCGGACAGCGCCAACGGTTGTCGCTGGCCAGGGCGATTCTGACGCGGCCAAGCATTCTGGTGCTCGACGACACCCTGTCCGCACTCGACGTCCACACCGAAGCGGCGGTCACCGAAGCACTGAGTCGGGTCCTCGGCGCGGTCACCGGAATCGTTGTCGCACACCGAGCATCGACGGTGTTATTGGCCGACAAGGTCGCGCTTCTTGACACCGTTGACGGAGTCGGCACCATCACCCATATCGGTACGCATGAGGAACTTTTGGCCACCGTTCCGCGCTATCGCTATCTGCTTGCCGCTGACGACGAACTCGACGACGGCACCGAACCACGTCCCGAATGGGAAGACGAAGCTGATCGTCAGCAACTCGATCATGTCTACGAGGAGGCGGTCGGGCAGCGAGCCGCGACGCGCTTGCCGATCGGGTACATAGCCGCCGAGCGCACCCGGTGACGGCGACGTCGTCGACGCCGCCATCGATGTTGTGGCGCGGTCGCTTCGAGGAACAATCCTCGGATCTTCCGATTGACGAGACGCTGCCGCGCCGGCGCGAAGCTCGTCAACTTCTCGCAGACTTGCTGCGACCGTACCGCGCGGCGATCGGACTGCTCGCGGTTGTTGTGGTTGTGGAAAACGTTGCACGGCTGTCGGTTCCGCTGCTGGTCCAGCGAGGAATCGACCGTGCGGTACCGCCGTTGATGATCGGCGGGCCGGCGAACGAGTTGATCATGGTGGTGGCGGCGCTGTGCGGACTGGCGGTAGTGCAGGGTGCCAGCCGGATGTTTTTCCTACGGACCTCGGGCCGCATCGGCCAGCAGATGCTGCTGGAACTTCGACGTCGGCTGTTCCGGCACTTCCAGTCCCTGGACGTCGCGTTCCATGACCGCTACACCTCCGGCCGGGTGGTGAGTCGTTCGACCAATGACATCGAGGCGATCCAGGAGATGCTCCAGACCGGCCTCGACAGTCTGGTCACCGCGGTCCTGACGTTGATCGGTACGGCAATCCTGTTGGTGGTGTTGGACTTTCGGCTTGGCCTGATGTGCCTGACGGTGTTCCCGGTACTGGTTGCACTGGTGTGGTGGTTCTCCACCGAGTCGGCGAAGACCTACCGGACGGTACGGGAGCGCGCGGCACTGCTGATCGTCCAATTCGTCGAGACGATGACCGGGATCAAGGCGGTGCAGGCCTACCGGCGGGAGCCGCGCAACCAGGAGATCTTCGAAGAGGTCTCCGATGGCTACCGCGAGGTCAACGAGCGCACCTTCCGATTGCTGGCCATCTTCATGCCTGCGGTCAAACTCGTCGGCAATTTGGCCACCGGGGCAGTGCTGCTCTACGGCGGCTATCGGGTGCTGCACGGCCAGATGACGGTCGGCACGCTGGCGGCATTCCTGCTCTATTTGCGAATGTTCTTCGAACCGATGCAGGAGATCTCGCAGTTCTTCAACTCCTTTCAGTCCGCGTCATCGGCGTTGGAGAAAATGGCCGGTGTGCTCGCCGTCGAACCGCGAATCGCCGATCCGGCTGAGCCGGTTCGAGTGGATTCGGTCCGCGGCGATATCGCGCTGCAGAAGGTGTGTTTCGGATACCTCCCCGACCATCCGGTGCTCTCCGGGATGACACTGGCGGTGCCGGCCGGTCAGACCATCGCGCTTGTCGGCACAACGGGTGCGGGCAAGACCACCATCGCCAAGTTGATCGCCCGCTTCTACGATCCGGATAGCGGGTCGGTCACCCTCGACGGTATCGACTTGCGCAGCTTCGACGAGGTCGACCTGCGCCGCCACGTCGTCATGGTGACCCAGGAGAACTTTCTGTTCTCTGGAACCATCGCCGACAACATCCGCTTCGGCCGCCCGGACGCCACCGATGCCGAGGTCGCTGCGGCCGCGGCCGCGGTGGGCGCGCAGGATTTCATCGACGCTCTTCCCGACGGTTTTGACACCGACGTTGCCAAGCGGGGTGGTCGGCTCAGTGCCGGTCAGCGCCAACTGGTCGCATTCGCCAGAGCATTCCTCGCCGACCCGGACGTGCTGATCCTCGATGAGGCGACGTCCTCGCTCGACATCCCCAGCGAACGTCTGGTGCAACGGGCGCTGCGGACGGTGCTGGCCCAGCGCACCGCGCTGATCATCGCCCATCGGTTATCCACGGTCGCGATCGCTGACCGGGTGCTGGTGCTTGAACACGGCCGCATCGTCGAGGACGGCCGCCCGGGCGATCTGATCCGCACCGATGGCCGCTACGCCGCCCTGCACCGGGCCTGGATCGACTCGCTGGCGTGAGAATCGCACGAATCGCCCCACCAGTAGGCTCATCGACATGATCGGTGTCGAACGGGTCGGAGACGTCACGACTATCGAGCTGCAGCGTCCGCAGCGGCGCAACGCGCTGAATACCGAGTTGGTGGATGCACTGCGGGAAGCCGTGCAGACAGCAGCCGCCGACGACGTCCGCGCCATCGTGCTGACCGGGGCAGGCACGGTGTTCTGTGCGGGAGCCGACCTGTCCGGCGACGTGTTCGCCGCGGACTTCCCGGACAAGGCCGTCGCGTTGAACTTCGCCATCGATGCCGCGCCGATGCCGGTGATCGCAGCGATCAACGGACCGGTCATCGGCGCGGGAGTCCAGTTGGCGATGGTCTGTGACCTTCGGGTGGTGGCACCGGAGGCCTACTTCCAGTTTCCGATCGCTAAATACGGCTTGGCGCTGGACAACTGGAGCATCCGCAGACTCGCCTCACTGGTCGGCCATGGACGCGCCCGCGGAATGCTGCTGGCCGCTGAGAAACTCGACGCCCAAACCGCCCTGCAGACCGGGATGGCGAATCGGATCGGCAGCCTGGCCGACGCGCAGATGTGGGCCGCCGAGGTCGCCGGGCTCGCACCCCTGTCGCTACGGCACTCCAAACGGGTGCTCAACGACGACGGGGCCTACCAGGAGCAGGACGCGGTCCACCGGGAACTCTTCGACCAGGCGTGGGGCAGCCAGGATGTGATCGAGGCCCAGGTGGCCCGCGTGCAGAAGCGCGCTCCGAGGTTCGCGGGAGCCTGAGCGATGCCCGGACTCCCAGGAATCGACGCGTTGTTGCCGGGTGGCAAGGCGGCCCTGCGTCTGGCCACGGGCACCGCGTCGCTGGCCGCCGGTGGCTGGGTGCTCGGTGCGCTGCGGGAGACGCCCGCGGCACTGGGCGCCAGCGCCGCGGCAATCCGCGCAGTGGCCACCGCGTCGCCGAACTACCGGGACGGGGAGTTCTGCAATCTCGAACAGGGTTCAGGCCTGCGCCTTGACGCCGAGGAGAACCGCCTGCTGCTTTTCGAAGTGTTGTCCACCAGGTCGGCAAGCCAGCCGAAGCAACCCATCCCGATGGCGGCTCCGCCGTTGCGATCCGGCACTGAACCGCTGGCGGTGACCTGGCTCGGCCACGCCACTGCGCTGGTGGAGATCGACGGCCACCGACTGCTGACCGATCCGGTGTGGAGCCAGCGCTGCTCCCCGTCGCGCGCCCTGGGACCCCAGCGGTTGCACCCGCCGCCGCTTTCCATCGAGTCGCTGCCCGCCCTGGACGCCGTGCTGATCAGCCACGATCACTATGACCACCTCGATATGCACACCGTGCGGGCGCTGGCCCGAACGCAGCGCGCCCCGTTCATCACCCCGTTGGGGGTGGGGGCACATCTGCGGGAATGGGGAATACCCGCATCTCGCGTCGTGGAACTGGATTGGAATGCCAGCGTGCGGATCGGTGAGCTACACCTGGCCTGCACTCCCGCGCGGCATCTCTCGGGGCGGTTCCTGTCCCGCAACAACACCCTGTGGGCGTCCTTCGCCGTGGTGGGGCCCGAGCACCGCGTCTACTTCGGCGGTGACACCGGCTACACCGGCAGTTTCAGCGATATCGGGACCGAACACGGGCCCTTCGATCTCACCCTGTTGCCCATCGGCGCCTACAACAAATCCTGGCCCGACATCCATATGAACCCCGAGGAGGCGGTGCAGGCCCACCTCGACCTGAACGGCGACAGTTCCGGCGTGGTGGTGCCCATTCACTGGGCCACCTTCCGGCTGGCCCCGCATCCGTGGGCCGAGCCGGCCGAACGACTTACCGAAGCGGCCGCGGCCGAGGGTGTCGAGATCGCCGTGCCCAAGCCGGGTGGCCGGGTGGTTGCGGGCCGGGTTCCGAAAGTCGAGCATTGGTGGAAGTTGTGAGTTCCCTCGGATGACCGTCGGCATCAATGCGGGGCTCTCCGACGCCGAAGTGGCCGAACGTGTCGCCGAGGGCAAGACCAACGACGTGCCAAATCGCGCCTCGCGCAGCGTCGGCGACATCGTCCGCGCCAACGTGCTCACCCGAATCAACGCCATTCTCGGAGTGTTGTTCGCGATCGTGTTGGCCACCGGTTCGTTGATCAACGGTCTGTTCGGCCTGCTGATCGTCGCCAACAGTGCCATCGGCATCATTCAGGAACTCCGGGCGAAGAAGACTTTGGACAACCTTGCCATCGTGAGTCAGGCCAAACCCCGGGTACGCCGCCAGTCCGGAACCCGTGAGTTGCCGCCCAATGATGTGGTGCTCGACGACGTCATCGAAATCGGGCCCGGAGATCAGATCGTCGTCGACGGCGAACTGCTGGAAGCGGCCTCCTGCGAGATCGACGAGTCGCTGCTGACCGGCGAGGCCGACCCGATCGCCAAGATCAGCGGGGATGAGGTGATGTCGGGCAGTTTCGTGGTGGCCGGCGCCGGCGCCTACCGTGCGACGAAGGTGGGACGGGAGGCCTACGCCGCCAGACTGGCTGAGGAGGCCAGCAAGTTCACCCTGGTCAAGTCCGAACTTCGCAGCGGAATCGACATGATCCTGCGATTCATCACCTACCTGCTGGTGCCGGCCGGCCTGCTGATCATCTACACCCAGTTGTTCCTGACCAATGTGGGTTGGCGCGAATCGGTGCTGCGGATGGTCGGCGCGCTGGTTCCGATGGTCCCCGAGGGCCTGGTGCTCATGACCTCGATCGCCTTCGCCGTCGGGGTGGTACGGCTGGGCCGACGCCAGTGCCTGGTTCAGGAACTGCCCGCCATCGAGGGCCTGGCCCGCGTGGACGTGGTGTGCGCGGACAAGACCGGCACGCTCACAGAGAACGGGATGCGGCTTTCCGAGACGTCACCTCTGGGCGGGGCGAGCGCGGAGCAGGTCGGCGAGGTACTGGCGGCCCTCGCCGCCGACGACACCCGGCCCAACGCCAGCATGATCGCCATCGCGGAGGCGTACCCGCAGGCGCCCGACTGGACCTCGACCGCGGTGGCGCCGTTCAAGTCGGCCACCAAGTGGAGCGGCGCCTCCTTCGGTGCGCACGGTAACTGGGTGATCGGCGCGCCCGACGTCCTGCTGGATCCGGTCTCGCCAGCGGCCGAGCAAGCCGAGCGGATCGGCGCTCAGGGCCTGCGGGTGCTGCTGCTGGGGTCCTCGGATGGCAGCGTCGACGCCCCCGACGCACCGGGCCGGGTCACGCCGGTCGCGCTGGTGGTACTCGAGCAGCGGGTGCGTCCCGACGCCCGTGACACCCTGGATTACTTTGCCTCTCAACAGGTCTCGATCAAGGTGATTTCCGGCGACAACGCCGTGTCGGTCGGCGCGGTCGCCGGATCGCTCGGTCTGCACGGCGAGACGATGGACGCCCGGCAGCTGCCCAGCGAGCCCGATGCGCTGGCTGACACCATGGACGAATACACCACCTTCGGCCGGGTCCGGCCAGACCAGAAGCGGGCCATGGTGCACGCATTGCAGTCGCGGGATCACACCGTGGCGATGACCGGTGACGGCGTCAACGACGTGCTGGCTCTCAAGGACGCCGATATCGGGGTGGCGATGGGTTCCGGCAGTCCGGCGTCGCGGGCGGTGGCCCAGATCGTGTTGCTGGACAACAAGTTCGCCACCCTGCCGTACGTGGTCGGCGAGGGCCGGCGGGTGATCGGAAACATCGAACGGGTCTCCAACCTGTTCCTGACCAAGACCGTCTATTCAGTGCTGTTGGCGTTGCTGGTGGGCCTGGGCGGACTGGCCTCTCACTGGGGCCGCAGCGACCCGCTGCTGTACCCGTTTCAGCCGATCCACGTCACCATCGCGGCCTGGTTCACCATCGGCATCCCGGCATTCGTGCTATCGCTGGCGCCCAACAACGAACGAGCACGGACCGGTTTCGTCCGCCGGGTGATGACCTCGGCGCTCCCGGCCGGCACGGTCATCGGAATCTCGACCTTTGCTTCGTATCTGCTGGCCTACCCCGGCACCAACGCTCCTGCCGTCGCCCAGACCCGGGCTTCGACAGCGGCGTTGATCACCCTGCTGATCGGAGCGATGTGGGTGTTGGCCGTCGTCGCCCGGCCCTACCAGTGGTGGCGGCTGGCACTTGTGGCTTTCTCCGCCACGGGCTACCTGGTCATTTTCGCCCTGCCACTGGCTCGGGAGAAGTTCATGCTTGATCCGTCGGATCCGGGGATCACCACGCCGGCGGTGCTGATCGGACTGGTGGCGGCGGCGTTGATCGAGGCCTCCTGGTGGATTCAGGGCAGGCTACTCGGCGAACCGCGGATTTTGTGGCGGTAGCGGCCCACGGTGCGTAGATTGGCCCGGGGACACCATCCGGGCAACCGGAGGTAACCGACCCCGCACCAACCATGAAGGGACCACCCATGTCATTGTTTGACAAGGCCAAGGAAGTCATCAGTGAGAACGTCGACAAGATCCAGGACGGGATCGATAAGGCCGGCGATCTGATCGATGAGAAGACCTCGGGCAAGTTCTCCGAGACCATCGACAAAGTGCAGGGCGCGGCCCAGACTGCTGTCGACAAGGTCTCCGATGCCGCCACCAATGCCAAGGACGCCGCCACCGGCGCCGCCGAGACCGTTGCCGACAAGGTGAGCGGTGCCGCCGACGCCGTCGCTGACAAGGTCGACCCGACCTAAGTCTCGATGGCGAAAGTCTCGGTTTCCGTAGACGTTCCGCTATCACCCGAGGAGGCTTGGCAGCACGCTTCCGACCTGTCCCGGTACTCCGAATGGCTGACCATTCACCGGGTCTGGCGGTCTGTGTTGCCCGAAACGATCGACAAGGGCTCCGTGGTGGAGTCCATTGTTGAGGTCAAGGGCATGTACAACCGCATCAGGTGGACGATCGTGAACTACCGGCCTCCGGAATCGTTAACCCTGGACGGCATCGGGACCGGTGGCGTCAAAGTGAAAATGATCGGCAGGGTCCGGTCCGGTCACCGCACCGGGTCCGGGACCTCCCTGGCCCACGTCGATCCGGCCGCTTCGGTGGTCACCATGGATGTCCATCTCGGCGGGCCGGCACTCTTCGGCCCGATCGGTGTGCTCGTGGCCGCCGGGTTGCGCTCCGACATCCAGGCATCACTGGACCGGTTCGTGGCCGTGTTCGCCTGAACCCGGTCCACCCCGACGCAGTGTCTCGAGTAGTTCCCGGTAGGGCCCCACCAAATAGGCGGTGTCCCCGGCGCTGAGACGGGCGTCCCGGTGCGGATGAAACTCGACCTGCCCATCCCGGCGTTCGACGGCGATGATCCGCGTCTGGGTAGAAACGCCGAGCATGGGCATGCCGTCCATCTCGCTGCCCTGCTGAACCTGCACGCCACCGATCATGAACGAGTGCTGGCCCACCGAGAACGTGCCGAGAACTTCCATCCCCATGGCTGCCCCGATGAACCAGGGTGTGGCGAGGTCCACGGTAGAGCGCACGTGTTCGAAGCCGAGGCGATGGCCGACCGCGGCGCCGAGTTCGCGATCATAAATCCGTAACACGATCGGCGGCAGTCCTGCCGCGCACTCTGCGCTCGGAACAGCGCTGAGCATCTCCTGCAGGATGATTCCGGTTTCGATATTGACCATGTCGTTCTCGGTCAGTACGGCTACCGCGCGTGCCTGGGAGACCCGGGCCGCGGCCAATGTCGGGCGTAGGGTGGCGTCGCCGAAGATCACCGGGATACCGAGTTCGGCGGCCGCCGGCAGGTAGCGGCTGTCTTCGTCGAGTTCGATCATCGCGACATCGTGTCCGGCCTCCCGGAGCATTCCGGCAACCCGAACTCCGAACGACCCCAGGCCCACCACCACGACGTGGTCTCGCAAATGACTGACCTTTTCCCGACTGGCTGCCTGTGGCATCCGCCGCGACAGCAGAACATCGGCGATGAACGCCACCAGGATCGCGTTGGTGGCGATCCCGCTGAGCATCATCACCACCCCCCAGAGCCGCAGCCAGGTTGCCTGTAGCGCGAAGTTGAAATCGCCGTAGCCAACGGTGGTGAGGGTTTCGGTAGCAAATGACAGCGCGTCCACCCAGCCCATGTCGGGCTGCCGAAAAGCGAACCGCAGGATCAGCGTTGAGCCGATCAGCAGCGCCAGTGCGACGGCCAGCGCCCGATAGAACATCGGATTGAGATCATGATGAAAAGCGCGCACCGAGTCCCCGAACCGGACTCTGCGTGAGCGGCGCGGCAGGATCGGGTCGACGGGGCCTGTGACCGGCATGCCGCTGTCGGCGAGTTCGCCGGGTCGGCCGATCATCGTGATCCAGTCGCCCACGCCGACGTAGGTATCGAGTGGGGGACAGGCGAGGACGTCCCCGGCCTCCGGCGAGTTCGCGCCGCGAACGACGGCCACCGGCGCCAACCGGCCGTAGATCTCCCGCAGTGTGCCGTCCACCGTGGCCGCGGCGTTGGAGACGACGAAGTCCTGAGTGGCAACCCGGATCGTGTGTGCCGTTCGCCCGAGCAGTGCTTCGAGGACCGAGGGGGCGGCCAGATCGGCCACGTCGAGAACCGAACCCGGCCCGTTGTCGTCGTCCATCGCCTGGCGCAGGACGGGGTTGGCGATCCGGGCCACCACCCGGACGCCGGGGTTGGCTCGGCGGGCCAGTAGGGCCATCTCCAGGTTCAGCGAGTCCTCGGTCGAGGCGCAGATCACCGCATCCGCCGTAGCGACATCGGCGGCGGCCAGACCGGTCGGCGACTGCAACGTCCGGACGTCGGCGTCGCTCAACTCGTCGATGATCCGCCGCGCGAGCGCATCCTCGCCGCAGACGATGATGTGGCCGGACATGGCCCAAACGCTACTGGGCCAACCGTGGTTCCTGGGCCAACCGTGGTTCCTGGGCCAACCGTGGCCGGGTCACACCTCCAGAGCGAAGTCGGCGAAATCGAAGCCGGGCACCACGACACAACTGACCAGGGTTGGCTCGATGCCGCGCGGACGAGCCCGCTGCCAGTGCCCGGCCGGCACCAGCACCTGAGGATGCTGGCCGGCTTCGACATCTGAGCCGAGCAGCACTGTCGTCGCACCGCGTTGATCGGGACCGAACTCCAGGGCCACCGGACTGCCCCGATGGTGCAGCCACAGTTCCGCGCTGCGCACGGTGTGCCATGCGGACTCCTGACCGGGAAGCAGGGCGAAGAGGATCGCGGTGCCGGCGGCGCGCGGGCCGTCGTAGTGCGGCGGTAGCGCGGCGTCGGCCAATGTCAGTTCGCTGCGCCAGGTTTCGCGGAACCAGCCGCCTTCGGGATGCGGGGCCAGATCCAGCTG
>CAMDFY010000001.1 GCA_945897705.1 Bifidobacterium breve | reverse complement strand
TTCGCCGCGCTGCGATTCGCTGATGAACGAACCGAACGCGCGCAGTTGGTCGGCTCTGCCAACACGCTGGTGCGCACCGAGAGCGGCTGGCGCGCCGACAACACCGACGTCGACGGCGTGGCCGGCGCCCTGGATCACCGCCGCGACCTGACCCGGGCGATCGTGCTGGGGTCGGGCGCGACCGCACCGGCGGCCGTCGTCGCACTGGCCGGACTGGGCGTCACCGACATCACCGTGGCGGCGCGCAGTGCGCACCGGGCCGCCCGTTTGCTCGACCTGGGGACAACTCTGGGGGCGCGCACCTCGTTCGCCGACCTGGCCGACATTGATGTGATCGACACCGGCCTGGCTGGACAGGTCGAGCGCGCCGAGGTCCTCGTCAGCACGATTCCCGCCGATGCTGCGGCGCGGTACGCGTCGAGTTTTGCCCTGGTTCCGGTGCTGCTGGACGCGATTTACGACCCCTGGCCGACCCCGTTGGCGCAGGCGGTCGCGCGCGCTGGCGGGCAGGTTATCGGCGGCCTGCAGATGCTGTTGCATCAGGCCTACAGTCAGGTCGAACAATTCACAGGCCAACCGGCGCCGCGGCAGCAGATGGCGGCGGCCCTGGATTAGCGTGCCGGTCCATGAGTGCCCTTGGACCGTTGGCCGCGGCAGCCCTGACCGTCTGGGTGGCCGCGCTGATTACTGCTGATGTCCGGCACCGCCGGCTGCCCAACGTGTTGACCCTGCCCGGCGCGCTCGCCATCCTGAGCTGGGCACTCGGTGCTGGCCTGGCGAAACCCGCAATCCTGGGTGCGCTGGCACTGAGCGGCGTGTATCTCGCCGTGCATCTCGTCGACCCGGCCGGCCTCGGCGCCGGGGACGTCAAGCTGGCGGTGGCTTTAGGCGCGCTGACGGGCGCCTTCGGGTTACCGGTGTGGTTGATCGGCGCGCTCGGCGCACCGCTGCTCACCGCGGTGGCGGGGGCGGTCGCCGCGGTGCGCCGGCGGGGCGCGCTGGTGCCGCACGGGCCGTCGATGTGTGTGGCGAGCCTGGCCGCCGTCGGCCTGGCGGTGTTCTAGCGCGCCGCCGTCTTGGGTGCCTGCCGTATTGGGTGCCGGGCCGCCACCGTGGGAAGATGTTCGGGTGTTGCGATGGACGACTGCCGGTGAATCCCACGGCCGCGCCTTGGTGGCGGTGGTCGAGGGGATGGTCGCCGGTGTGCAGGTCACGTCTGCGGAGATCGCCGGCCAGCTCGCCCGCCGCCGTCTGGGTTACGGCCGCGGCGCCCGGATGAAGTTCGAGCAGGACGAAGTCATCATGCTGGCCGGCGTGCGCCATGGATCCACTCTGGGCGGGCCGATCGCGATTGAGATCGGGAACTCCGAATGGCCGAAGTGGGAGACGGTGATGGCCGCCGACCCCGTCGACGCCGCCGAGTTGGAGTCCGAAGGCGGTGCCCGCAACGCCCCACTGACCCGGCCGCGGCCCGGGCATGCCGATTACGCGGGCATGCTCAAATATGGATTCGACGACGCCCGCCCGGTGCTCGAACGCGCCAGCGCCCGAGAGACCGCTGCGCGGGTCGCGGCCGGAACGATCGCCCGCGCCTTCCTGCGCCAGGCGCTCGGTGTCGAGGTGGTGTCGCACGTGGTCTCGATCGGTGCCTCGGAGAGCTACGACGGCCCGCCTCCGACCTTCGCCGATCAGGCCCGCATCGACGACAGCCCGGTCCGCGCGTTTGACGAGGCGGCGGGAGATTCCATGATTGCCGAGATCGAGGCGGCCAAGCGCGATGGCGACACGCTCGGGGGCGTGGTGGAGGTTGTCGTGCACGGGTTGCCGATCGGACTCGGCTCATTCACCAGCGGGGACAATCGACTGGACAGCCAGTTGGCCGCCGCGGTGATGGGTATCCACGCGATCAAGGGTGTGGAGATCGGCGACGGCTTCGCCACCGCACGCAGGCGGGGCAGCGGTGCCCATGACGAGATGTACCCCGGCCCCGACGGGGTGTTGCGATCCACCAATCGCGCCGGTGGGTTGGAGGGTGGAATGACCAACGGCCAGGCCCTTCGGGTTCGTGCCGCGATGAAGCCGATATCCACGGTGCCACGCGCGCTGGCCACGGTCGATCTCGCCACCGGTGAGCAGGCCGTCGCGATTCACCAGCGCTCGGACGTGTGCGCGGTGCCGGCCGCCGCTGTGGTGGTCGAGACCATGGTTGCGCTGGTGCTGGCCCGGGCGACGCTGGAGAAGTTCGGCGGCGACGCGCTGGCCGAGACTCGTCGGAATATCGACGGTTACCTGCGGGCACTGCGTGAGCGCGGGGTCGTCGGTGACTCCGACTCGGTGCGGCTGTCGGGGTAGCGGAGATGGCGCCGAAGGCCGTGCTGATCGGGCTGCCCGGCTCGGGGAAATCCACCATCGGGCGTCGGCTCGCCAAAGCGTTGGGGTGTGCGTTGATCGACACCGACGCCGTGATCGAGGATCGGACCGGTCGACGTATCGCTGATATCTTCGCCGCCGACGGCGAGGCGGGCTTCCGCCGGATCGAGGAACAGATCATCCGCGAGGTCCTGCAGACCCACGACGGGATCCTCTCGCTGGGTGGTGGTGCGGTGACGAGTCCCGGGGTGCGTGATGCGCTGGCCGGCCAGACGGTGGTCTACCTGGAGATCAGCGCAGCGGAGGGAATCCGCCGGACCAGTGGCAGCACCGTTCGCCCACTGTTGGCTGGACCCGACCGCGAAGCGAAGTACCGCGACCTGGTGGCGGATCGAGTTCCGCTGTACCGCCGGATCGCGACGATCAGGATCAACACCAATCGGCGCAACCCCGGTGCGGTCGTCCGGTCGATCGTCGGTCGACTCGACGCCCCGGAACCGTCGCGGCGCCGACGACCGTCCTGGCGGCGGCCGGCCCCCTCCGTCACGCCGACCCCCCCTGCTGCGGCGCCCGCACCGTCGAGCACGGCCGGACCGGTCACGCCTGCCACTCTGGCGGCCCGCAGTGCCGGAATCTCCAGTGTCGGAAACCCCAAATGAACCTTCCCGGCGTGACGGCATCCGACGCGGCGCCTGTCACCATCGAGGTCGCCGTTGATCCGCCCTACCCGGTGATCGTCGGGACCGGACTGCTCGGCGAGTTGGGCGACCTGCTCGGTACCCGACACCGGGTGGCGATATTGCATCAACCCGTTCTCGCCCAGACCGCCGAAGCGATCCGAACTCATCTGGCCGGATACGGCGTCGACGCGCATCGGATCGAATTGCCGGACGCAGAGGCCGGCAAAGATCTTGAGGTCGTCGGATTTCTGTGGGAAGTGTTGGGCCGCATCGGGATTGGCCGAAAGGATGCGATCGTCAGCCTTGGCGGCGGTGCCGCCACCGATGTCGCCGGATTTGCCGCGGCTACCTGGCTGCGCGGGGTGGACATCGTTCACGTGCCGACCACATTGTTGGCGATGGTCGACGCCGCCGTCGGTGGCAAGACCGGCATCAACACCGGCGCCGGGAAGAATCTGGTCGGGGCGTTCCATCAGCCCACCGCCGTCCTCGTTGACCTGGCGGTGCTGGAGACGCTGCCTCGCAACGAGTTGGTGGCAGGCATGGCCGAGGTGGTCAAGGCCGGTTTCATCGCCGATCCGGTGATACTGGAACTGATCGAGGCCGACCCACAGGCGGCGCTGGATCCGCTGGGTTCGGTGCTGCCCGTGTTGATCCGCCGGGCCATCGAAGTCAAGGCCTCGGTGGTAGCTGCCGACGAGAAGGAATCGGCGCTGCGGGAGATCCTCAACTACGGACACACTCTTGCCCACGCCATCGAACGCCGCGAGCGTTACCGATGGCGCCATGGCGCCGCGGTCTCGGTGGGCCTGGTGTTCGCCGCCGAATTGGCTCGGCTCGGAGGCAGGCTGGACGCCGCGACCGCGCAGCGGCATCGCGACGTGTTGATGGCCCTGGGACTGCCGGTGACCTACGACGCGGACGCCTTGCCGGATCTGCTGGGCTACATGGCCGGGGACAAGAAGACGCGATCCGGGGTGCTGCGCTTTGTGGTGCTTGACGGCCTCGGTAGACCCGGCCGTCTGGAGGGTCCAGATCCGGCGCTTCTGGCGGCCGCCTACGCCGAAGTCTCCAGTGCCGGCGATGAGGGCCGTTCGACTGAGGAGGGGGAGGGGTAGTGAAGACGGTCTTGGTACTGAATGGACCTAACCTCGGCCGGCTCGGCCAACGTGAGCCTGGGGTGTATGGCAGCACAACCCATGACGAGCTGGTGGGGTTGATCGCTGCCGAGGCCGCCGAGTTGGGGCTGACCGCCGTGGTGCGGCAGAGCGACAGCGAGGCGGAGTTGCTGAGCTGGTTGCACGCCGCCGCCGATGCCGACGATCCGGTGATACTCAATGCCGGAGCCCTGACCCACACGTCGATTGCGCTGCGGGACGCCTGCGCTGAACTGCGCGCCCCGCTGATCGAGGTGCACATCTCGAATGTTCACGCGCGCGAGGACTTCCGTCACCACTCATATCTGAGTGCGGTCGCTACCGGAGTGATCGTGGGACTCGGGGTGCAGGGCTATCTGCTCGCGCTGCGGTATCTGGCGACACAGTAGTAACGACGCAGCAGAGAGTACTCAACGGTAGGAGGTGTTCATATGAATGGAGATACTCATATGACATCGATCGCGCGGACGGTCGCCGGCTTCGCGCTGGCTGTCGGCATCGCAGGGGCGGCGGCCGTCGCAATGGCTGATCAGGCTTCCGCAGCTCCCGGCCGCTCAGGATCGTCCGTCGATGGTTCGGCTCATGACAGCCGTGGTTCGCGCGCAGATCCGGTCCATCGCAAACCACGACCGCGCGCCGCCGCGGTGCGCGAGGTTTCGGCGCCGGCAGCGCTTGCCGCGGTCACTCGCGTTGAACGTCGGCCAGTCCGAACCGCACCGGCCGCGCCCGTGGTCGCGGCCCCGACGACGAGACCGACGACGGCACTGCTGCCGACGGCGGCGCCGGTGACCCGGGGGCGGCTGATCACCATCTACAAGGGCACCCACTTCGTGATCCCGAACCGATGGGCACTGTGGGTTACCAAAGATTCCGGCGGTGCGACGTTCACCGCCGACTCGGCCTACGACCTTAAAGACGCAGACCAGTTGGACTGGAACAAACTCGCGGGCATCACCTTCACGCCGTGGCGGCCCGACCGCAACTCGAGCATGGTTGTCTGGCGCTACAACCTCCAGAACGGGACCTATGAGGTCGGCCCGTTCTTCAACGTCGACTTCCGCTACGTTTTCCCCACTACCGACGAGATCATCACCGTGCCCGTGGATCAGACCTTCACCTATTCGGTCGACTACGACGGAATTTCGGTGACCTATGGCGGCCGAACTGTGTCCAAGTCAACACCGGCTGATCTCAAGCCCAATTTCTGGACCAGCGCCCGAGTGACCGGTTGGTTCGGCGGCAGCGAGGTGGCGCCGAGGACGATCTCCTACTACCAGAATCAGGACTGACCCGGCAGCGGTCAGTGCTTCGTGTCCTCGTCGGAGACGATGTCGTCGATCTCGGATTCGATTCGTTCGGTGTCGTCGTGGATTTGTTCGACGATCTGCTCAGTTTCGTCCTCGTATATCTCACGTTCTGCCAGCGCGACCGATGATGGGTAATCCTCGGGATAGTCCATGGTCGCCACACCGGCCGTTGCGGCCGTGACCACCGGGATGGGACCGGTCCGCGGTTCGTCATCGCGCACCGCGTCGAAGACGTCGCTTTCGACCCCGTCGGTGACCCGCCGGCGCTCCTGCGGTGGGCGGGTGCGGTCCACAAGTCGACGGCCCACGGCGATCGCGAGCACCGCGGGCACAAACACCAGCAGAGCAGTGAATGCCGCGAACACGCTGAGTTCGGGCACGATCCCCTCGGCGTAGACGTTGCGGTAGAACAGCGAGATCGCCCAGACCACGAGGCCGCTGAGCACACCGGCAATCAGACCGGTCAACAGCCAGCGCATAGCCAGGTCGCGCCGCCGATCCGGGTCCGGGTTCGCCCGTGCGTCGGCCACCCCGTCCAGTAGGGCCCAGATCAGCGCCGCCACGCCGAACAGCACCACCAGAGCCACGCTGATAAGACCGGCCTTGGTGGGGTAGGTATTGATGAGTGTCCCCTGCACCAGCCGGAGCAGAACCATTCCGGCGGCGAACACCAGTCCGCGCGGCAACCACGTAGTCATGGTTGTAGAGACTAGCGAGTACCGTCACCGACCGTGACACATTCCCCAGCGCGGGTCCGGCGTGCCCCCGGATCGGCCCAGGCGCGGGTCCGGCTTGCCGGCGAATTAGCCGACCGTGGTTTGGACGCACTGGTGGTCAGTGACCTGATCAATGTGCGCTACCTGACGGGGTTCACCGGCTCCAATGCGGCATTGCTGGTGTTCGCCTCAACGGCCGATCCCGTGCTGGTCACCGACTCGCGGTACCGAATCCAGGCGGCGCGACAGGCGCCGGATCTGGACACCGTGATCGAGCGCGCGGGCTCCCGACACCTGGTAGCACGGGCTGTTGCGGCCGGAGCGCGCCGAATCGGGTTCGAGAGCCACGTTGTCACCGTCGATGGGTTCGATGCCTTATTGACCGAAATCACCGGGACGGCCGAAATCACCGGGGCGTCCGACAGCGCCGGGCGTGTCGGCGCGGAACTGGTGCGCGCGCCCGGCGTCGTCGAGGGCCTACGCGAGGTCAAGGATGCCGGTGAGGTCGCGCTGTTGGGCGCCGCGGCCGCGGCTGCGGATGCGGCACTGACGGCACTGGTGGACGGCGGCGGTCTGCGGCCCGGCCGGACCGAGAGGGCCGTGGCACGCGAGTTGGAGTCGCTGATGCTCGATCATGGCGCCGAGGCACGGGCGTTCGAAACCATTGTGGCGACCGGGGCCAACTCGGCGGTGCCGCATCACCGCCCGACCGATGCGGTCCTGACACGCGGCGACTTCGTCAAGATCGACTTCGGGGCCGTGGTCGCCGGGTACCACTCGGACATGACCCGCACCTTCGTCCTGGGCGCGGCGGCGGACTGGCAGCGCGATGTGTACGGGCTGGTGGCGCAGGCGCAGCGGGCCGGGGTGGCGGCCCTGGAACCCGGGGCACGGTTGTCCGAGGTGGACGGTGCGGCCCGCCGGGTGATCGCCGATGCGGGCTTTGGCGAGAACTTCGGGCACGGACTCGGCCACGGCGTAGGCCTTCAGATCCACGAAGCGCCCGGAATCAACTCCGCCACCGGCGGTACACTTCGTGCTGGCTCCGTGGTGACCGTGGAACCGGGTGTCTACCTGCCCGACCGTGGCGGGGTCCGGATCGAGGACACCCTGGTCGCCGGGCGGCAGGGCCCCGAGCAGTTGACCCGGTTCCCGAAGGACCTGGCCATCGTCTAAGCGCCGACGACAGCAGCGCTGAGAAACCCGAAGGAGAACGACCGACCGTGGCATCCACTGCCGATTTCAAGAACGGCCTCGTACTGAACATCGATGGCCAGCTTTGGACCATCATTGAGTTCCAGCACGTCAAACCGGGTAAGGGCCCGGCCTTCGTGCGAACCAAACTCAAGAATGTGCTGTCCGGGAAAGTCGTCGACAAGACTTACAACGCCGGGGTGAAGGTCGAGACCGCGACGGTGGATCGCCGCGACACCACCTATCTGTACCGCGACGGCGACGATTTCGTCTTCATGGACAGCCAGGATTACGAGCAGCATTCACTACCGGAGTCGCTCGTCGGCGCTGCCGCGAACTTTCTGCTGGAGAGCATGCCGGTGCAGATCGCGTTCAACGAGGGCAGCCCGCTCTACATTGAACTTCCCACGACCGTCGAACTTGTGGTGGCGAACACTGAGCCCGGTCTGCAGGGCGATCGGTCTAGCGCGGGCACCAAGCCGGCGACGCTGGAAACCGGTGCCGAGATCCAGGTTCCGCTGTTCATCAACACCGGTGACAAGCTGAAGGTGGATTCCCGCGATGGAAATTACCTAGGGCGCGTGAATGCCTAACGGCATGGGTGGCGCGTCAATGCCTAACGGCGTGGGTGGCGCGTCAATGCCTAACGGCATGGGCGGCGTGAACCCTTAGATGGCCGAGCGCAAGTCGGACAAAGGCAGGCATCAGGCGCGCAAACGCGCAGTCGACTTGCTGTTCGAGGCGGAGGCCCGCGGATTGTCGGCTGCGGAAGTCACTGATTCGCGCACCGCGCTGGCCGGTACGAACCCCGACGTGGCAGCGCTGAATCCGTATAGCGCGACCGTTGCCCACGGTGTCAGCGACCACACCGCTCATATCGACGAACTGATCTCCTCACACCTACAGGGCTGGACCCTTGAGCGGTTACCGGCTGTCGACCGCGCGATCCTGCGTGTCGCGGTATGGGAACTGCTCTATGCCGACGACGTCCCCGGGCCGGTCGCCGTCGACGAGGCGGTCAAACTCGCCAAGGAACTCTCCACCGATGACTCGCCCGGTTTTGTCAACGGGGTGCTCGGGCAACTGATGTTGGTGACTCCACAGATTCGGGCCGCCACTGCCGCGATGCGCGTTGCCTGTGCCGGAGGGATCGCAAAGGCGCCGAGTGAGGCACGTAATGTCGGAGTGATGGATGCCGAGGAATTCACGTTGCTGGCGGGCGTTTGGGATGACCAGGCTGAGGCTCTGGACGCCGCGATGGGTCGGCACGGCACTGCCGCGCGCGGAGCACTGGACGCACATCCTGGTGAGCGCATCATCGACCTCGGGTGTGGTCCAGGACTGTCGGCGGTGATGTTGGGCGCCGAGGTAGGGCCGGACGGGTGGGTGGCGGCGGTGGATGTGGCACCGGGAATGGCGGCGGCCGCCGACCGACGATTGGTGGCCGCCGGTACGCATGGCATGGCGGTGACGGCCGACGTGGCCAGTGCCGACCTCGTCGCCGTCGCCGGCGGGGGCAAGCTCTTCGATGCGGCGCACTCGCGATTCGGTTTGATGTTCTTTCCCGAACCGGCAGCGGCCTTCGCCAACATCTTTCGTGCACTGCGCCCGGGCGGACGGTTGGCCGGTTCGGTGTGGCAGCACCTGGATCGCAACCCGTGGATGATGCTGACCATGGCGACGGCGATGCCGATGCTCGGCGTCGAGCGCCCACCGACCTCGGTCCCGGACGGACCCGGTCCGTTTTCCCTGGCAGATCCCGGGACGACCGCTGAACTGCTGACCGGAGCGGGATTCACCGATGTCGACGTCCGGTCCGTCGAGGCGCCGTTCGTCTTTGATGGCGACGGGACCGCCGCCGTCGAACGGTTACTCGGCGCCGGGCCGATGGGCGGGGCGTTCCAGTCGGCCGATGAGAGTCGCCGCCGGGACGTCATCGCCGCGGTCCTCACCGCTTTCGAGGATTACCGAGGCGCCGACTGTTACGAGTTGCCAGCTGCCTCATGGTGCCTCACCGCGGTCCGTCCCGGCTGATCAGCAGTTCAGCGCTTCGTAGGTGCGCCGGACGAATTTCGGCTGCGCCGACTGCAGTTTCGCCACTGCCGTGTTTCCCGCGACGGCCGCCGCCGCCGCGGCGTTGAGGTCGGGATAGTTCTGAATCAGATAGATCAGGATGAGATCGTTGGCGGGGTCGGCCTGCCACCAGGTTCCGTATGCGCCGGGCCAGCCGAAGGTGCCCAGGCCGCCCGCGCCGAACAACTGCGCGGAGCGCGCCGGATCGGTGACCACTGACAAATTCAGCCCAAATCCGCGGCCCAGCCAAAACGGGGCGCCAAGGAAGGGTTGACGTTTCTGGTCGTCGGTAAGCCGGTCGGTGCGCATCGACGCCACCGACTGCTCGGCGAGCACGCGAACCCCGTCCAGAGTTCCGCCGGCGAGCAGCATCCGGGCGAAGCGGAGGTAGTCGTCGGCCGTCGAGACCAGGCCCGCGCCACCTTGAGCGAACCTCGGCTCCTTAACCGGGATGGGGCCCATTACGTCATGCTGGAGCGCGCCCGCCTCATCGAGCCGGTACATGGTTGCGGCGCGTCCGCGCTTCTCCGCCGAGATGAAGAAGCCCGTGTCGACCATCCCCAGCGGGTCGAAGATCCGTTCCGTGAGCAGGACGTGCAGCGGCTTGCCCTCGATGCGCGACAGCGCGATTCCAAGGACTTCGGTGCCGTGGCTGTACGTCAGCCGCTCGCCGGGCTGATGGATCAGGGGCAGCGTCGCCACCTCGGCCAGCCAGTGGTCCTGGTCCTGGCGCAGCGAGACCTTCCCATAGGCGCGGCTGATCTCCCCGCCCACCGAGAATGCGTAACCAAGCCCGCTGCGGTGGGTCATCAGGTCCTCGACGGTGATTGGACGCCGCGCCGCCACGGTGTTGTCCAGTGGGCCGTGCGGGTCGGTGAGCACCCGCATGTCGGCCAATTCGGGAAGCCACCGGCTGACCGGATCGGTCAGCGCCAGCTTGCCCTCCTCGGCCATCACCATCGCCGCGGCGACTGTGACCGGCTTTGTCATCGAGGCGATCCGGAAGATGGTGTCCCGCCGCATCGGAAGGTTCGCCCCGATGTCGCTGTGACCGATCTCGTTGACCTGGATCACCTCGCCGCGATGCCACACACAGGTGACGCCGCCGGAGAGCAAGCCGGCCTCGACCGCCTGGGCAAGAGCTGTCCGGTTGTCCGCGAGGCTCATCGGCGCGAGTCTACGCAAACCTGCCGCTGTCGCGGGTGTTAGGCTGCGGGCGCATCGACATCCTTTAACGATCCGTCCCGAGAGGCGGAGAAGGAGGTCAGGTTCGTGGGAACCGCCGACCGGGAACTCATGTCCGCTTCGGACGTCGGCAGAACCATTTCCCGCATCGCCCATCAGATCATCGAGAAGACCGCTGTCGACGGCGCCGACGCGCCGCGGGTGGTCCTGCTCGGCATCCCGACCCGGGGGGTCACCCTGGCGAACCGGCTGGTTGAGAAGATCCGCGAATTCTCCGGCGTCGCGGTGGCGCGCGGCGGTCTGGATATCACGCTGTATCGCGACGACCTCGACTTCAAGCCGCCCCGCGCCCTGGAGGAGACGTCGATTCCGGTCGGCGGCATCGATGGCGCCCTGGTGATTCTCGTCGACGACGTGCTCTACACCGGCCGTTCGGTCCGCTCGGCGTTAGATGCGCTTCGCGACATCGGCAGGCCGACGGCCGTCCAGTTGGCGGTGCTGGTCGACCGCGGTCACCGCGAATTACCTTTGCGCGCCGATTACGTCGGCAAGAACGTCCCAACGTCACGCAATGAGAACGTCAAAGTGCGACTCGTTGAGGACGACGACGTCGACGGCATCTGGATTGCGCCGGAAGGAGGGCCCAAGCGATGACTGTGCGGCATCTGCTGTCGGCCGCGGACCTGTCTCGCGACGAGGTCGTGGCCATCCTCGACGACGCCGACCGATTCCGGTCGGCGTTGCTGGGCCGCGACGTCAAGAAACTTCCCACGCTCCGAGGCCGGACCATCATCACGATGTTCTACGAGAACTCCACCCGCACCCGGGTGTCCTTCGAGGTCGCCGGCAAGTGGATGAGCGCCGACGTGATCAACGTCAGCTCCTCGGGATCCTCTGCGGCGAAGGGGGAGTCGCTGCGCGACACCGCGCTGACGCTGCGGGCCGCGGGTGCCGACGCGTTGATCATCCGACATCCGTCATCCGGTGCTGCGCAGCAGTTGGCGGAGTGGACGCTGGAGGACGACGGCTCGGGCCCCTCGGTGATCAACGCCGGCGACGGCACCCACGAGCACCCCACCCAGGCACTGCTCGACGCACTCACCATCCGGCAGCGCCTCGGCGATATCGAGGGCAAGCGGGTGGTGATCGTCGGCGACATCCTGCACAGCCGGGTGGCGCGCTCCAATGTCGCGCTCTTGCACACCCTTGGTGCCGAAGTGGTACTCGTTGCGCCACCGACCCTGCTGCCGGTGGGCGTGCGGCAATGGGCCGGCGTCACGGTCTCGCATGATCTGGACGCCGAGTTGCCGGTTGCTGATGCGGTACTGATGCTGCGGGTGCAGGCCGAGCGGATGAACGGCGGATTTTTCCCGTCGGCCCGGGAGTATTCGGCGCTCTACGGACTCTCGGAGCGTCGGCAGGCGATGCTTGGCGATCACGCCGTAGTGCTGCACCCGGGTCCGATGCTGCGTGGGATGGAGATTGCCTTCTCGGTTGCCGATTCGCCGCAATCCGCTGTGCTGCAACAGGTTTCCAATGGCGTTCACGTCCGCATGGCGGTACTTTTTCATCTACTCGTCGGCACTGATGAGGTGGTGAGCGTATGACGGCATCGGCTCCGCCGACGGTACTAATCAGAGGTGTCCTGCTCTACGGCGAAGGCCAGCCGGTTGACGTCCTGCTCGCGGACGGCCAAATCGCCGAGATCAGCACAGCACTGACCGCCGACGATGCTGAGGTGATCGAGGCGCCCGGTCATATCCTGCTGCCCGGCCTGGTGGATCTTCACACCCATCTGCGCGAGCCCGGTCGCGAGTACGCCGAAGACATCGCAACCGGTTCGGCAGCAGCGGCGCTGGGTGGCTTCACCGCCGTGTTCGCGATGGCGAACACCGATCCGCCGGCCGATAGCGCGGTCCTTACCGACCATGTTTGGCGCCGCGGCCAGCAGGTGGGACTGGTGGACGTGCATCCGGTTGGCGCGGTGACGATGGGCCTGGCGGGCGTGCAACTCACCGAGATGGGCTTGATGGCCGCCGGAACGGCACAGGTGAAGATGTTCTCTGACGATGGCGTCTGCGTGGACGACCCGTTGGTCATGCGCCGCGCCCTGGAGTACGCCGCCGGTCTCGGCGTGCTCATCGCCCAGCACGCCGAAGAGCCGCGGCTGACGGTCGGCGCCGTCGCGCACGAGGGACCCAACGCCGCTCGCCTGGGTCTGGCGGGCTGGCCGCGGGCTGCCGAAGAGTCGATCGTCGCCCGCGACGCCATACTGGCGCGCGACGCCGGCGCTCGCGTCCACATCTGTCACGCATCCACCGCGGGAACCGTGGAGATCCTCCGGTGGGCCAAGCAGCAGGGAATCTCAATCACGGCCGAGGTCACCCCGCACCATCTGATGCTCGATGACAGCAGGTTGGCTACCTATGACGGGCGCAACCGGGTCAACCCGCCGCTTCGGGAGTCCAGCGATGCTCAGGCGCTTCGGGCCGCACTCGCCGAGGGTGTCATCGACTGTGTTGCCACCGATCACGCCCCGCACGCCGCGCACGAGAAATGTTGCGAGTTTTCGGCTGCTCGACCCGGCATGCTCGGATTGCAGACGGCACTGTCGGTAGTGGTGGCGATGATGGTGGAGTCCGGCCTGCTGGATTGGCGGGGAGTGGCCAGGGTGATGAGTGAGAATCCGGCCCGCATCGTCGGTCTCGACGACCACGGTCGCCCACTGGAGGTGGGCGAGCCGGCCAATCTGACGGTGATCGATCCTGCGTCGACCTGGACGGTCGCGGGAGCGATGCTGGCGAGCAGGTCGGCCAACACCCCCTATGAGGCGATGACGCTGCCGGCCACCGTGACCGCGACGGTGCTCCGCGGCAGGATCACCGCCAGGGACGGCAGGGCGATCGGGATATGAGGGCGATCGGGATATGAGCGAGGCGGATCGAGGGTGAATACCGCCACAGCCACCATGACCTACATCTTTGGCTTCGTCGTTGTGATCCTCATCGGGGTGGTGATCCGGCAGATGCTGCGCGGCTGGACCCGCCGAGGGCGACGTCAGACGGAACTGATCGGGACACTGCCCGCGATTCCCGACCTGTTCGGGTCCGCTGTCGAGCCGCCGTCCCGTGGCCTTTACGTGGGCAGCACTCTGGCGCCCAACTGGCTGGACCGGGTGACTGTCGGCGACCTCGGCTACCGATCGAAAGCGGCGCTCGCCCGGTACCCGGAAGGAATCCTGCTGGAGCGCTCGGGGGCGAGTCCGATCTGGATTCCCCAGGAATCGGTGGTCGGTGTTCGTACCGAGAAAGCTCTGGCCGGCAAGGTCATTGCGGGCAGCGCGGGTGGATCCCGGGGGGCCGGTGGCATTCTGGTGATCCGCTGGCGACTGCCGTCCGGCACCGAGATCGACACTGGTTTCCGCGGCGATGACCGCGCTGATTACCCCCGATGGACATCGTCATGAAGGAGAGAGCCCGATGAGCCGATCCGCGGCGGTCCTGGTGCTTGAGGACGGGCGCGTCTACACCGGCACCGCTTTCGGTGCGGTCGGTCAGACGCTCGGCGAGGCAGTGTTCTCCACCGGGATGTCCGGCTACCAGGAGACCCTGACCGACCCGAGCTACCACCGCCAGATCGTGGTGGCCACCGCTCCGCAGATCGGCAACACCGGCTGGAACTCCGAGGATGGCGAGAGTCGCGGCGGGCAGATCTGGGTGGCCGGCTACGCGGTCCGCGATCCCTCGCCGCGGGTCTCCAACTGGCGGGCCACCGGAACGCTCGAAGACGAACTCATCCGCCAGAGGGTCGTGGGAATCGCCGGAATCGATACCCGCGCGGTGGTCCGACACCTTCGCACCCGCGGGTCGATGCGTGCCGGTGTTTTCTCCGGCAGCGCACTCGCGGAGGAATCTGAGATGCTGCGGCGGGTATGTGACCAACCGACGATGCTCGGCGCTGACCTCTGCGGTGAGGTGAGTACGGAGCATAGCTATATCGTCGAAGCCCAAGGGCCACAGCGGTTCAGCGTTGTCGCCCTGGACCTCGGGATCAAGAACAACACGCCGCGCAACTTCGCGCTGCGGGGGATCCGCACGCACGTCCTGCCGTCGACGGCGACGTTCGAGCAGATCGCCGACCTCTCACCGGACGGCGTGTTCCTGTCCAACGGCCCGGGGGATCCGGCCACCGCCGACCGCGCCGTAGGAGTCACTCGCGAGATCCTCGGTGCCGGTGTCCCACTGTTCGGCATCTGCTTCGGCAATCAGATCCTGGGCCGGGCACTGGGGCGAAGCACCTACAAGATGGTGTTCGGCCACCGGGGCATCAACGTGCCGGTGATCGACCACGCCACCGGCCGGGTTGCGGTCACCGCGCACAATCACGGCTTCGCCCTGGAGGGCGAGGCCGGTGAGGTATTCGCCACCGACTTCGGCCCGGCAACCGTCAGTCATACCTGTGCCAACGACGGGACGGTAGAAGGTGTGAAACTTGCCGACGGCCGGGCTTTCTCGGTGCAGTACCACCCTGAGGCTGCGGCCGGACCGCATGACGCCAACTACCTCTTCGACCAGTTCGTCGACCTGATGGATGGCGCAAAGTGACCCGCCTCAACGTCGCGAGCGTGCGTGTCGGTACCCCGACACGCCGTTGCTGGTGTACATCTGCGCACGCTCGCGCAGGGATAGGGAAGCGTTAATGCCACGCAGAACCGACCTCAACCACGTGCTGGTGATCGGATCAGGGCCGATCGTGATCGGGCAGGCCTGTGAGTTCGACTACTCCGGCACCCAGGCCTGCCGGGTGTTGCGTGACGAGGGCCTGACGGTGAGCCTGGTGAACTCCAATCCGGCCACCATCATGACCGATCCGGAATACGCCGACAACACCTATGTCGAACCCATCACGGCTGACTTCGTTGAGAAGGTGATCGTCCAACAGGCCGAACGTGGCACACCGATCGACGCACTGCTGGCCACCTTGGGCGGCCAGACCGCCCTCAACACCGCAGTCGCCCTGCATGACAACGGTGCACTGGAGCGCCACGGTGTGGAACTGATCGGTGCCGACTTCGATGCCATCCAGCGCGGTGAGGACCGCCAGAAGTTCAAGGACATCGTTGCCAAAGTGGGTGGCGAATCCGCGCGCAGCGCAGTGTGTTACACCATGGCCCAGGTTCGCGAGACCGTCGCCGAACTAGGCCTGCCGGTAGTGGTGCGGCCCTCATTCACGATGGGCGGCCTGGGTTCGGGGATGGCGAAATCCCTGGAGGACGTCGAGCGGATGGCGGGGGACGGCCTGACGGCCTCGCCGTCGGCGAATGTTCTGATCGAGGAGTCGATCTACGGCTGGAAAGAGTACGAGCTTGAGTTGATGCGCGACCGCAATGACAATGTCGTGATTGTCTGCTCGATCGAGAACGTCGACCCGATGGGTGTGCACACTGGCGACTCGGTGACGGTGGCTCCGGCGATGACCCTGACCGACCGCGAGTATCAGACAATGCGCGATCTCGGCATCGCGATTTTGCGGGAGGTCGGCGTCGACACCGGCGGTTGTAACATTCAATTCGCCGTCGACCCGATTAACGGTCGCCTCATCGTCATCGAGATGAACCCCCGGGTGTCGCGCTCATCGGCGCTGGCTTCGAAGGCCACCGGTTTCCCGATCGCGAAGATCGCCGCCAAGTTGGCCATCGGCTACACCCTTGATGAGATCCTCAACGACATCACCAAACAGACCCCGGCCTGCTTCGAACCGACTCTCGACTACGTCGTCGTCAAGGCGCCGCGGTTCGCCTTTGAAAAGTTCCCCGGGGCAGACCCGACATTGACCACCACGATGAAGTCGGTGGGTGAGGCGATGTCACTGGGACGCAACTTCATCGAGGCGCTCGGAAAGGTGATGCGATCCCTGGAGACCGCTCGAACCGGCTTTTGGACCGCACCCGATGAACAGGGGTGGGTAGAGGACGTACTGACCCGACTGCGAACCCCTACCGAGGGTCGCCTTTACGACATCGAATTGGCGCTGCGGATGGGCGCCACTGTCGAGCAGGTCGCCGAGGCCTCGGCTGTTGATCCCTGGTTTGTCGAACAGATCAATAGCCTGGTGAGCCTGCGGGCGGAACTGCTCGAGGCGCCCGTGCTCGACGGCGAACTGCTGCGGCGGGCCAAGCACAGCGGATTGTCTGACCGCCAGATCGCCGCTTTGCGTCCGGAACTCGCCGGCGAGACCGGTGTGCGGTCGCTGCGGCAGCGCCTCGACATTCATCCGGTGTTCAAGACCGTCGACACCTGCGCGGCAGAGTTCGAGGCGAAGACCCCGTATCACTACTCCAGCTACGAACTCGACCCGGCGGCAGAGACGGAGGTGGCTCCGCAGACCGATAGGCCGAAGGTGCTGATTCTCGGATCCGGTCCGAACCGGATCGGGCAGGGCATCGAATTCGACTACAGCTGCGTGCACGCAGCGACGACGTTGAGTCAGGTGGGCTTTGAGACCGTCATGATCAACTGCAACCCCGAAACCGTCTCTACCGACTACGACACCGCCGACCGGCTGTATTTCGAGCCCCTGACTTTCGAGGACGTCCTAGAGGTTTTTCATTCCGAATCCCGCTCCGGCGCAGGCGGTCCCGGCGTTGTCGGGGTGATCGTCCAACTCGGTGGGCAGACGCCACTGGGGCTCGCCCAGCGGCTTGCGGACGCCGGTGTGCCGATTGTCGGCACCCGGCCCGAGGCCATCGACCTCGCTGAAGACCGTGGCAGGTTTGGCCAAGTGCTCCTGAACGCCGGATTGCCGGCGCCTAAGTTCGGTACCGCGACCAGTTTTGAGCAGGCCCGGGAGATCGCCGCGACGATCGGTTATCCGGTGCTGGTGCGGCCGAGTTACGTGCTCGGCGGTCGGGGGATGGAGATCGTCTATGACGAACAGACCCTGCACGGTTACATCACCCGCGCCACTCAACTCTCGCCCGACCATCCTGTTCTGGTCGACAGGTTTCTCGAGGACGCGATCGAGATCGACGTCGACGCATTGTGCGACGGAACCGAGGTCTACATCGGTGGTGTGATGGAGCACATCGAAGAGGCCGGTATCCATTCCGGTGACTCGGCCTGCGCACTGCCGCCGGTCACCCTGGGCCGCAGCGATATCGAGGCGGTGCGGCGCGCCACCGAGGCGATCGCACACGGGGTCGGTGTCGTCGGGCTGCTGAACGTGCAGTACGCGCTGAAGGACGACGTGCTCTACGTGCTGGAGGCAAACCCCCGGGCCAGTCGGACCGTACCGTTCGTTTCGAAGGCCACCGCGGTACCGCTGGCGAAGGCTTGTGCTCGAATCATGTTGGGCGCCAGTATCGCCCAACTTCGACAGGAGGGCATGCTGGCGGCCGTCGGTGACGGCTCTAGCCCTGATCCCCGCGCGCCGATCGCGGTCAAGGAGGCGGTGCTGCCGTTCCGTCGCTTCCGGCGCGTCGACGGCTCGGGTGTGGACTCATTGCTCGGCCCGGAGATGAAATCGACCGGCGAGGTGATGGGTATCGATCACGATTTCGGCAGCGCCTTCGCCAAAAGCCAGACTGCGGCATACGGGTCACTGCCGCTCACCGGAACGGTGTTCGTCTCGGTGGCCAACCGTGACAAACGCTCGCTGGTGTTCCCGGTTAAACGGCTGGCCGACCTCGGATTTCGGGTGCTCGCGACCGAGGGTACTGCGGAGATGTTGCGGCGCAACGGTATTCCCTGCGATGTGGTGCGCAAGCACTTCGAAACCCCGGGCGAGGGGCGTGCGGCGATGACCGCGATCGACGCGATCAACGCCGGCGAGGTCGGCATGGTGATCAACACCCCGTACGGCAATTCCGGGCCGCGCATCGACGGCTACGAGATCCGCTCGGCCGCGGTGTCGATGAACATCCCGTGCATCACCACGGTCCAGGGCGCGTCGGCGGCGGTGCAGGGCATCGAAGCCGCTATCCGAGGTGAGATCGGGGTGCGATCGCTGCAGGAACTGCACGCATCTTTCGGCAGAGCCTCGGATGACTGAATCGGGGAGTTTCGGGGTACGCCTGGCTGCCGCGATCGTCGCCCGGGGCCCATTGTGCGTGGGGATCGACCCGCACCCGGAATTGCTACAGGCCTGGGGGCTACCCGTTAGCGCGGACGGTCTGGCCCGGTTCTGCGACATCTGCGTGCGGGCCTTCGCGGGGTTTGCCGTCGTCAAGCCGCAGGTGGCCTTTTTCGAGGCGTACGGCTCGGAAGGTTTCGCCGTGCTGGAACGCACCACGGCCGCGTTTCGCGGTGCCGGCGTTCTGGTTCTCGCCGACGCCAAGCGCGGCGATATCGGATCGACGATGGCCGCCTACGCGCAGGCCTGGGTGGGCGAGGGCCCGTTGGCGGCCGATGCGGTGACCGCTTCGCCCTATCTGGGCTTCGGTTCGCTGACGCCTCTGCTCGAGGTCGCCGCCGCACATGACCGAGGGGTGTTCGTCTTGGCCGCCACATCGAACCCGGAGGGCGCAGGCATTCAGCGCGCCGTCATTGACGGGCGGAGCGTCGCCCAGTCGGTTGTCGATGCGGCGGGAACTTTCAACCGTGCCGCGGGGGGAGAGTCGGGGGGAGAGTTCGGTTCGGTGGGCGTGGTCGTCGGCGCCACCCTCGACCAGGTGCCCGACCTCAGCGCTCTGGGGGGCCCGGTACTCGTTCCCGGTATCGGCGCCCAGGGCGGCCGTCCGGAGGCGCTTGCAGGACTCGGTGGTGCCCGCGCGGGACAACTACTGCCGGCGGTGTCTCGCGACGTGCTGCGGGCCGGTCCGGATCCGGTGGCGGTTCGCGCCGCAGGGGAGAGAATCCTCGCGGCTGTGGCTTATCTGGCGTGAGACGCCGGGTCCCATCGGCGTGCCACGCGGGCGTGGCACCGGGCAGCGACACGCGCGACACGCCGTGAAGTGCTCAAACCGGTCGAAATTGATTCGCGGGATCGGTTCGGCGGCGCCGCCCGGCACCACGCCGAACCAGTGAGCATCGGTGAAAGTCCTGCTAGAACTCGTTTTCCGGTAAGGATGAGGGCGTGTGCGGCGGTCTGCCGCCGGCCGCGCGGGATTCGCCACCGGCCGGATCGGAGCATCGTGCGGGCAGCCCTGTGCTGCGGGTTCGCCCCCGTGAAGCGGGGGGCGGGTTAGATTTCGTCTGCAAGCCTGGGTACGGTCGTCGGCGCTGGCCAAAGAACCTGGCCCAGGCACAACAATGATGGTGATGAGACGGAGGAACCCGTGGCCCTTCCCCAGTTGACTGATGAGCAGCGCGCGGCCGCGTTGGAAAAGGCCGCCGCCGCACGCAAGATCCGAGCGGAGCTCAAAGAGCGGCTCAAGCGCGGTGGCACCAATCTTCAGCAGGTGCTCAAAGATGCCGAGACCAACGAGGTCCTCGGCAAGATGAAGGTCTCCGCGCTGCTGGAAGCTTTGCCCAAGGTGGGCAAGGTCAAGGCGCAAGAGATCATGACCGAACTGGAGATCGCCCCGACGCGCCGTCTGCGCGGTCTCGGTGATCGTCAGCGCAAGGCTCTGCTGGCGAAGTTCGACTTCTCCTAAAGCAGGCCGATGGACGCCGGCAGTGGGCCGGACGGCCGGGACGAACTGTCCCGTCAGGCATCGACGCATGGTCGTGTGCTGGTGCTGTCCGGCCCCTCTGCTGTCGGTAAGTCGACAGTCGTGCGGCACCTGCGTGAACAGGTCCCGGATCTGTACTTCAGCGTCTCGGCGACCACCCGCCTGCCACGGCCGGGCGAGACCGATGGCGTCGACTATCGGTTTGTCTCCCCCGAGCGGTTCCAGCAACTCATCGACGACGGTGAACTGCTGGAGTGGGCGGAGATCCATGGTGGGCTGCACCGGTCGGGCACCCTGGCTGAACCGGTTCGCCGGGTGTCGCAGTCCGGTCGTCCGGTGCTGATCGAGGTGGATTTGGCCGGTGCGCGGGCGGTCAAGAAAGCCCTGCCGGATGCCGTGACAGTTTTCCTGGCACCGCCCAGTCGCGAGGCATTGCGTCAGCGGCTCATCGGTCGGGGTACCGAATCCAGGGAGATCATGGACCGGCGGATGGCCACTGCTGAGGCCGAACTGGCAGCCCAGGATGAGTTCGACGTGGTCGTCGTGAACAGCCGATTGGAGTCGGCGTGCTCTGAATTGGTAACCTTGCTGGTGGGAAACGCGCCTCCGTCGGCGTAAGTGGTCACCGACCACCGACTCAGCCCTTCAATCCGTCCGGGGAACGTCCCCGCTATCCGCCAGGAGAACGCGAAGTGACAGTGAATTCGGATCATTACGATCCGGCCCCCGGCGCAGCCTCGGCCTACGACACGCCACTGGGCATCACCAACCCGCCCATCGACGAGTTGCTCGATCGGGTGTCGAGCAAGTACGCGTTGGTGATCTACGCGGCCAAGCGAGCGCGGCAGATCAATGACTACTACAACCAGTTGGGCGACGGCATCCTCGAGTATGTGGGGCCGCTTGTCGAGCCCGGCATGCAGGAGAAGCCGCTATCGCTGGCTCTGCGGGAGATTCACGGCGATCTGCTCGAACACACCGAAGGCGAGTAGCCGCGCCGAACGCGGTTGTGCCCATGAGCCCCAAGCGGATCATCGTCGGCGTCGCCGGCGGCATCGCGGCCTACAAGGCCTGCTCGGTGGTGCGTCAACTCAGTGAGGCGGGTCATCATGTCCGGGTCGTCCCCACCGAGTCCGCGCTGAGGTTTGTCGGAGCCGCCACCTTCGAGGCGTTGTCCGGAAACCCGGTGCGCACGGGTGTTTTCGATGATGTACCCGAGGTTCCGCATGTTCGTCTCGGTCAGGAAGCGGATCTCGTCGTTGTCGTGCCCGCGACGGCCGATCTTCTTGCGCGCGCGGTCGCCGGCCGTGCCGACGATTTGCTGACCGCCACCCTGTTGACCGCGCGCTGCCCGGTGCTGTTCGCCCCGGCGATGCACACTGAGATGTGGCAGCACCCGGCGACTGTCGCCAATGTGGCGACCCTGCGGGATCGGCGGGTGGTCGTGTTGGAGCCGGCCTCGGGGCGGCTCACCGGCGCAGACACCGGCACCGGTCGGCTCCCTGAGCCCGCGGAGATCGTCGCGTTCGCCGAATTGTTGCTCGAACGCCCCGACGCACTGCCCTTCGACCTCGGCGGCACTCGACTTCTGGTGACCGCTGGAGGAACCCGCGAGGCCATGGATCCGGTCCGGTTCATCGGCAACCGAAGCTCGGGCAAGCAGGGCTACGCGGTGGCCCGAGTCGCCGCCCAGCGCGGGGCTGAGGTCACGCTCATTGCGGGGAACACCGCCGGACTTATGGATCCGGCCGGCGTGCACGTCCTGCGGGTCACCTCGGCCGCCCAGATGCATGAGGCGGTGTGCAAGCAGGCCCCGGACGCCCACGTGCTCGTGATGGCGGCGGCCGTCGCGGACTACCGGCCGGCTCAGACCGCCACCAGCAAGATCAAGAAGTCCGCCGGCTCCGAAGACGAGCGGCCGACAGTCGAACTGGTGCGCACCGACGACGTGCTGGCCGGAGCGGTACGGCAGCGCGGGGACGGCGCACTTCCCGACATGCGCGTGATCGTCGGATTCGCCGCCGAGACCGGCGACGGAGAAGGCGACGTGTTGTTCCATGGACGTGCGAAGCTGCGCCGCAAGGCCTGTGATCTGCTGGTGGTCAACGCAGTTGGTGACGGTCGCGCCTTCGAGGTGGATAGCAATGATGGCTGGCTGCTGGGTGCCGACGGCACCGAGTCGACCCTCGAGCATGGTTCGAAGACTCTGATGGCAAGCCGTATCGTGGACGCGATCGCGGCGTTGCTTCGCGGCAGCGGGGGATAGCTTCCACCACGTCGCCGATGGGGATTTTCCCTGCGGCCGACAGATGTACTCCATTACAGAACCGGAAGGGATTAACACGGTGAGTGACAACGGTCGGCTGTTCACCAGTGAGTCGGTGACCGAAGGGCATCCCGACAAGATCTGCGATGCGATCAGCGATTCGGTGCTCGATTCGCTGCTCGCAGCCGATCGGAAATCGAGGGTCGCGGTCGAGACCCTGGTCACCACCGGTCAGGTGCACGTCGTCGGTGAAGTCACCACCGCGGCGAAGGAAGCGTTCGCCGACATCACCGACACGGTGCGGGCGCGCATTTTGGAGATCGGCTACGACTCCTCGGATAAAGGGTTCGATGGAGCCTCCTGCGGTGTGAACATCGGCATCGGCCGCCAGTCGCCGGACATCGGTCAGGGCGTGGACACTGCACACGAAGCGCGCGTGGAGGGTGCCGCCGACCCCCTTGATTCCCAGGGCGCCGGCGATCAGGGCCTGATGTTCGGGTACGCCATTCGCGACACCCCCGAATTGATGCCGCTACCGATCGCGCTGGCGCACCGGCTGGCGCGGCGGCTGACTCAGGCCCGCAAGAGTGGCCGGCTGGACTATCTCCGGCCCGACGGCAAGACCCAGGTCACCATTCAGTACGCCGGCACCACGCCGATCCGGTTGGACACCGTCGTGCTGTCCACCCAGCACGCCGAAGGCATCGACCTGGTAACAGAGTTGGCGCCGGACATCCGCAAGCACGTCGTCGACACCGTGCTGGCCGACCTCAACCACGAAACCCTCGACGTCTCCGACTTTCGGCTCCTGGTCAACCCGACAGGGAAATTCGTCGTCGGCGGCCCTATGGGGGACGCTGGACTGACCGGCCGCAAGATCATCGTCGACACCTACGGCGGCTGGGCCCGCCACGGCGGCGGCGCGTTCTCCGGCAAGGATCCGTCCAAGGTTGACCGGTCGGCCGCGTATGCGATGCGCTGGGTGGCCAAGAACGTCGTCGCGGCCGGCCTCGCGGACCGGGTCGAGGTCCAGGTGGCCTATGCGATCGGCAAGGCCGCACCCGTGGGACTGTTCGTCGAAACGTTCGGGAGCGAGACCGTCGACCCGGCCCGAATCGAGAAGGCCATCACGGCGGTCTTCGATTTACGGCCGGGTGCGATCGTGCGCGACCTTGACCTGCTGCGGCCGATCTACGCGCAGACCGCCGCCTACGGCCACTTTGGCCGCACTGATATCGATCTGCCCTGGGAGCGCCTGGACAAGGTCGACGACCTGAAGAACTCGGTCTAGACCAGCCCCCCCGGGACTGAGGCAGCACCACCGCCGGCGTCGAGATGTCGGCTCAGTCGGCCGCCCACCGCTTGGCGTCCTCGAGTTGGTCCATGCCGAACACCGCCACCTCGCCGGGGATCATCCAGCCCAGCGCGTGCATCGTGTGGGCGATCCACTCCTTGTCGCTGACGACCGCGGTGCGCTTGAAAGCGCGAATGTGCTTGAGGGTGCTGAAGCCTTGCTTGAAGTCGGCCAGCAACCCACCGGGACCGAACCCCTCGTAGTCGGGACCGATGACCTCCACGAAGCGGATCTCATCGGAGTCCATCATCCGGTCCAGCGTGGGTTTGAACTGTGCGAAATCATCGGCGGTGACCCGGCCTGAGATCCGGATGCCGTTGACGCCGGCGGGCATGTCCTGCAATTGCTCGATCATCACGACCTCCAATGCCTTCGATGCTAGTGCCCGGCAGCCCCCGGCCCGGCGTCCGTCAGCCGTTGATGAACTGGTCGAACGCCCACTGGTACTGGGCGGGCACCACCTGCACGCCGCACTGGCTCTGCAATGTCCCGAGCGGGGCCAGGATCGCCTTGAACTCGGCGTACTCCTGCGGATTGGCGCTGGCGTAGGCCCGCAGGGTGGCCTCCGCCTGGGGCCGGGGCTGCAATGCCGCGGTCACCAGTGCCTTATTGCCTTCGGGATGGGCGTTCATGTACGACTGCGCCTGCTGGCCGATCGCCTCGGTGGTGCTTTCCACGGCGGCGGGGCTGCAGTCCGGCGCTGCCGCCGCTACCGGAGCGGCAATCCCGGCTAGGGCGATGCCGCCGATGAGGCTGCCGATGCAGAATGTGGCGATTCGTGCGGCGTCACCGGATTTCATGAGCGTGATCCTCCAGGGTATGGGTTGCTTGAGCTGTCATCGGGCCTGTCGCTGCCCCAAGGCTAAACGTTACCCGGTGCCTGCCGCCCGCCGCCTAATCCCTGTTCAGCGGTGCAACGCCGTCCGTAGGGCGGCCAAGCCACGGGCGCTGGCCGCGGTGGCGGTCGGCACCACGCCGACGTAACCGAGATAGCCGTGAACCAGCGTCGCGGCATTGTGCAGCTCCACCTCGCCACCGGCGGCGGTCAGCAGTTCGGCGTAGCGGACACCGTCGTCGCGCAGTGGGTCGTGCCCAGCGACGGCCACGTAGGCGGGTGCCAGTCCGGACAGGTCCTCCGCGCGGCCGGGAGCCAGCGTGGCCGGGGCATCGTCCGGGTTGAGATGGCCGGCGTACCAGCGGGTGAACGCCGCCATGGCGTCGCCGTCGAGCACGGGCGCAGCGGCGTTCTCGGCGAACGACGGCAGTGAGGTGTCCCACATCGTCGCCGGGTACCACAGCAACTGGAACGCCAGTTCCGGACCATCGCCTGATCGGGCCGCATCCCGGGCCAGTTGCGCCACGACTGCCGCCAGGTTGCCGCCGGCTGAATCCCCGGCCACCGCGAACCGGGAGGAGTCCGCACCGAACTCCCCGGCATGATCGGCCACCCACCGGGTGGCGGCCCAGGCGTCCTCGACCGCCGCGGGGTAGGGGTGCTCCGGGGCCAGTCGGTAGTCCACCGATACCACCACGGATGCTGCGCCGACGGCATGGTCGCGGGCCGTGGCGTCATGAGTGTCCAGATCGCCGAGGGCGAATCCACCGCCATGGAAGAACATGGTCACGGGATGTGTGGCCGCCCCGGCGCCATCATCGGGCCAGTAGACCCTGATCGGGATCGGTCCGGCGGGCCCGTCGATACGGAAGTCTTCGACCCTGAGGTCGGGATGCATTGGCCTGCGGGGCAATTCGCGCAAACCGCGTCGGGCGACTTCAACGCCTTCGTTGACGGTCAGCCGGAATCCAACGGCATCCAGTACCTTCTGCAGGATGGCATCAACCGGTGGCGTGTCGTGGACCATGAACACACGGTACGCAGGCGCCTCACGTGCGGTGCTGCTCTGGTGGGCGGCCGGCGTCGCAGCGGCGGTGGGCTACGGGATCTTTCTGGCGCTCGCCGCGGCGAGCCTGCCGGCCGGTGCTGAACTCACCGGCCAGTTCTGGGCGCAGCCGATGGCGAAGACCGCGATGGCGATCCTGCTGGCGGTGGCGGCGTCGCGGCATCCGATCAGCCGGGAGCGCCGCTGGCTGATGGGCGCGCTGCTGTTGTCCGCACTCGGCGATTTTTTGCTGGCCATCCCCTGGTGGACACCGGCGTTTGTCTGCGGTCTCGGTGCGTTTCTGTTTGCACACCTGTGTTATCTCGGTGCTCTGCTTCCGCTGCGCGGAAACTTTGGTCTTGCGCGACTGGCGATTGCGGCCGTGGTCGTCATCGCCTGCGTGAGCGCGCTGGTGCGGTTCTGGCCGATCCTGGCGACCGATGGACTCACCGCTGCGGTGACGGTCTACGTCAGTGTGTTGGGCGCGATGGTCTGTTCGGCTCTGGTCGCTCGGCTGCCCACCGTGTGGACGGCCGTGGGTGCGGTGCTGTTCGCGGTGTCGGACGCCATGATCGGGATCGGCCAGTTCGCGGGTGGATCGCAGGTGCTGGAGTTGCCGATCTGGTGGGTCTACGCGGCGTCGCAGGTGCTGATCACGGCTGGTTTTCTCATCGGCCGCAACCGGACCTGAGCACCTCGCCGCGGACCTTGGTGGCGTGCCAACGTCAGTGCAGGAACCAGATGGCTACACACATCAGCAGCATCGCGAGGGCGGGCAATGATTTAGTCAGCGGGTCCTTGACTTTGGCGTGCATCGCGAGTGCGCCGACCATGAGTCCGGCGACGATCAGTGCCGGCAGGCGGACGAGGTCAGGAGATTTGACCCAGATGCCCAGGAGCAGTAGCAGCGCCGAGCCCACTTTGAGAATGCCGACCACGTAGAAGGTCCAGTCCGGCAGACCGTAGGTGGCGAATTCTTCCTTGAGCGACTGCGCCGAGCCGCCCCGATAGGCCGTCGATGCCTTGGCACGTACCAACCAGACGTTGAGTAGGCCGAGTGCGACAATGATTTGGAGGGCGGTCGAGATCGCGAAAGTTGACATGTGCTGCCTTCACTGCCGAGTTGCGTCGTGCAGTTCAACCATAGTGGATCGGAACTGACGACATGACGAACTCGCTCTACCAGGCAGCCAAAGTGGCTTCGATCGTGCTGTTCCTCTACTACGGGCTCGCCGTGCTGTTCTCCAACGCGATGGTGGCAGAGTTCGAGCGCTATGGGCTGATCAGGTTCCGCAAGCTCACCGGGAGCCTGGAGGTGCTGGGCGCGCTGGGGTTGCTGCTCGGCTACCTGCTGCCGCCGCTGGTGCTGCTCGCCTCGGGCGGCTTGACGCTGCTGATGCTCGGGGGCGTTGTCGTTCGGCTCAAATCGGGAGACTCCTTCGTCGATTCGATTCCCGCTCTGGTCATGGGGCTGATCAACGCATTCATATTTTTCTACGCGACCGGTCTTGTCGCCCGGTAGCACTGACCCGGTGAGCACATCGAGCCGGCCCGCCGCCGAACACGAACCCATCGCCCGGGTACTGCCGATGCTCTCGGTACCGCACCTGGACCGCGAGTTCGACTATGTGGTGGCGGCCGAGCAGTCCGACGACGCCCAACCCGGGGTGCGAGTTCGGGTGCGCTTTCACGGCCGACTCGTTGATGCATTTGTGCTCGAACGTCGCTCGGGCACCGATCATCCGGGCCAGTTGGGATGGCTGGATCGGGTGATTTCCGCCGAGCCGGTACTCACACCGGAGGTGCGTCGCCTCGTCGATGCGGTCGCCGCTCGGTATGCCGGTACCCGCCCTGATGTGCTGCGGCTGGCGGTGCCGCCCCGGCACGCGGCTGCGGAGAAAACCCAACTCCAGGTGTGCCCGCTGCCCGTGGTCGATCCCGTCGACGAGTCAGGGTGGGCTCGGTACGTCGGCGGCGGCAAATTCTTCGACGCACTGCAGGAGGGCCGCGCGGCCCGCGCGGTATGGCAGGCCCTGCCGTCCGAACAGTGGAGCGTGCGCCTGGCCGAGGCCGCTGCCGCAGCCATCAGCGGCGGCCACGGCGTGCTGATTGTCGTTCCGGATCAGCGGGACATCGACGTGATGCTGCCGGCCGCCACCGCCGTGATCGACGAGTCGGCGGTGGTGGCACTGGCCGCCGGGATGGGCCCGTCGGCCCGGTACCGTCGCTGGCTTTCGGTGTTGCGCGGACAGGCGCGGCTGGTGATCGGCACCCGCAGTGCGGTTTTCGCACCGGTGGACAAGCTTGGGCTGGTCATCGTCTGGGACGACGGCGACGACAGCCTCGCTGAACCCCGCGCGCCGTACCCGCATGCCCGGGAGGTCGCCATGCTGCGTGCCCACCAGTTACGGTGCGCTGCTCTGATTGGGGGTTACTCCCGCACCGCCGAGGCCCACGCGTTGGTCGCCACGGGGTGGGCGCACGACCTGCTGGCACCTCGGCCGGTCGTCCGCGCTGAGGCGCCCCGCGTCATCGCACTCGATGACACCGGGTACGCCGAGGAACGCGACCCCGCGGCGCGGACCGCACGACTTCCGTCGGTCGCACTGCGCACCGCTCGCGCCGCGCTGGAGCGAGGCACGCCGGTCCTCATCCAGGTACCGCGCCGCGGCTACGTGCCGTCGGTCGCCTGTGGCCGGTGCCGCACCATCGCGCGCTGCCGACACTGCATGGGCCCACTGTCGCTGTCGGATCGCGAGGCCGACGGCGCGGTGTGCCGGTGGTGTGGCCGGATCGACACCGGGGTGAAGTGCCGGCGCTGCGGCGCCGGGGAATTGCGCGCGGTCGTGGTCGGTGCCCGCCGGACCGCCGAGGAACTGGGCCGGGCGTTCGCCGGTGTATCCGTCATCACCTCGGCCGGCGACTCCGTCCACTCGGAGATCGGAGCCGGTCCTGCGTTGGTGGTGGCCACGCCGGGAGCGGAACCAAGGGCACCCGATGGGTACGGTGCGGCCCTGTTGCTGGACAGTTGGTCGCTGCTGGGCCGGCAGGATCTGCGCGCCGCGGAGGACACCCTGCGCCGGTGGATGTCGGCGGCCGCACAGGTGCATTCCCGCGCGGCGGGCGGCGTCGTCGTCGTAGTCGCCGAATCGGCGATCCCGACCGTCCAGGCGCTGATCAAGTGGGACCCGGTGGGTCATGCCGAAGCAGAACTCGCCGGGCGCAGTGCGGTCGGCCTACCGCCGGCCGTACATATCGCCGCCGTCGACGGAGCCTCGGACGCTGTCGCCGCACTTCTGGCCCAGGCGACGCTTCCCGACGGCGTTGACGTGCTGGGCCCGGTGGATCTGCCGCCCGGGGTGCGGCGCCCACCAGCCACCGCGTCCGAAGACCATGTCATCCGCATGCTGATCCGGGCACGCCGAGAGGAAGGCCTTGACTTGGCGGCCGCCCTACGGCAGGCGACCGCCGTCACCAGTGCCCGCCACGATCATGAAGCGGTCCGGGTGCAGATCGACCCCCTTCACATTGGCTGAGACGCGGGGGGCTGAGACGCGGGAGGTTGAGACGCGAGCGAGCGCGCTAGGCTGACGTTTCGGAACCTCGGGGGAGGCCGCGTGCGGGCAGTCAAGCGGGTAGTCATGCGATTGGTTCTGCTGCTAGTCCTGGGACTGGGGCTGCTGTGGCCGGTCGTGTTCGACGGCGCGCCCTCCGGTGGTGGTGCCACCGCCGATCCGGTCGTCTTCTCCGACGTGCGCGCCGACTTCGCCGTGGACAGCGACGGTCTAATGCGGGCCGACGAGATCATCACGGCTGAGTTCCCGGGTGGCCGACACGGCATTTTCCGGTTCTGGGATATCGCTAATCGCAACAACTCTCACCTCCGACAGATCCCCGAGGTCGACGAAGTCTCTCTTGACGGCCAGCCGGTGCCCTACGAGTTGCTCTGGCAGTCCAACGATCGGTTCCTGGTGGCAAAAATCGGCGATCCGAACAGTTACGTGCCGCCGGGAACGCACGTCTACCGCATCCGCTACCGGGTCCCCGGGGTTCTTGATCCGGGTGACACCGGTGTAGCGGAGGACTTCGCCTCCTCGGTCGGTGATCCGTCAGCACCCTCGGTGTTGTTCTGGAACGTCGTCGCCCCGGGGTGGAGCAACCAGATCGACCGGGCCCAAATCTCGGTGTCGCTGCCCGCACGGGTGACCGGAGCGCAGTGCTCAGTGGGTGCGGGTCTGGGCCGCGGTTGCGACGGACTGACCATTGCCGGAAATGCGGTAACGCTGTCAGCCCTTAACCTGCCGCCGCGCACGCCGATCACCCTGCGGGCGGGTGTCGATCTGCCGACTCCGCCGCGGGCTGAGGTGCCGTGGTCCGTGCGTTGGGATCCGGTGCTGGGCCGATCGGTGCCGGTGGTGGTGTGGCTCGCCGGGCTTACCGCCGCGGCCGGACTCGGGGCGTTCCTCTGGTGGCGGACCACCGTGGAACCGTCACCGGGATTCCCGCTGCACTACGCCCCGCCGAAGGGCCTCGGGCCAGTGCAGTGCGAGTACATCCGCACCGAGAAAGTGCCGGAGGAGGGACTGACCGCCACCCTGCTCTACCTGGCGGACCGCGGGCTGCTCTCGCTGAATCAGGACGGCAAGAAGAAGTGGAAAGTACATAGTGTCGGTGATGCCGGCGCGGGGGCCGACAGTGTCGGTGATGCCGGCACGGGGGCCGACGTGGATCCGGTCAGCGGCGCCGTCAGTTCAGCGCTGGGGCTGGAAATTCACGGATCGACCTTCCACGCCGACGGAGGTGTCGCCGCCGGCCGTAGGCTCACCGCCGCCAAGGAAGCCATGACATCCGCGGCGAAACAGTGGGCACTCGGGGAACGACTGATTGCCAAACACCCATCGGAGTTATGGCTTCGGGTCGCCAATATCGCGGCACTGGCGCTGACGGTTGTGGGATTCATGAGGGTGTTGTTCCCGATCACGTTGTGGGGATTGCCGTTTGCGGTTTTCTTCCTGCTGTCGACGCGGGTGTGGACTCCGGGAATCGGACTTCGTCGCACCGCGACCGGCCGCCAGCTGTGGTCGGAGGTCGGCGGCTTCCATCGTATGCTGGCCACCGATTCCGCGGAGTCGCGCTTCGACTTCTCTGCCCGCAGGGATCTCTACACCGCCTACATCCCGTTCGCGATCGCGATCGGTACCGCCGCGTTGTGGGCGGCGAAGTACCAGGCAGCCACGGGGCAGGTACCCCCACAGCCCGGCTGGTACCACTCGTCGTCGGGTGCCGGCAGGAGCGCGTCGGGGTCGGGGGATGCTAGTTTCGACAGCTTCGAGTCGGCCCTGTCCTCGTCGATCGGCGCTTACACCGCGTCGCAGTCATCCTCGTCATCGAGCGGCGGCGGGGGCGGCGGCGGCGGTGGTGGCGGCGGGGGCGGCGGCGGTGGAGGAGGAGGCGGTTCATGGTGACCTTTGTGCTGATTGTGGCGTTGGTGATCGCGGTGGTGATGCTGATCGGATTCGTGCTCGGCTACAACAAACTTCGTGCCGCCGATGTTCAGGTCGACGAGGCCCTCGGCGGAATCGACGTGCAACTCACCCGGCGCGCCGCGCTCATCCCGAGCCTGGTCAGCACCGTGGGGAGTTTTGCCGCCCACGAGAAGGCCGTCCTGGGACATATCGCAGACGCGCAGACCGCCCTGACCGCCGCCACGTCCGGCAAGTCGGTGACCCAACGCAGTTGCGCGGAGCGGCAGTTCGACACCGCCGTCGGACAGGCGATGGCTCTCGGTCAGACCTATCCGCAACTGAACTCGTCGACCAACTTCCTGAATCTGCAGAACAACCTCGCCGACACCGAAGATAAACTCGCTTTCGCCCGGCAGTACTACAACGACTCCGCAGCCACCGTCAACCGGTTGCGGACCACCATCCCGTGGATGTTCGTCGCGGGCATGGCCGGGGTCTCCGAGCGGGATTTCTATCAGGTGCCGAAGGTCTGAATGCGCATTCTCTTCGCCGGCACTCCGGCGCCGGCACTCCCGTCGTTGCGGCGACTGATCGACTCGCCCAGTCATGACGTCGTGGCGGTCCTGACCCGCCCGGATGCCCCGACGGGCCGCCGGGGCACGCCGATGCCGTCGCCGGTGGCGCAGCTGGCTCTCGACGCCGGGATTGCAGTGCTGCGACCACCTCGGCCCAACTCGAGTGACGTCGTCGACGAGATCACCGCGCTCGCCCCGGATTGTTGCGCCGTGGTGGCCTACGGCGGGCTGCTCGGAGCGGAGCTGCTGGCGGTGCCGATGCACGGATGGGTAAATCTGCATTTCTCACTGTTGCCGGCCTGGCGAGGTGCGGCTCCGGTTCAAGCGGCCATCGCCGCGGGCGATACCGTCACCGGGGCAACGACATTCAGGATTGAACTCGCGTTGGACTCAGGACCGGTGTTCGGAATCGTGACCGAGACCATCCGCGCCGACGATACTGCGGGGGAGCTGTTGGACCGATTGGCCCTCTCGGGTGCGGCGCTGTTAGAAGCCACTCTGAACGGGATTTCCGATGGGTCGGTGACGCCGGTGCCACAGCCCCGCGAGGGTGTGAGCGTGGCACCGAAGGTCTCGGTGGATGAGGCCCGGATCCGCTGGGATCTGCCCGCGCATGTCATCGAGCGTCGTATCCGGGCGATGACGCCGAATCCGGGCGCCTGGACCATGATCGGGGACATGCGTATCAAAGTCGGTCCGGTCAGTGTCGTGGAATCTGGTGATGCGGCCGAACCCGGCGTGGTCATGGCTGAGAAGACGCGGGTACTTGTCGGGACCGGATCGGTTCCGGTTCAACTCGGTCAGATCCAGCCGCCCGGGAAAAAGCCGATGGCGGCAGCAGACTGGGCGCGCGGTGCACGTCTCGATTCCGCAGTCCGGACGTCGTGACCCAACCACCGGGTGATCGCGGCAGGCGGCCGCGGCGAGCGCAGTTGGACCCCGCCCGCCGTGCGGCATTCGACGTGCTGCGTGCGGTCTCCGAGCGCGACGCCTACGCCAACCTGGTGCTGCCGTCGCTACTCACTGACCGTGGCATCACCGGTCGGGACGCGGCATTTGCGACCGAACTGGCCTACGGCACCTGCCGTACCCGCGGGGCGCTCGATGCTGTGATCGCCGAGGCGGCCGGCCGGCCGATCGATCAGATCGACTCCGTATTGCTGGACCTGCTGCGACTCGGTGCCTACCAACTGTTGCGCACCAATGTCGCCACGCACGCCGCGGTGTCGACTACCGTGGAGCAGGCGGGACTCGAATTCGATTCGGTCCGAGCGGGTTTCGTCAACGGTGTGCTGCGCACCATCTCCAAACGTGACGAGCGGTCGTGGTTGGCGGAGCTGGCGCCGCCTGTCGATACCGATCCCGTCGGTCATGCTGCGTTCATCCACGCCCATCCGCGCTGGATCGCGCAGTCATTCGCCGACGCTCTCGGCGCCGATGCCGGCGAGCTCGACGCGGCACTGGCCGCCGACGATGCGCGACCGGCGGTTCATCTGGCTGCCAGACCCGGTGCGATCAGTGCTGCGGAGCTTGCCGCGACCGTCGGCGGTGAGGTCGGTCGGTACTCGCCCTACGCGGTGTACCTCGGCAGCGGTGACCCCGGCGGGCTGACCGCGATCCGGGACGGTGCGGCACTGGTCCAGGACGAGGGCAGTCAGTTGGTGGCACGGGCACTGACGCTGGCCCCGGTACTCGGTACCGACGGCGGACGTTGGCTCGATCTGTGCTCGGGCCCAGGCGGAAAGACGGCCCTGATCGCCGCAATCGCCGTCCAGCAGGGCGCGTCGGTCACCGCGGTCGAACCCAATCCGCGCCGGGCCGAGATGGTGCAGCAGAACACCCGCGGACTGCCGGTGGAAGTCCTGCGCGTCGACGGCCGCGAGACCGCGCTGCCACCCGGCGGATTCGACCGCGTGCTCGTTGACGCGCCCTGCACCGGCCTCGGCGCTTTGCGGCGGCGCCCGGAAGCGCGGTGGCGGCGCACCCCGGCTGATGTTCCGGTCCTGGCCACACTGCAGCGTGAACTCCTGGCAGCGGCGATCGACCTGACCCGACCGGGCGGTGTCGTGCTCTACGCGACATGTTCGCCGCATCTGGCGGAGACTGTGGGCGTCGTCTCCGACGCGCTGCGCCGCTACCCGGTGACCGCCCTGGACGCCCGCCCACTCTTTGCGCCGGTCGGTAACCTCGGTGCCGGGCCGTACGCGCAACTGTGGCCCCACCGGCACGGGACCGACGCGATGTTCACCGCGGCGTTGCGCAAAAATGCCTGAGGGGTACGCCCTACAGTGACAGCTATGGCAACACCGACCCGGCCGATGATCGCGCCGTCGATCCTGTCCGCCGACTTCGCCTGGTTGGCCAGGGAGGCTGCGGCCGTCGACGGTGCCGACTGGTTGCACGTCGATGTGATGGACGCACACTTCGTGCCGAATCTCACCCTGGGATTGCCCGTGGTCGAGAGCTTGCTCAAGGCGACCGACATCCCGATGGACTGCCATCTGATGATCACCGATCCGGGCCGGTGGGCACCGGGATATGCCGAGGCCGGCGCCTACAACGTGACCTTTCACGCCGAGGCGACCGACGATCCGGTCGCGGTGGCCCGCGACATCCGTGCCGCCGGTGCCCACGCGGGGTTGTCGGTCAAGCCCGGCACCTCGATCGAGCCATACCTGCAGATCCTGCGGAATTTCGACACCCTGCTGATCATGTCGGTCGAACCGGGATTCGGCGGCCAGAGTTTCATCCCCGAGGTGTTGACCAAGGTTGCAGCCGTGCGCCGATTGGTCGACTCCGGCGAGTTGACGATCCTGATCGAGATCGACGGCGGCATCAACGCCGCCACCATCGAGCAGGCCGCCGAAGCCGGAGTGGACTGCTTCGTTGCGGGTTCAGCGGTCTACGGCGCGGCCGACCCGGCCGCGGCCGTCGAGGCGTTGCGCCGCCAGGCCGGTCACGCGTCGCCGCATTTGGTTCTATGACTGTGCCCGCGGAGGGCTTCGCCGCGATGGGCCTGGCGATCGAACAGGCCCAACGGGTGAAGGGATCCACCTATCCGAATCCTCCCGTGGGAGCGGTGATCGTGAGCGCGCGCGGGGACGTCGTGGGGGTGGGCGCCACCGAGCCGGCGGGCGGTCTGCATGCCGAGATTGTTGCGTTGAGGGCCGCGGGGGAGCATGCGGCCGGCGGCACCGCGGTAGTGACCCTGGAACCGTGCAACCATCACGGCCGGACACCGCCCTGCGTCGACGCCCTCATCGGCGCCGATATCGCCGCGGTTGTCTATGCGGTCGCCGACCCGAATCCGGACGCCGCCGGTGGCGCGGCACGCCTGCACGACGCCGGCGTGGCGGTGACCGCCGGGGTGTGCGCCGGGGAAGTCGCCGGCGGCACCCTGCGCGAGTGGCTGCACAAGCAGCGCACCGGTCTGCCGCATGTCACCTGGAAATTCGCCGCGAGCATCGACGGTCGAAGTGCCGCCGCTGACGGTTCCTCACAGTGGATCACCGGCGAGACCGCCCGCGGCGATGTGCATCGACGCCGCGCGGCCGCCGACGCCATCGTGGTGGGCACCGGCACGGTGTTCGCCGACAACCCAAGCCTGACCGCTCGATTTCCCGACGGCACTCTCGCGCCCAGGCAGCCGCTTCGGGTGGTGGTCGGTGAACGTGAAGTTCCGCCGGACTCGAATGTATTCAGCGATGCTGCGCCCACCATGACGTTGCGCAGCCGCGACCCGGCCGAGGTAATTCGGGCGCTGTCGGATCGCACCGATGTCATGGTGGAAGGCGGGGCGACCCTCGCCGGGGCGTTCCTTCGGGCCGGTGTCATTGACCGCATCTTGGCCTACGTCGCACCAGTTCTCCTCGGCGGACCCTTCGGCGCCGTGGATGATGTCGGGGTCACCGGCATCGCGCACGCACTGCGCTGGCGTTTCGACGGCGTGGACCAGATCGGACCGGACCTTCTGCTCAGCCTGGTGCCACCCGACTGAGCTGTCAGTCTTCGCGGCGTAACGGCTTGTGTTCGATGAGATCTCGAGACCCTATGCTGCCCAACAATTCCCGGAAACCCTGCACCGAGTATCCGATGACCGTGCTGTCGGTCCGGGCCCGAGCAGTCGCAGACCGGGGCAGGGCGAACAGAGGTCCCATCTCGCCGAAGTAGTCGTCTGCCCCGGCGACCTTGAGAACCTCCTCGCCGCCGCCCGCCAGTTCCCGGATCAGTTCCACCTCACCGGTCGACACCAGATAGATCGAGTCGCCCATCGTGCCCTGCTCGAAGAGCGTCTCGCCGGCTTTCAGGGTGACGGTCTCAGGCTCGTGCTCGTCGGCGTCGGCATGCGGTACCAGTTCCACCACGCGGTCGGCCAGAGGAAGCATCCGGGTGTCGTGGGTGGCCACCACCACCACCCGTTCGCCGGACGCGAGGTCGCGGATCAGCGTGAGCACCTCCTCGACCTGGATGTAGTCCAGGTGCGCGGTCGGTTCATCGGCGATCAGCAGCGGTGGGTCCAGTGCGATGGCCCGGGCGACCGCAACCCGCTGCTGCTGTCCGCCGCTGAGATCACCGGGACGGTGCGACATCCGGTGTACCAGGCCGACACGGGTCAGCAGTTCCTCGGCCCGTTCGTGTGCCTGCTTCTTCGGAATCCGGGCGGCACGCAACGGCACCATCACATTCTCCAACGCGGTGAGGCTCGGCACCAGGTTGAAGGCCTGGAACACGATCCCGACGGTGTTGCGCCGGTAGTCGGAGAGTGCGTTCGCGTCGAGGGTGGTCAGGTCGATGTTCCCGAACTCGATACGGCCGGCCGTCGGCCGTAAAATCCCGCCAAGGCAGGACAGCAGGGTGGTTTTACCGCATCCGCTGGGGCCCAACAGAATTGCCAGCGAGCCCGCCGGGACGTCCAGGCTCAATTCGTCGATCGGGCGCACCGTCTCCTGGCTGCTGGCGTACTCCACCACGAGGTCTTTGATCCGCAGGTCGGCCATCGGTTCAGGGCCCTCCGAACGCTAGTGCAGGATCGACGGTGACGGCCCGCCGCAGCCCGGCCAGGCTCGCGAGCACCCCGATGGTGATCGCGACCACCGGCAACAGCGCGAATGCGATTCGGGGAATGTCTACCCGCATCGGAAACAGCGGGCCGAGGAGCACCGAGAGGATTCCGCCGAGCAGTGCGGCCAGAACCGCAACGATGACGGCCTGCATGGCCAGCCCGGCCAGGATCGACCGGGTCGGTACGCCGACCGCCTTGAACACCGCGAAGTCCCGGGTGCGCTCCAACGCGGACATGTAAATCATCGATCCGACAATCAGGGCGGCGACCACCCAGAGCAGTCCGGCCATCAACGTCATCGCCTGTCGCGCCCCGGACAGTGCGCGAAGGAGATCATCGATGGCGCCGGCGCGGTCGATGACGCGGAAACCCTTCGGCACCTCGACGGGGGTGCCCCGCAGGCCCATCGAAGTGGTCAGCGACTGCCCGGAGAACAGCAACTTTTGTGCGCCCGCTGTGGTCAGGAAGATGTTGGGCTGTCCGCCGAGTGCCGTCGAGTCGTCGACGATTCCGACGATGCGCAGCGGCAGCGAACCGATTTCCACGGTGTCGCCGACCGGTTTGTCCATCCGGTCGGAAACCGCAACCTCGTCGGTGGCCGCCGGCGGCCGTCCGTCGGACAGGGCCGGGATCCCCGGCCCGCCCTGGGGCGCGCCGAACACGTTGACGCTGCGGGCCGAGTCGCCGTCAGGCATCGTCGCGCTCCCGTAGACCAGCGGCGCGGCGACACTCACCCCGGGCAGGCGCATCGTTGCAGCGGTGGCGGGAAACGCCGCCGACCCCAGGAACGGTCCGGTGGCACCGGACTTGATCAGGAACGCGTCCACCTGGAGTGAGTCCACGGTGCGGGTGGCCTCGACCCGGAAACCGTTGGCAAGCCCGGTGAGAACCAGTGTCATCGCGAAGACCAGACCGGTACCGACGATGGCGATGGCGAAGCGGCGCTTGCGCCACTGCAGATCGCGCATCGCCGCGGTCAGCACCGACGTCCCCGCATGGAGGGGACGTTACCGATCGGGGAGTCGATCCGGTGCGGGGTCACCGACATTCGCCAGCGCCACGTCAGCCAGCGTCACGTCCGCCGCCGCCCCCTGGCCGTTGGCGTGCTGGTCGCGACGCGCGATGAACAGTGCGAGAAAGGCTCCGGCCAGGCACACGATGGTGGTGATGAAAAAGATCGAGCCATACTGCATGGCGAACGCGGTGCGGTAGCGGACGGCCTCGCCAGCGACCTTGGCGGCCAGCGTGTCCGCCGGCACACTCGGCAGCGTCGCGAGGATCTGGTTGAACCGGTAGAGGCCCCAGGCGCTCAGCGCCGCGACACCGATCAGCATGCCGGTCATTCGCGACACCACCACCAGCGACGAGGCAATGCCGTGCTGCGCCGCCGGAACCACCCGCAGTGCGGCCGAGGTCAACGGGCCGATCACCAGACCCAACCCCAGGCCGGCCAGGGCCAGGTCGGTGCCGAAGGTGGGCAATGACACCGGACCGAGTTGGTGGCGCGCCGACATCACGTCCAGGCCCCATTTCGACACCAACCAGTAGGCGAACGCCGCGGTCAGCATGCCGGCCACCGCGATCGTCCGGTCGCCGACGCGGGTGGCCAGCCAGCCGCCGACCAGTGCGCCGATTGGAAGCGCGACCAGGAAGTGCAGCAGGAGGAACGCCGCGCCGATCTGGTCTTTGCCCAACACGCCCTGGCCGAACAGTTCGACGTTGACCAGCGTCACCATCAGGGCGGCGCCGGCGCATGTCGAGGTGCCCAGCGCCGCCAGGAACGGGGTCACCCGCACGCCGCGGGGTTCGATGAGCCGCGTTCGGGCAAACCGTTCCCAGACGACGAAGGCGACCGCGACCAGCAGAGCGCCACCGACGAGGGGCAGGCCGTAGCTGGGCAGCACCTGCTTGCCGTCCGGGTTCGGGTTGTAGAGCCCCCATACCGCCAGGCCCAGCGCGATGGCCAGCAGAACACCGCCGACCACGTCGACGCGCTCGGGCTCGGCACTGCGCTCGTGGGCCGGCATGCTGACGTGGATCAGCGCCATGGCGATCAGGGTCAGCGGCACGTTGATCCAGAACACCCCGCGCCACGGTTCGTCCAGGACGGATGTGAGCAGCGTGACCACGCCGATGCCGTACAGCGGGCCGAGGACGCTGCCTAACTCCTGGGCGGCACCGATACCACCGAGAACGGCAGCTCGGTTGCGGGCGGCCCACAGATCGGCGGCCAGGGCGAGCGTTACCGGCAGCAGCGCACCGCTGGCCAGACCCTGAACGACGCGCCCGATCACCATGGTGGTCAGGTCGTTGGACAGCGCGGTCAGCACCGAACCGACGGCGAAACCGGCCAGGCTTAGTTGCAGCACCAGTTTGCGGCCGAATCTGTCCGACAGCCGGCCCAGCAGCGGCATCGCGGCGATATAACCCAGGAGGTACCAGGTGATGATCGGCGTGACCTGTTGGATTTTGTTGATCGGGATGCCGATCGAACCCATGATGTCGACCATGATCGTGACGACGACATAGGTGTCCAGCGCCCCGAGCAGCACCGCGAGACTGCCGGCACCGATGGCGATCCGGCGGCTGCGGCCGGTGGTTCGGGGTCGGTCGGAGACGGTGGCGGGCGCCGGCGGCATCACATCGCGGGCTTGGTCACGGTGACCGGCTTGTCCCATTCGGACAGCGTCAGCTGCACATTGTTGCCCTCGCTCTGGTCGACTTGGGCTTGCACCAGTTGGTTCGGGGCATCCTTCTCGATCCACACCGTGGAGGGCAGCGGAGCGCTGGCCTTGAGTGGGGGGATCAGCTTGTTGACGGCGTCGGCGCCGATCTTGCCGGTGATCTTGACCGTCGGGACGCCGCCGATGGTTTCGAAGCCCGCTGCCGTGGCGTCGGTGAGATTCGTGAGCATGTTGGCTAGGCCTTCGTCGGGGTTCAGGATTACCGACGGGTCGTAGATCTCGGCGGCGGGCCCCATGTCCAGCCAGCTGTTGGGGGTGAGCGCCGCGTAGAGCGTGCCGTCGAGCACCACCAGTTCGATATCGACCGCGGAGCCACCCATGGAGATCGTCGAATTGCCCTTGATGGCCACGGCCGGCACGTTAGTCAGGTCACCGGAGAGAGACTTGACCATCAGCCCGTCGATCGTGCCGTTGACGACGATCTCCAGATGGGCGCTCTGGAGCTTCTTGGTGGACGCGATGGACTGCGTGAGCAGGCCGGCTGCGTCGGGCAGCGGTTCGGACGACTTCTTCGAGCACCCCGAGATCAACAGGGTGGCAGCGAGGAGCGTGGCGAGCATGGCAAAGATCCGGCGATACGTCGACATAGCTGCATCGTAGTGGGTCAGAACCGCCGCACCCCGCTGGCAAGGCCGGGGTTGTGTCGGCGTGACCGGATCGGTACAAGTACTCAGGTGAATGGTGAGCTGGAGTTTCGGCGTGCCGCGACGGATGCCGGCGACGCCGCCGTCCTGGTGTCGGCCATGGTCGACGAGATGCGCGCGCTGTATGACGGACTGGACCTCACCGCCCCCGGGATGCCGAAGGCGGGGCCGGCGGAATTCGGCCCGCCGGACGGGGTGTTCCTGGTGGGCTACCGCGACGGCGAGCCGGTGTGCGGGGGAGGTTTCAAGCGACTTCCCGACGGAGCCTGCGAGATCAAGCGGATGTACGTCGTCCCGCAGGCCCGCCGCAGCGGCGTCGCCCGCGCGCTGCTCGCCGCGCTCGAGGAGGCCGCCCGCGGCCTGGGCTACCGGATCGCCCGATTGGACACCGGGTCACGCCAACCCCATGCCCAGGCGTTCTACGAGGCGTCGGGGTATCGACGGGTGGAGAATTTCAACGACAACCCGGCCGCCGCATTCCACGGCGAGAAGCGGCTGGATCCGGCCGGTTAGCGGTGCGGGCCAGTAGATTGGGCGGGTGTTCACCGGAATCGTGGAAGAACTCGGCGAGGTCATCGCGCAGGAAGACCTCGGCGATGCGACGCGGCTGACCATCAGCGGTCCGCTCGTCACCTCCGACGCCGGCCATGGTGACTCGATCGCCGTCAACGGCGTGTGTCTGACCGTGGTCGACGTGCTCCCGGACGGCCGATTCAGCGCCGACGTGATGGCCGAGACGCTGCACCGATCCAGCCTCCGTGCGCTGGCGCCGGGAAGTCCGGTCAACCTGGAACGCGCCGCGGCGGTCAACAGCCGCCTCGGTGGGCACATCGTGCAGGGCCACGTCGACGGCACCGGAACGGTCATCGCGCGCAGCCCTTCACAGCACTGGGAGATCGTGCGCATCGGTTTGCCCCGGGAGATCTCCCGATATGTGGTGGAGAAGGGTTCGATCACCGTCGACGGTATCTCGCTGACGGTGTCGGCCCTGGCCGATGAGGACGACACCGAGTGGTTCGAGGTGTCGTTGATCCCCACCACGTTGGCGCTGACCACCCTGGGGCGGGCTGCCGTCGGTACGCCGGTCAACCTTGAGGTCGATGTGATCGCCAAGTACGTCGAACGTCTACTGGGTGAGCGCCGGTCATAATCGGCCGGTTGCAGTGGTTCATACTGATGCGTAACCATCAGCATCCCAGGCAGGCGGCAACGATGACGAGACTGGACACCGTCGAGAGGGCGGTAGCCGACATCGCGGCGGGGAAAGCCGTCGTCGTCATCGACGACGAGGACCGCGAGAACGAGGGCGACCTGATCTTCGCGGCGGAGAAGGCCACGCCGGAACTGGTGGCGTTCATGGTTCGCTACACCTCCGGGTACCTCTGCGTCCCGTTGGACAGCGATATCTGCGACCGGTTGGGCCTGCTGCCGATGTACGCAATCAACCAGGACAAGCACGGCACCGCCTACACCGTCACCGTCGACGCCAAACAGGGCGTGGGAACCGGGATCTCGGCATCGGACCGGGCGACCACAATGCGACTGCTGGCCGACCCGTCGAGTGTCTCCGATGACTTCACCAAGCCCGGCCATGTCGTCCCGTTGCGCGCCAAAGCCGGCGGCGTCCTGCGCCGCCCGGGCCATACCGAGGCGGCGGTCGATCTGGCCCGGATGGCCGGGCTGCAACCGGCCGGCGCGATCTGCGAGATCGTCAGCCAAAAGGACGAGGGCGCGATGGCCCAGACCGACGAGTTGCGGATCTTCGCCGACGAGCATGGGCTGGCCCTGATCTCCATCGCCGACCTCATCGAGTGGCGGCGCAAGCACGAAAAGCACGTCGAGCGGGTAGCGGAGGCACGGATACCCACCCGGCACGGCGAGTTCCGCGCTGTCGGCTACCGCAACATCTACGACCAGATCGAACACGTCGCTCTGGTCCGCGGCGACATCGCCGGACCGGAGAACGACGGCCATGACGTTCTGGTGCGCGTGCACTCCGAGTGTCTGACCGGAGATGTGTTCGGCTCCTGCCGGTGTGACTGCGGACCGCAACTGGATGCCGCCATGGAATTGGTCGCCGCCGAGGATCGCGGTGTGGTGCTCTACATGCGCGGCCATGAGGGCCGTGGCATCGGGCTGATGCACAAGTTGCAGGCCTATCAGCTTCAAGACTCCGGGTCGGACACCGTGGACGCCAATCTCGAACTCGGACTTCCCGCTGATGCCCGGGATTACGGAGTCGGCGCGCAGATCCTGGTGGACCTGGGGGTGCGCTCCATGCGTCTGTTGACGAATAACCCCGCCAAACGTGTCGGTCTGGATGGCTACGGCCTGCACATCATCGAGCGGGTGGCACTGCCGGTGCGGGCCAACGCCGAAAACATTCGCTACCTCAAGACCAAGCGTGATCGGATGGGCCACGAACTGACCGGCCTGGATGACTACGACGGTCTGGGCGGGACGCGGTGAGCGCTGCCGACGGGATACCCGACATCCCGCAGTTGGATGCCTCCGAACTGGCGCTGGCGATCGTGGTCAGCACCTGGCACGCCGAGATCTGCGACGCGCTACTCGCGGGTGCCGACAGGGTGGCGGTTGCCTGTGGCGTCACCGACCCGACTGTGGTGCGTGTGCACGGCGCTATCGAGATTCCCGTGGTCGCCCAGGAGTTGGCTCGCAACCACGACGCGGTGGTCGCACTCGGTGTGGTGATCCGTGGCCAGACGCCGCACTTCGACTATGTCTGCGACGCGGTGACGCAGGGCCTGACCCGAGTCTCGCTGGATGAGTCCACTCCGGTCGCCAACGGCGTGCTCACCACGGAAACCATGCAGCAGGCTGTCGACCGTGCGGGGTTACCGGGGTCGGCCGAGGACAAGGGAGCCCAGGCCGCGGCCGCCGCGTTGTCCACCGCGCTGACATTGCGCCGCCTGCGCGAAGTATGACCGAACCACCCTCCGGCCTGCGCTGGGACGTCGAATTCACCCCGAAACGGATGACCGTGCTCGCTCGCGGCGTGGCCGCCGTGATCATGGCGGCAGGCCTGGTGGTGGCGGTCGTTTCGGAGGAGAACTCCACCGGTGCGTTCCTGCGTACCGCCGACCACATCGCGATGGCGGGCCTGGCGGCGGCACTCGCCTGCGGAGTGCTCATGCTGACCCGGCCGCGCTTGCGCGCCGGACCCGCCGGATTGGCGGTCCGAAATCTCCTGGGCGATCGAGTGATTCCGTGGAGTCAGGTTGTCGATTTCTCGTTTCCGCAGGGCAAGCGTTGGGCCCGGGTGGATTTGGAGCATCACGAGTACCTACCGGTGCTGGCCGTCCAATCCTCGGACGGGGAGCGATCGGTCGCCGCGATGGACACCATCCGCGATCTGATGAGCCGCTACCGGTAGAGCGGCAGGCCGGGGGATGCGCCGACGGTACTAGCCTACGAAGGTGCCCGATCCCGCGACGTACCGACCGGCGCCCGGGTCCATCCCCGTGGAACCCGGCGTTTACCGGTTCTCCGACTCCCACGGCCGGGTCATCTACGTGGGCAAGGCCAAGAGTCTGCGTAGCCGTCTGACGTCCTACTTCGCCGATATCGCCGGCCTGCATCCCCGGACGCGGCAAATGGTCACCACCGCCGCGAAAGTGGATTGGACGGTGGTCGGCACCGAAGTCGAGGCGTTGCAACTGGAGTACAACTGGATCAAGGAATTCGATCCGCGGTTCAACGTCCGTTACCGCGACGACAAGTCGTATCCGGTCCTGGCGGTGACCCTCAACGAGGAATTCCCCCGATTGATGGTCTATCGCGGACCACGCCGCAAGGGGGTGCGCTACTTCGGGCCGTACTCGCACGCCTGGGCGATCCGCGAGACCCTGGATCTGCTGACCCGGGTGTTCCCGGCACGGACGTGTTCGGGCGGAGTGTTCAAGCGCCACAGTCAAATCGAACGCCCGTGTCTACTCGGCTATATCGACAAGTGTTCGGCGCCCTGCATCGGCCGGGTCAGCGCTGAGGAACACCGGAAAATCGTCGGCGATTTCTGCGACTTCCTCTCCGGGCGGACCGAGGTGTTCACCCGTGATCTCGAACGTCAGATGAACGCCGCCGCCGCGGAACTGGACTTCGAACGAGCGGCACGATTGCGCGATGACCTCGGCGCAATCAAACGGGTAGTGGAAAAGCAGGCTGTCGTTCTGGGCGACGGCACCGACGCCGACGTGGTGGCGTTCGCCGATGACGAGTTACAGGCCGCGGTGCAGGTATTCCATGTGCGCGGCGGCAGAGTTCGCGGTCAGCGGGGATGGATCGTCGAGAAGCCCGGCGACCCCGGCGACTCCGATCAGGGCAGGCTGGTGGAACAGTTCCTCACTCAGTTTTACGGCGACCAGGTCTATGGCGAGCAGGTCGGCCTCAGCGGTGCGCCCGACGAGTCCAACAATCCGGTGCCCCGCGAAGTACTGGTGCCGTGCCTGCCGCCCAATGCCGCCGAACTGACCCTCTGGCTGTCCGGACTGCGTGGTTCCGGGGTTGATCTGCGGGTTCCGCAACGCGGAGACAAACATGCCCTCGCAGAGACGGTGCGCCGCAACGCCGAGGAGTCGCTGCAACAGCACAAGCTCAAACGGGCCGGTGACTTCACCGCGAGATCAGCTGCGCTGCAGAGCATTCAGGAGTCACTGGGGTTGTCCGATGCGCCGTTGCGGATCGAGTGTGTGGATATCAGTCATGTGCAGGGCACCGATGTGGTTGGTTCCCTGGTGGTGTTCGAGGATGGCCTGCCGCGCAAGTCCGACTATCGGCACTTCGCTATCCGGGAAGCTGCCGGCGGTGGTCGATCCGACGACGTCGCCTCGATCGCGGAAGTCACTCGGCGCCGGTTTGCGCGCCACGTCGCAGAAACCCGGGCCGATGATTGCGTGGACCCGGTTCGCACCGACAAACCGCGCAGGTTCGCCTACCCGCCCAACCTCTACGTCGTGGACGGCGGCGCCCCCCAGGTCAATGCGGCTCAGCGAGTGCTCGACGAACTCGGCGTCGGCGACGTTGCGGTGATCGGACTCGCCAAGCGCCTGGAGGAGGTGTGGGTTCCGGCGCAGCCTGACCCGGTGATTCTGCCCCGCAACACCGAAGGGCTCTACCTGTTGCAGCGGGTTCGTGACGAGGCTCATCGCTTCGCGATCTCCTACCACCGGAGTAAACGCTCGAAGCGGATGACGGAATCGGCACTTGATTCGGTGCGCGGACTGGGCGAGGCCCGGCGCAAGGCTCTGGTCACCCACTTCGGTTCGGTGGCCCGGATCCAACAGGCCAGCGTGGCGGAGATCACGGCGGTGCCCGGTATCGGAGCCGCTACCGCGGCAGCAGTGCTCGCCGCGCTTGGTCCCGAGGTGGATCGGGCAGGTTCTGATCCACCCGGCGCCGTCGTGGGTCATGATTGGAATCGGGTGACGCGATGACGCAACAATGACAGATCACAGCGACGGGGACGCTGTCCGGCGCGACGGCGTGGCCGACATCGATGTTGTGCTGGTGACTGGACTGTCCGGCGCGGGGCGGGGCACCGCTGCCAAGGTGCTCGAGGACCTGGGTTGGTACGTCGCCGATAACCTGCCGCCCGAGTTGATCGCGCAGATGGTGGATCTCGGGCTGGCGGCGGGGTCGCGCATCACCCGGTTGGCCGTGGTCATGGATGTCCGCTCCCGGGGTTTCACCGGCGATCTCGATCTGGTGCGTCGGGATCTGGCCACCCGCGATATCAACCCCCGGGTGCTATTCATGGAGGCCTCCGACGACATCCTGGTACGCCGTTACGAGAACAATCGTCGCAGTCATCCTCTGCAGGGCAATCAGACTCTTGCCGAGGGCATCTCGGCCGAGCGGGCCATGCTGGCGCCGGTGCGCGCAAGCGCCGATCTGATCATCGATACCTCTGCGCTGGCAGTCCCGGAGTTACGAACGAGTATCGAAGGAGCCTTCGGCTCGGAGATGGCCGGCCAGACCAGCGTCACCGTGGAGTCGTTCGGCTTCAAGTACGGCCTTCCGATGGATGCGGACATGGTGATGGACGTGCGGTTCCTACCTAATCCACACTGGGTGGACGAACTGCGTTCGCAGACCGGCCAGTCACCGGCGGTCCGGGATTACGTTCTCGCCCAGTCCGGTGCCGCGGAGTTTCTGCAGACTTACTATCAACTCTTGCGGCTGGTGGCAGACGGCTACACCCGGGAGGGTAAGAGGTACATGACGGTGGCCATCGGCTGCACGGGCGGGAAGCACCGCAGCGTCGCCATCGCCGAGGCACTTGCCGGGCTGCTGACCGAGGACTCTCAACTTTCGGTGCGGGTCCTGCACCGAGATCTGGGGCGCGAATGACGTCCGCGGCGGCCACGAGTGCGACGGCCGGTTCGCTCAACCCGCGCATCGTCGCGATGGGCGGTGGACACGGTCTGTATGCGACGCTGTCTGCTGCGCGCAGGCTCACGCCGCACGTCACCGCCGTCGTCACCGTCGCTGACGACGGCGGTTCATCGGGCCGGTTGCGGTCCGAGATCGACGTCATACCGCCAGGTGATCTTCGGATGGCGCTGGCGGCTCTGGCATCGGACAGCCCGCACGGCCGACTGTGGGCCACGATCATTCAGCATCGATTCGGCGGCAGCGGCGCATTGGCGGGCCACCCGATCGGCAACCTTCTGCTCGCCGGGCTCAACGAGGTGCTCGCCGATCCGGTCGCGGCCCTCGACGAACTCGGCCACATCCTCGGGGTGAAGGGCAGGGTCCTGCCGATGTGCCCGGTGGCATTGCAGATCGAAGCCGATGTTTCCGGGCTGGAGAGCGACCCGCGGATGAGTCGGGTGATCCGCGGGCAGGTTGCGGTGGCCACCACACCCGGCAAGGTGCGGCGGGTACGCCTGCTGCCGGGCAACCCGCCGGCGACCCGACAATCCGTGGACTCGGTGCTGGCCGCCGACCTGGTGGTGCTCGGACCGGGCAGTTGGTTCACCAGTGTCATCCCGCACGTCCTCGTTCCGGCATTGGCAGACGCGCTGAAATCATCGACCGCTCGCCGTGCGCTGGTGCTCAACCTTGCCGCCGAACCCGGTGAGACCGCTGGGTTTTCGGCGGAGCGGCATATCCACGTGCTGGCCCAGCATGCTCCGGGATTGACCATTGACGACATCATCGTCGACGCGGCCAGTGTGCCCGCGGAGCGTGAACGCGATCAACTTCGCCGCACAGCGGCCCTGTTGAATGCCACGGTCTCCTTTGCCGGAGTTTCCAGACCTGGTACACCTTTACATGACCCGGCGAAGCTGGCTTCGGCATTGGACGCCTGCTTGCGGGGTGGAGAGGCTCCGACCATCACCGTACCGACCGTGGGCCCACGAGCAGGAGATGGAACAAGAGGTGATGCCCCGTGGCGATGACGGCTGAGGTCAAGGACGAACTGAGTCGCTTGGTGGTCAACTCGGTGAGCGCCCGCCGGGCTGAGGTGGCGGCACTGCTGCGCTTCGCGGGCGGCCTGCACATCGTGGCGGGCCGGGTGGTTGTTGAAGCTGAGGTGGATCTCGGCAGCGTCGCCCGCCGACTGCGCAAGGACATCCATGACCTTTACGGTTACAGCGCCGCCGTGCACGTGCTGTCGGCCAGTGGTATCCGAAAGGGCACGCGCTACGTGGTCCGGGTGGCCAAGGACGGCGAGGCGCTCGCGCGGCAGACCGGGCTGCTCGATATGCGTGGACGTCCGGTTCGCGGACTTCCCGCCCAGGTGGTCGGCGGGAGTGTCGGCGACGCCGAGGCGGCCTGGCGCGGCGCCTTTCTTGCGCACGGTTCGCTGACGGAGCCGGGTCGCTCGTCGGCACTTGAGGTCAGTTGTCCGGGACCGGAGGCGGCGCTGGCACTCGTCGGTGCCGCCCGGCGGCTGGGGATCAGTGCCAAAGCCCGCGAAGTCCGTGGCATCGACCGGGTCGTGGTGCGCGACGGGGAGGCCATTGGAAATCTACTCATCCGGATGGGCGCCCAGGACACCCGTTTGACCTGGGAGGAGCGCCGGATGCGGCGCGAGGTTCGGGCAACCGCCAACCGGCTGGCCAATTTCGACGATGCCAATCTGCGCCGTTCGGCTCGTGCCGCGGTTGCCGCGGCCGCGCGGGTGGAGCGCGCCCTGGATATCCTCGCCGACACGGTTCCGCACCATTTGGCTGCCGCCGGGCGTTTGCGGGTGGAGCATCGGCAGGCCTCCCTCGAAGAGCTGGGACGGCTCGCCGACCCGCCGATGACCAAAGATGCCGTCGCGGGGCGCATCCGGCGCCTGTTGTCGATGGCTGACCGTAAGGCAAAACAGGACGGGATTCCCGACACCGAATCGGCGGTCACCCCGGATCTCCTCGACGACGCCTGATCCGCGGACACGGGAGAACCCAGCGCCGAACTTACCGTGCCGCAGGCGATTTGGGTTGATCGGCCTCCAGCGCCCAGCGAATTCCGCTCACTAAAACGCGCCCCGACAGCCGAATCGCGGTGGCTTCCACCGGCGGCAGATACGGAAGCCGCAGCGGCAGACGTGCCCACGCGGGCAGCATTGACACCGACGTCGCCGCGATGACTCCGTAGGGCAGGCGAGCCATCAGTGGCAGCGGGGGAGTGACTAGGAGGAAGCGGGCCGCTTCGCGGGCGGCCTCGGTGCTGCGCAACTCGCTGCGGTAGTCGGCGATCCGCGCCCGCAGTTCGGCCTCGGTGCGCGGCGGGTCGAGGACCCCGAGTGCGGCGGCAACTCGGGCGGTGTCGGCGACGTAGGCGTCGCGGCCGTCCTGATCGAGCGGAGCGGCCCCGTAAAGCTGATAGGCCAGCAGGAAGCTGTCCACCTCTGCGATGTGGACCCACTGCAGCAGGTGGGGGTCGTCGGCCCGGTAAGCACGGCCATCGGGTGCTGTGCCGTGCACGCGTCGGTGGATGCCGCGAACCTTGTCGACCGCTCGCCGCGCGTCGGTGGCGGTGCCGAAGGTGGTGACGGCAAGGAAGGTGCTGGTGCGCTGGAGGCGCCCCCAGGGGTCGCCACGGTAGTCGGAATGTTGTGCGACGCCGGCCATCGCCAGCGGATGCAACGATTGGAGCAGCAGCGCTCGCAGGCCGCCGACGAACATCGAGGCATCACCATGCACGCGGCGGATCGGTCGGTCTTCGGCGAACCAGCGCGAGCCGGGAGCCTCGTGGATCCGGGTTCGGTTACGGGGGCCCTCGGGCCCTGCGACCATCGTGAACAGACCCCGGCCAAGCCGCTCCCGCAGCCGGTCGACGTCACGGTCAAAATTCAGCGGCAAACCCATGCTCATACGGTACGCGGTCGGGTCCCGAGCACCCCACGCGCTCAGGTCCCGGAACCGGGGACAGGGTTCCTGGCCCGCCGGGGTCATCGCGCTACTAGGCTGGCTCAGCGAACCGCTCGATTGCGCGGTTCGCCGGGAAAGCTAGCAGCGACTAGAGGAGACATGACGTGACGATCCGGGTTGGCGTGAACGGTTTCGGCCGCATCGGACGCAACTTCTACCGGGCCCTGGCGACCCAGCAGTCTGAAGGCAAGGCCGCCGACATCGAGATCGTCGCCGTCAACGACCTCACCGACAACGCCACGCTGGCGCATCTGCTGAAATTCGACTCCATCCTGGGTCGGCTACCCGAGGATGTCGTGCTTGACGGCGACACCCTGGTCATCGGCACCCGGCGGGTGAAGGCCCTGGAGGTCAAGGAGGGGCCGGCCGCGATTCCGTGGGGTGATCTCGGCGTCGATGTCGTCATCGAATCCACCGGTATCTTCACCGATGCCCGGGCGCGCGGCCATCTGGAGTCCGGCGCCAGGAAGGTGATCATCTCCGCTCCGGCAAAGGATGAGGACATCACCATCGTGCTCGGCGTCAACGACGATAAGTACGACGGCAGCCAGAACGTCATCTCGAACGCCTCCTGCACCACCAACTGTCTTGGACCGCTCGCGAAGGTGGTTAACGACGAGTTCGGAATCGTCCGCGGCCTGATGACCACCATCCACGCCTATACCCAGGACCAGAACCTCCAGGACGCGCCGCACAAGGACCTGCGCCGGGCTCGGGCCGCCGCGCTGAACATCGTTCCGACCTCCACCGGCGCCGCCAAGGCCATCGGCCTGGTGCTGCCCGAATTGAAGGGCAAGTTGGACGGCTACGCGCTGCGGGTGCCGATCCCAACCGGGTCGGTTACCGATCTGACCGTCGAGTTGAAGAAAGGCGCGACCGTCGCCGAGATCAACGCCGCGCTCAAAGCTGCTGCCGACGGGCCGATGAAAGGCATCCTGAAGTACTACGACGCCCCTATCGTCTCCAGCGACATCGTCACCGACCCGCACAGCTCGATCTTCGATTCAGGACTGACCAAAGTTATCGACAACCAGGCCAAGGTGGTGTCCTGGTACGACAACGAGTGGGGCTACTCCAACCGGCTCGTCGACCTCGTCGGCCTGGTGGGCAAGTCCCTCTAGCCGTGACTGTCAAGGGTCTCCCCGAACTGCTCGCCGAGGGTGTGGCGGGCCGCGGCATCTTGGTGCGCTGCGATCTCAACGTCCCGCTCGACGCCACCGGTGCCATCACCGATACCGGTCGCATCGATGCATCGGTGGCGACCCTCAAGGCGCTCTCCGACGCCGGCGCCAAGGTGATCGTGACCGCGCATCTGGGCCGTCCGGAAGGTGAACCGGATCCGCGGTACTCGCTGAAGCCGGTCGCCGCCGAGCTGGCCGCCAAGTTGGGCCGACACGTCCAACTGGCCGGCGATGTCGTGGGTACCGATGCGCTGGCGCGTGCCGAGGGCCTGACTGACGGGGACATCCTGCTGTTGGAGAACATCCGATTCGATCCGCGCGAGGCCAGCAAGGACGAAGTGCAGCGAAAGGAGCTGGCCAAGGCCCTTGTTGAGCTGGTCGGTGCTGACGGCGCTTTTGTCTCCGACGGTTTCGGCGTAGTGCACCGCAAGCAAGCCTCGGTCTACGACGTCGCGACGCTGTTGCCGCACTACGCCGGCACGCTGGTGGCCGCCGAGGTGAAGGTGCTCGAGCAACTGAGCACGGCCGGTGGGCGGCCGTACGCCGTGGTTCTCGGTGGTTCAAAGGTCTCCGACAAGCTCGCCGTCATCGAGAACCTGGCGGCTCGGGCCGACAGCCTGATCATCGGCGGCGGCATGTGTTTCACGTTCCTCGCCGCCCAAGGGGTACCGGTCGGCACGTCCTTGCTGCAGGAAGAGATGATCGGCACCTGTCGGCGGCTGCTCGAGGAATACGGTGACGTCATCCACCTGCCCACCGACTTCGTCGTCGCAAGTGAGTTCGCCGCCGACTCGACACCCGAAACGGTTGCCGCCGAGCAGATCCCGGCCCAGAAGATGGGTCTCGATATCGGTCCCGGATCGGTGAAAAGATTCACCACCCTGCTGTCCAATGCCCGGACAATCTTCTGGAACGGACCGATGGGGGTCTTCGAGTTCCCGGCGTTCGCGGCCGGCACCACCGGCGTGGCGGAGGCGATCATCGGGGCAACTGCCAAGGGTGCCTTCAGTGTCGTGGGCGGCGGTGACTCGGCAGCCGCGGTGCGCCTGCTCGGCCTACCCGAGGAAGGTTTCTCGCACATATCCACCGGAGGCGGGGCGTCGCTGGAGTACCTCGAGGGCAAGGCGCTGCCCGGCATCGAAATACTCGACTAGGAGAACCGTGTCTCGTAAACCGCTCATCGCCGGCAACTGGAAGATGAACCTCAACCACTTCGAGGCGATCGCCCTGGTGCAGAAGATCGCTTTCGCGCTGCCCGACAAATACTTCGACAAGGTCGACGTCACCGTCATCCCGCCGTTCACCGATCTGCGAAGCGTGCAGACCCTGGTCGATGGTGACAAGTTGCGGCTGACCTATGGCGCGCAGGACGTCTCGCAGTACGACTCTGGCGCCTATACCGGCGAGATCAGCGGCGCATTCCTGGCCAAGCTGGGCTGCACCTTCGTCGTTGTTGGACACTCTGAGCGGCGTACCTATCACCACGAAGACGACGGCCTGGTCGCGGCGAAAGCCGCCGCTGCGTTCCGACATGGGCTGACCCCGATCGTGTGTATCGGCGAACACCTCGATGTTCGAGAGGCCGGAAACCACGTCGAGCACAACATCAATCAACTTCGCGGATCGTTGGCCGGCCTCACCGACGAGCAGTTGACGACCGTTGTGATCGCCTACGAGCCGGTCTGGGCGATCGGAACCGGCCGGGTGGCCAGCGCCGGGGACGCACAGGAGGTCTGCGCCGCCATCCGGACCGAGTTGGCCGCCCTCGCCTCGCCACAGATCGCCGCCGGTGTTCGCGTGCTCTATGGCGGCTCGGTGAACGCCAAGAATGTCGGCGAGATCGTCGCCCAACCCGACGTTGACGGCGCATTGGTGGGTGGCGCCGCACTGGAGGGTGAGCAATTCGCCACGCTGAGCGCGATCGCCGCTGGTGGGCCCCTGCCCTGACGGCGGGAAGAATTCTCGCCCCCAGGGGGCGGCGCCACCCGTGCCCGAGCAGCCCTGGTTGACCGGGTATCCTTTACCCATGGTTGTGGCCCTCGAGATCATCCTTGTGATCACCAGCCTCCTGATCGTGTTGCTGGTGCTGTTGCACCGCGCCAAGGGCGGCGGCCTGTCGACGCTGTTCGGCGGTGGCGTGCAGTCCAGCCTCTCCGGATCGACGGTGGTCGAGAAGAACCTCGACCGGCTCACCCTGTTCGTCACCGGAATCTGGCTGGTCACCATCGTCGGCATGGCGCTTCAGATCAAGTACCGCTGACCGCCCCGGCGGCGCGCAGCGATCACTGACGAATGGCCGGATCGTCGCCCCGGGAGTCCCCGGCATCAGAGGCGGCCCTGGAACCGATCGGTGCCGTGCATCGCACCCAGGTTGGCCGGGAAGACACCGAACCGATGCGGGCCGACATCCGGATGCTCGGTGCCATTCTGGGTGAGACGGTGCGAGAGCAGAGTGGCGAGCAGGTGTTCGACCTCGTCGAGCGAGCCCGGGTGGAGTCCTTCCGGGTGCGGCGCTCCGAGATCGACCGTGCCGAGATGGCGAAGATCTTCTCGAATATCGACATTCACCGCGCCATCCCGGTGATCCGGGCCTTCAGTCATTTTGCCCTGCTGGCCAATGTTGCCGAGGACATCCACCGCGAGCGCCGCCGCGCTGTGCACGTGGCCGCGGGTGAACCGCCCATTGACAGCACGCTCGCCGCGACCTACGCCAAGCTCGACGCCGCGAGTCTGGACGCCCAGACGGTGGCGGTCGCGCTGCGCGACGCGCTGGTATCGCCGGTCATCACCGCGCACCCGACCGAGACCCGCCGCCGCACCGTGTTCGACACCCAGAACCGCATCACCAGCCTGATGCGGCTGCGGTTGCACGGATACGATGAGACCGAGGACGGTCGGCTCATCGACACCGAACTTCGCCGGCACATCCTCACGCTCTGGCAGACTGCCCTGATCCGGTTGTCGCGCTTGAAGATTGCCGATGAGATTGAATCCGGACTGCGGTATTACCCGGCGTCGTTTTTCGAAGTGATCCCGAAGGTCAATGGCGCGGTCCGCGATGCTCTGCGCGACCGTTGGCCCGATGCCGATCTGCTACCTCAGCCGATCCTGCGGCCCGGATCCTGGATCGGCGGCGATCGTGATGGCAACCCGAACGTGACCGCCGACGTCGTTGAGATGGCCACCGGCCGGGCCGCCGCCACTGCCCTGGGCCACTATTTCGGCGAGCTGGCACTGTTGGAGCAGGAGCTGTCAATGTCGGCCCGGTTGGTGGCGATCGACCCTGACCTGGCCGCGCTGGCCGCTGGGTGTGCCGAGGCCGACCGTGTCGACGAGCCTTACCGTTGCGCGCTGCGGGTGGTCCGTGCCAGGCTGACCGCCACCGCCGCCGAGATCCTCACGAGTACCCCCGAGCACACCCTGGACCTGAGTCTGCGTCCCTATCTCAATGCCGACGAGATGGCGGCCGACCTCACCGTCATCGACGCCTCGTTGCGCGCGCACGGCGGTAGATTGCTGGCCGATGATCGGCTGGCCCGGCTACGCGACGGACTTGAGGTTTTCGGATTCCACCTGTGCGGGCTGGACATGCGGCAAAACTCCGAGACCCACGAGCAGGTGGTGACCGAACTTCTGGCGTGGGCCGGTGTCCATCCGGATTACCCCTCGTTATCTGAGCCGCAGCGGATCGAGGTTCTGGTCTCGGAGCTTTCCACCCGGCGCCCACTGGTGGGTGAAGGCGCGGATCTGTCGGCGGTGGCGCGCAAGGAACTCGATATTCTCTGCGCGGCCGCCCGTGCTGTGCGGTCCCTGGGTGCTGAAGCGGTACCGGCGTACATCATCTCGATGTGCCAGTCGGTGTCGGATCTGCTTGAGGCCGCGCTGCTACTCAAAGAAGCGGGCCTGCTTGATCTTTCGGACGAGAATCCCTACGTACCAATGGCAATCGTGCCGCTGTTTGAGACCATCGACGATCTCCAGCGCGGCGCCGCCATCGTAAAGTCCGCCCTCGACGTCCCGCTCTATCGGGCGATGATCGACGCTCGAGGTCACGTCCAAGAGGTGATGCTGGGGTACTCCGACTCCAACAAGGACGGTGGCTATTTCGCGGCGAACTGGGCGTTGTACCGGGCCGAACTGAACCTGGTGCAGTTGGCAAGGACGTCTGCGATCCGGCTGCGGTTGTTCCATGGTCGCGGTGGAACGGTGGGTCGTGGCGGCGGCCCGAGTTACGACGCAATTCTGGCTCAGCCGCCCGGTGCAGTGAACGGTTCCCTGCGGCTCACCGAGCAGGGCGAGGTGATCGCCGCCAAGTACGCCGAACCGCGTATCGCCCATCGCAACCTGGAGAGCCTCGTCGCGGCGACCCTGGAGTCGACACTGCTTGACGTCGAGGGTCTTGGCGACGGTGCGGAGTCGGCCTACCGGGTGCTCGACGAGATCGCGGCCCGCGCGCAGCGGTGCTATTCCGAATTGGTCCACCACACAGCGGGATTCGTCGAGTATTTCGAGCAATCGACGCCGGTCAGCGAGATCGGTGCGCTCAACATCGGCAGCCGGCCGGCACAGCGAAAGGCGACGACGGCGATCTCTGATCTGCGGGCGATCCCGTGGGTGCTGGCCTGGAGCCAGTCTCGGGTGATGCTGCCCGGCTGGTACGGCACCGGCACGGCGGTGACCGACTGGATCGCCGACGGCGCCGAGGAACCTCAGCAGCGGGTGCAGGTGCTGCGTGACCTCTACCGCCGTTGGCCATTCTTCCGCACGGTGCTGTCCAATATGGCGCAGGTGCTGGCCAAGTCCGACCTGGGTCTGGCAGCCCGATACGCCGACCTGGTAGCGGACGCCGATGTGCGGGATCGGGTGTTCGGGATGATTGCGGCCGAGCACGCGCGCACCATCGGCATCCACAAGCTGATCACCGGCAACGAAGATCTGCTTGCCGACAACCCGGCGTTGGCTCGTTCGGTATTCAACCGGTTTCCCTACCTTGAGCCACTCAACCATCTTCAGGTGGAGTTACTGCGGCGCTACCGGGCAGGCGATGACAGCGAACTGGTTCAACGGGGGATCCTGTTGACGATGAGCGGATTGGCCTCCGCGTTGCGCAACAGCGGCTGACATCTCCGGATCGGCGTACAGTCCGAGGCAAGGGACCAGGCAGGCCCCACAAGCCAAAGGTGTCAATGGTGTCTGATAAGTCCCCGCGTCAAGCGATGTCGAAGAAACCCGGCAAGTCCCTCAAAGAGAAGCGTGCCGCCAAACGCGCCAAGGGCGACACCACACCGGTTGACAACATCCTCAACGCCAAGAAGCGCTGAACCCGCAGTTCGCTCAGGCTGAGTCGGCTATTTGACGATGGTGAACTGCATCAGGTTGACGATCCCTTTGCGGAACCCGTCGGCGCACCCGATCATGTACTTGTCGTAGTCGTCGTAGGCGAGCTGCCCGGAGACCCGGATGGCCTCGTCGCGGTGAGCGACCAGGTTGGCGTGCCAGATGTCCAGTGTGCGGGCGTAGTGCTGACCCAGTTCTTGGATGCGCTCGATTTTGAATCCGGCCTCCGAGGTGCGCGCTTTGATGATCTCCGGCGAGGGCAGTCGGCAGCCGGGGAAAATCGTCTTGGCCATGAACAGAATGAACTTCAAATCGCTGATGGTCAGGGCGATTCCGTTATCGCGGTAGAAGTCGATGTCGTGCGCGACGATCGTGTGCAGCAGGATGCGTCCGTCCTCGGGCAGTGCGGCGTACATCTTCCGGAAGAACTCAGGGTAGGTCTCAAACCCGAAGTGCTCGAACGAGCCGATCATGAAGACGCGATCGACCTTGCCCTCGAATTCCTGCCAGGCCTGGAACCGGACCTCTTTGGTGCGATCACCCGGCAATCCCGCGAAGAGTTCTTTCACATGCTCGTACTGGTTCTTGCTGATGGTCAGTCCGATCACGTTGACGTCGTACTTTTCCGCCGCCCGGGCCAGCGCTGACCCCCAGCCGCAGCCGATGTCGAGAACCGTCATGCCGGGCTTCAGATCCAACTTGCCCAGCACCAGGTCGATCTTCGCCATCTGGGCCTGCTCGAGTGTGTAGCTGTCCTCGGCAAAGTAGGCGCAGGTGTAGGTCAGCGTCGGGTCCAGGAACAGGCTGAAAAAGTCATCGGACAGGTCGTAGTGGGCTTGGACATCCTTGTAGGACTGCTGCAGGTCGCTCACAGATTCTCTCGATTCATCTCGAAGGCTTCGTCAGCACGTGATGGAGGCCGGTGGCGTTGAGCGAAGGACTCTGCGCTGCGGTGAACATCCGGTGCAGTTCCCGAGTTTACCCCGCCGACGGATAGAGGACTATTTCAGAGATTCGGGCTGTTCAGCCCGCGCGCCGCGGCGGCGTCAAGCAGCCACAGCGTGTTCTGAAGCCCGATCGCTCCGGCGGCGGGCAGGTCCACCGGGTCGGCTCCGGCCACCGCGCCGGCCACTGCGTCGGCTTTGGCGGCCCCCGACACCACCAGCCAGACATCCCGGGACCGGCGCACGGCGGGCAGTGTCAGCGTGATCCGGCGGGGCGGCGGTTTGGGCGAATCCGGGACGCCGACGACCATCCGGTGGGTCTCCCGCACCGCCGGAGTGTCCGGGAACAGCGAGTTGACGTGACCTTCGCCGCCCATGCCGAGCAGGTGCACATCGAAGACCGGCGTCGGCTCCCCGGCGTCGGCGAGTGCGGCCAGGGTGTCGGAGTAGGCCGCCGCGGCCGCGTCGAGATCGCCGCCGAATTCGCCGTCGTCGGCCGGCATCGGGTGGATGTTGCGAGCCGGGATGTCCACGTGGTCGAGCAGAGCCTCGCGGGCCTGCTTCTCGTTGCGCTCGCCGTCGTCGCGGGGCACGTAGCGGTCATCGCCCCAGAACAGGTGGACTCGTGCCCAGTCGAGGTCGTGTGCGCGCAATCGGGTGAGAAGTCCGATACCGGTGCCGCCGCCGGTTAGGACGATCAGCGCGCGTCCACGTTCTGCGATCGCCCTGGCGATCGCCGCCGCCAACCGGTCGCCGGTGGCTGCCACCAGTGCGTCGGTATCGGGATAGGTGTCGACGCGCATACCCACCGTCAAGCGTTCCCGCCCGTCGGGTACTGAACCTTCTCGATGCCGGCCAGCGCCCCGTGGTAGACCTCGTCGGCGTCGAGTCGGCGCAGATCCTCGGCAAGACATTCGCGGGTCTCGCGGCGCTGCAGCGGTAGCTGCGCCGCGGGACGACCGGTGCGGGTCAGGGTGGCTGTGGATCCGTCCTGCGGGCGGCTCAACGTGATGGTCTCGCTGGGTCGGATCAGCTCCACTTTGAGGTCACCGATCTCGCGTCTGACGGTTCCCCCGATGCGGCTCGCCAGCCAGCCGGCCAAGATGTCGAGAGCCGGCTCTTCTTCCCGGCCGGACACCAGCGCGGAGCTGACCTCCTCGTACGGCGGCTGGTCCAGTGCCGAAGCGAGCAGTGCCCGCCAGTAGGTGATCCGGCTCCATGCCAGGTCGGTGTCACCCTGTGCGTAGCCCCGCAGCCGGCTGCGCAATGACTCCAACGGATTCGGTGCGCCAGTCGCGTCGGTGATACGGCGAACAGCCAAGCGGCCCAACGGATCCTGTGACGGCACCTCCGGGCAGGTTCCCGGCCACCACGCCACCACCGGGGTATCCGGCAGCAGGAAGGGCAACACCACACTGCTGGCGTGCGATGCCAGCGGACCGGAGGTGCGCAGCACCACCACTTCACCGGCGCCGGCGTCACCGCCGACGCGGAGTTGGCCGTCCAGGCGTGGTTCGGAGGCCAGCCGATCGGTGGGCACCACCACGATGATCCGGCAGGGATGCTCCCGACTGGCCGAGGTGGCGGCGTCGATGGACTCCTCCACGAGTTCCTCGGTGTCGGGCGCCACCACCAGGGTCAGCACCCGGCCGAGGGTGATCGCGCCGCCCTCCTCGCGCAGCGAGGTGATTCGCTTGTTGACGTCGTTGGTCGTGGTATCCGGCAGGTCGACGATCACAGGTGGTTCCTCCTTGCGCGAGCACTCGTCGGGTACCGGTTGGTCATGGCCGCCGCCAGGTCCGACCGGACCGCGCAAGCATCTCGACCGCAGAATCCGGTCCCCAGGTGCCGGATTCGTAGGGATCGGGTGTGCCGTGCGCGGCCCAGTACTCCAGCGCCGGATCCAGGATTTTCCAGGACAATTCGACCTCGGTGGCGACCGGGAACAGCGAGGGCTCTCCGAGCAGCACGTCGAGGATCAGGCGTTCGTAAGCTTCCGGTGAGTCCTCGGCGAAAGCCGAACCGTAGGAGAAGTCCATGTTGACGTCGCGCACCTCCATGGCGCTGCCCGGAACCTTCGAACCGAAGCGCAAGGTGATGCCCTCATCGGGTTGCACGCGGAATACCAATGCGTTCTGACCGAGTTCCTCGGTCATGGTGGCGTCGAACGGCAGATGTGGAGCACGCTTGAACATCAGCGCGATCTCGGTGACCCGACGGCCCAGGCGTTTTCCGGTGCGCAGGTAGAACGGCACGCCCGCCCAGCGCCGGGTGTCGACCTCCAGGGCGATCGCTGCGAACGTCTCCGTGGTGGACGTCGAGGAGAAGCCCTCTTCGTCGAGCAGGCCGACCACCTTCTCGCCGCCCTGCCAGCCGGCGGCATACTGCCCTCGCGCGGTGGTCAGGTCCAGCGGTTCGGCCAGTCGGGTGGCGGCAAGCACTTTGATCTTCTCGGCTTTGACCTCCTCGGGTCCGAAACTGACCGGCTCTTCCATCGCCGTCAGGGCCAGCAGTTGCAGCAGGTGATTCTGGATCACGTCGCGAGCGGCCCCGATGCCGTCGTAGTAGCCGGCCCGGCCGCCCAGGCCGATGTCCTCGGCCATGGTGATCTGCACGCTGTCGACGTAGTGGCTGTTCCAGATGGGTTCGTAAAGCTCATTGGCGAAGCGCAGGGCGAGGATGTTCTGCACCGTCTCCTTGCCCAGGTAGTGGTCGATCCGGAAGACCGACTCCTCCGGGAACACGCT